>NZ_CP114598.1:1987556-2318815 GCF_030848305.1 Akkermansia muciniphila | reverse complement strand
CTTCAGGGAGACGGAATGGTTCGCGTTCTGGTGGGAGAGCGTTTCCCCGTACAGCAGGGCGTCCATGTGCGGGTCAAAACTGTTCCGCGTAGCCAGGGGCAGGGAAAGAATGACGCGTGCGGCGGCCTTTTCCGCCGGAGTGCCGGCAACCAGCTTGGTTTCCGCAATCTGCTTGAGCTCCACATGCACGTTGTGTTCGCGCAGGATAACCTTGGCGATGTCTTCCTGGCGGTTCTTCGTATTGATGAATTCGAAAATATCCGGGTGGTCGCTGAACATCAGGACCATGCGTGCGGCGCGGCGCGTCTTTCCTCCGGATTTGATGGCTCCGGCCATGCGGTCCCAGCCGCGGTCGAAGGAGATGGGACCGGAGGACCGGCCCTTGCCGCTGATGGGTTCCTTGGAGGACCGGAGGGTGGACAGGTTGATGCCCACGCCGGAACCGGACGCGAAAATACGGCCTTCCGTCGTCAGGTGGTCCAGAATATCCTCCATGCTGTCTCCCACTTCCGTCAGGAAACAGGCGGAACACTGGGGATATTCATACGTGGACTGGACCGTGAAGGTTTTCAGATTGTTCTTGGTCCCCTTGGTATGGTAGGCCTTGTTGCCGTGGCCTGTATAGCTTTCCCTCAGGTCCGGGCGTCCCCAGCGCCACTGCTCCCAGTGACCGATGTTGAACCAGACGGGGGAATTGGGCGCCCATACCTGCTGCACCAGCATGGCCTTGATTTCCTCATTGAAAATTTCCGCGTCTTCCAGCGTGGCGAAGTAGCCTTCCTCCCATCCCCATACGGTGTAAGTATTGGAAATGCGGTCGTAAATATTGCGGAAGCTGTCTTCATATTCCAGGGAGCCGGGTTCGCTGCCGAAAAGGTACTTGTCCGCCGTGATTTTGACGGCGTTGTCATCCCAATGGGCCGGAGCTTCCAGACCCAGACGCTCGTAAATGGTCTTGCCGGTTTTCCAATCCATAATGCGGACGTCGCGGCGCGTCCAGTCCACTTCATCATAGGGGTGGACTTCATTGTGTGAAAATCTTCTGGTGAATTTCAAACCGCCCAGCAGGTCTTTCCTCTGGGGGAGGAGGATTTCCTGGCCTGTGCGCAGTTTGAGTATGGTTTGCGAGTTGTCTGTGGTCATTGGCTTGCGAAGTAGAAAGATTTGGGAACAATCCCGTAAGGCTTGCGCTTCGTCGTGGGGCGGCGGCGCGTAGCGTGTGCATTATCTACTGAAAAATAATCCTGATGAAAAGGAAATATTGTACAGTATTTTTTTATATACGCTATATATTGTGTTGTTTGTCCTGTTTTCTAGAAAAAATTCTCCTGTCTTGCGTGATTTTTTTCTGTTCTTTGCACGCTTCCTTTTTTTGTTTGGCGCATGATATCGCAGGGCGTTTGGGGGCTCTTCCGGCAGGCGGGCGGTTCATAAAAAGCTGGTAATAAGAGCGCGTTAACAGCGTCTGGTGGGCGAAAAAATACGGTCTTCTTGCAAATACGCAACAATGGGGTCTAACTGTTGCCAATGAGTGAATTGTGTTGTATTATGACGTGAAAACCCTCCAATGCTCCTTGGTGTGTTTTTACCTGGTTGTACCTGGAACCATGTTTACGATTCTCCGGTAGAAGGATGTCCCGGCATCAACTCGGCGGTTTGCATAGGGCATGAGGCGTGCGTTTCGGAGTTTGGAACGAATGTTTCCTGCCGTGGACGTTGCTGGTTAAAGGGAGGGCTGAAGGCTGCCCTTTGTTGTTCAGGGGAAAGGGCGGGTACGGAAAGGGCCTGTCCTCCCTCCCCTAAATGGACTTGATGAACGGACTGCAGCGCGTTACTCTAACGGCCATGAGATTGGCTATCCTGATCTGGCTGGCCGGCATTGCTTGCTGCGTGCCGGGCATGGCCGCCGAACCCCAGCGTAAGGAACAGACCGCCGCGGAAAAAGCCACGCAGCCCCGTCAGCAGGAGATATCCCTTCAATGCATTGCTCCGGTCCCCGGCTTGCCCGTTCCCATGGATTTGACGCAGGCGGACGGAATCCGGCTGAACGCCCTGGACGTTACTGTTTCCCTGAAGCAGCACCAGGCTTTCCTGATTTACACCTGCGCGCTGGATATCCCCAGGGGAGTAAAGGGCAAGACCATTTCCGTAGGCGTGCCGTTCCAGTATGAGCCGCCTGATGAACAGGCCAATGCCGCCAGTCAGGAACCCATACGCAGCATCCCTTTTACGAAAGCGGTTCAGGATGTCTTGACGTCCGTGGATGATTTGAAATGTGATTATTCCCTGGTGGAGGGGAGGCATTTTCAGGCGGACGCTCCCTCCATGTTCCCCATTGCCGGAATAACTCACTGGCTGGTGGCCCAGGTTCCCAATAAGGCAGGAATCCATGTTCTTACCTTCCAGTTCGCCGTTCCTTATACGCAGGATGTTACCATTACGCCGGAACCAAAGGTCCACATGGGGGAACCGCGCCTGACGCTGCTTGCCTCTCCGGTAATGACCTGGACAGGGGGCACTCCAAGGGCGGTGGTCAATGTGTACAGCTCGGAGATGACCAACCAGTCCGTCAAGCTGGATCCCTCTGCGGATGCCAAATCCATCGTGACGACGCCCAAAGGCGTTTATACCTGGTCTCTGCTGGGGGGAGACGGCAGGCCCTATGCTCCATCCGTGGTGCTGACTCCGGGCCCCGGTTGGGTGCTGGACAAGGATGGGAGGATTACCGTCCGCGGAGAAAAAGGCGTTTTGACGGACCAGTACGATGTGACGGCCAGTTCCACTCTGGACAGGGATCCTTACGGGGCACTATGTTCCCCGGAGAATCTGAAGAAAAGTTCCGGCTATTGGGCGGAAAGCGTTTCCGGAGACGGCCAGGGGGAAACACTGGAAATCAGGCTCAGGAAACCCGGCCGGCTGCTGGGCATCATGCTGGAGACCGGCATTTCCCCGGTAACCAACCCGGAAAAGGATTCGGAAGCCCGGAGGCACCCGAATATTGCCTATTCCATGTTCAGCCGCCCCAAAAGCATCCAGGTGACGCTGAATGGAAATTATACTTTTGACGCCACGCTGCGGGATGACTGGACTCCGCAGATCGTTGTGCCTCCGTACTACAGGCAGCCTGTGCACACCATCAAAATCAGGATGAATTCCATTTATCGCGGAACCGGGACATCGGACACCTACATCGGCATCCTTAAGCCGATTGTACAGTAAAGGCCTGTCCGGGCTCTTTTTTGGGAAACGGGAGGGACGTTTTCGCGGGAATTCAGACGGAACAGGGGGAAAAATCCCATTTCAGTGGCGGAGCAGGGAACTGCCCGTGCGGCCCCTGGGATAACGGCGGAAGGGAAGCGTGAGCAGGTACATCAGCGCCAGCGCAGGAACCTGCATCCACAGCAGGTACCAGGGCCATGGCCCGAGAAAGTCCAGCACGGAACCTCCGGCGGGCGTGGCCACGGTAAACCCGTAATTGGTTCCCAGGAGCATGTTGACGGGATGGATAGCGGCCAGATACGCGTTCGCCAGCAAAAAAGCCCACAGGAAGTCCCATCGCGCCGGTTTCCATTTCAGCGCCAGAGGCAGGTAGAGCGCCGTGATGACTGTCACGCCGTGGGACAGGAAAAAGGCAACATACGTCCATGAGGGGAAATCATGGGCCACGGAAGGAGTCACCAGCCCCTGGAGGGTGGCGCACAGCACGCAGTAATAGGCCACGGAGCGCAGCCGCCGGGAGGGTATCCACAGGCTCAGGGCGCACACCACCTGCATGACGGAGCAGAAATGCAGGGGAAGCATCCATGTCCAGTTCTTCTCCGGTTCATCGGCCAGCATGGCGGCCAGGTCGGGAACCAGGCTGAACAGGCAGGCCGCCCCCAGCCAGAAGGTAGTGCGGTTTCTGACGGTTTTCTTGTAGGACTGCCCCAGCTCCAGGATGCAGGTTCCCGCCGCCAGGAGTGCGGCCAGGGCCGCCCAGTGGGAAACACCTGCGAATTCCAGTGGAGGGACGCCATTCATGCAACCTTCACCATAACAGAAAGAGGGGGGAGAGGGCAACGCAGAAAAGCGGGATGGGTTTCAGACTTGCAAATTCGCCTTCTCCGGGCATACTTGCCTGCGGATGAAACAGGGCTTGTTCATATTGGTCTGCGGTTTGCTGGCGGCCGGTCTGACCGGGTGCGACGATTCCAGTGAACGCCGCGCCCGTTATGCGGAAAAAAAGCCCGCTCCGCGTCCTCTGGAAAGGACGTTTGACCCTCCCAAAAAAGTCCTCCCGCCCGCAAAACCCAAGAAAAAGGCCCCCGTATGGATGGATTACAAGGGAGAGGACATGCGGCAGCTTACGGAACTTTCCGGCCGCAAGGTACTCCTTGTTTTTTACGCTTCATGGAGCCGTCCGGCCATGGATTACGTCCAGGCGGTAAAATCTTATGCCGAATCGCAGGACGGCAAGGCGTTTGCCGTGCTGATTGATGCGGACGCCTATCCGGACATAGCCCGCAAATATGGCCTGGAAGCCGTTCCTCTAACGGTTCTGTATCTGGAAGGAATGAAGCTGAAGGATATGGTTGGCGGCATTACTGCGCCGCGCCTGAACGAACTGATTGAGCAGACGATACGGGTGCAATAACAGGGATTGACTGCGGCAGCCTCTGCGCGGTGCGGAGGACGGTGGATTCCCTGTAGATGAACCTTCTGTTTGTTGTGCTTTTTTGCTCCGTACCTGTAAAGACTTCCCTTTCCCCCGGAGAATTCCGTTGCCAGGAGGCATGGATTTTAGGTGAACGCTGAAAAACCTGGGCGGCAAGCCGGTAAAACCGGAACAGGGAAAGGACGGCGTCATTTTCCTGTGTTTCTATGACGGCCGTTCCGCCCGCCACAGTATGTGAAGAGAGACGGCCCTTCCTTCATTCGGAATTTGGAAGGAAACGGGGAATGGCGTTCCTCTTCCGGGAAAGGGCTGCTTTTCTTGCCGCATGAAAAAGCCGGTTCACGGGAACGTGAACCGGCGCGGAAAAAAGAGTTGATAAATACTGAAAAAATCAGGCTCCCAGGTTGAACGCCTTATGCACTACCCGGGCCGCTTCCTCAATATCGGATTCGTCCACCATCACGGCAATCTTGATTTCCGAGGTGGAAATCATGCCGATCTTGATGTTGGCGTCCGCCAGGGCCTTGAAAGCGGTGGCTCCTACGCCGGAATGGGAACGCATGCCGATGCCGACTAGGGAAAGCTTGGCCAGTCCAGCTTCCGTTTCCACCTTGACGGTGGAGCCGAGGGCGGCCATGACCGGTTTGAGGGCGGCCTGGGCGCGGCCCAGTTCGTTGGAGGGCATCGTAAAGGACTGGCGGACATAGCCGTCATGGGCAGTATTGGCCAGAATCATATCCAGATTGATTTCCGCTTCTGCCAGGGCGCCCAGTATCTGGGCCGTGTAGCCGATCTGGTCCGGAATGCCGGTAATGGTAACGCGGGCCTGGTTGCGGTCAATGGAAATGCCGCGGATGACGACGGCTTCCATGGAGGGGGTTTCTTCTTGCACGATTGTACCGGGGTTGTTGTTCATGGAGTTGCGAACTTCAAAGACGACACCGAATTTTTTGGCGAATTCCACGGAACGCGACTGCATCACCTTGGACCCGTTGGAAGCCATTTCCAGCATTTCGTCATATGAAAGGGTTTGTATTTTCTTGGCGTCCTTGACCACGCGGGGGTCACAGGTATAGACGCCGTCCACATCTGTGAAAATCTGGCACACGTCCGCTTTCAGGGCGGCCGCGATGGCGATGGCGGAGAGATCGGAACCGCCGCGGCCCAGCGTCTGGACCATTCCTTCTTCCGTAACCCCCTGGAAGCCGGCGCAGATCAGGATGTTGCCTTCCAGCAGGTACTTGTTCATCAGCGTTGGGTCAATATTGTGGATGCGCCCCCGCGTGTGGCTGCCGAAGGTGGTGATCCCGGCCTGCGCCCCCGTGAAGGACACGGCTTTTTCCCCCAGTTCATGCAGAGCCATGCAGAGCAGGGCGATGGACTGCTGTTCGCCGGTGGCCATCAGCACGTCAAGTTCGCGTTCGCAAGGGGTTTCAGACAATTCCCTGGCAAGGCCAATCAGCTTGTCCGTCACGCCGCTCATGGCGGAAACGACGGCGACCACCTGGTTGCCTTCCCTGGCGGTTTCATGGATGCGGCGCGCTACATTGCGGATGCGGTCAATGGTGCCGACGGAGCTGCCCCCGAATTTTTGAACGATAAGAGCCATGTAACAGGATGATATGTAGGTTAGGATTGAGGAAGAAGATGTTCTATGCGCAGGACGCGGGGTTCCGCCGCCACGCAGGAAATGCGGGTTATTTCCTCCAGCGCCTTCTGAAGCTGGCCCCACGGGCAGGAGTGGAGGATGAAAACGAGGTCGTTCCAGGGGGCTCCGCCCTCATCAATATGGCTGGGGAGGGAAGAGGTGGCGGAAATGCCGATGCCGAAGGTGGCCAGAATGCGGGCTATTTCCGCAATGACGCCCGGCTGGTCCACCACCTGGAAGCGGACGTAATACGGAGTGACCGTATCATTAATGTGCATGATCCCGCAGGCCTTGGCATAGGGATTGAAGCCCGTATGGTATTCCGGATAGCGGCTTTCCCGCATGGCGGTGATGACGTCGCTGATGACGGCGGAGGCTGTGGGGTTCTTGCCCGCTCCGCGGCCGTAAAACAGCGTTTCCCCCACAATATCCCCGTTGACGGAAATGGCGTTGAACACGCCGTTCACGGAAGCCAGGATGTGCCAGTCATGGACAAAACAGGGCTGGACGCGCAGTTCCAGGGCGTCTTCCTGCCCCTCATGATACCGGATGACGACAAGGAGCTTGATGGTATAGCCCAGTTTTTTGGCAAACTCGAAATCCCGGCTGGTGATATTCTCAATGCCTCTGACGTAAATTTTATCCGGGGAAATGGTTGTCCCGTAAGCCAGCATCGTCAGGATGAGCGCCTTGTGGGCGGCATCCCAGCCATTGACGTCCAAGGAGGGGTCTTCTTCCGCGAAGCCCAGCTTCTGGGCCTGGGCCAGGGCGTCCGCGTAATCGGCCCCGTGTTCCCCCATGGCGGAAAGAATATAGTTGGACGTTCCGTTAATAATGCCCACAATGGAATTGATGTGGTTGCAAATCAGGGAATTCTGCAAGCTCTGGATAATGGGGATGCCGCCGCCGGCAGACGCTTCGAAATAAATGGGGGTGCCCATTTCCGCGGAGAGCTTGAAAATCTCCGCTCCGTACTCGGCCAGAAGAGCTTTGTTCCCCGTAACGACGGGCTTGCCGGCCCGGAGGGCCAGCGTCACCAGGTCGTAAGCCTGGCGCGTCCCTCCAATCAGCTCAATAATGATGTCTATTTCCGGGTCATTGACCAAATCCTGCCAATCGTCCGTCAGAAGTTCCCGGGGAACGACGGTTTCCCTGGGCTTTTCCAGGTTGCGCACGGCGATGCGCTTGAGCCTGAAAGGAATCTTGCTCCGGGCTTCCAGAAGGGCGTGATTGCGGCACAGCGTTTCATAAACGCCGGAACCGACCGTTCCCAGCCCGGCAAGCCCCAGTTGTATAGGTTTTTCCGTCATTCCTGCCGGGGGATTATGCAAAAAAATCCCTGTAACGCAAGAGCTTTTACCGTCCCGGAATGCCGTATGCGAGCCGTTCATGGAGTACCTCTCTTTTCGGCCTTCTCCTTCACCACCGCATGCTTCATGCGCGGCAGTACGGCTGTTGGATTTTCAAGAATTTTGCGCAGATGATGGGAAATGGCGTTCAAGCGCGCTCCGGGAGAGGATGAATCCTGAAAAAGGCAACAAAAAACCCTCCTTCAAGGAGGGTTGGATTGGCAGCCCCACCAGGACTCGAACCTAGAAATACTGAACCAAAATCAGGTGTGTTACCAATTACACTATGGGGCTGTCTGCTCAGGCATTTCTGCCGTTGCGGGGCGTAGTAAACCACACGGGGCGCAGTCTGGCAAGAGAAAAATGCCCTGTCTCCCTTGTTTGAAGGTCAATGCCCCGGCTTGATGACGCGTGTATAGCTCAACCGTTTGAACATCAGCATGGGTATGGCTACGCCGATGACCAGGGAAAAGATGATGAAGAAGGCGGTGATGCCGTTTTTGCAGATGTCCACGATCAGCCGGTTCATGACGGCCGCGTCCTGGTTCTCCTGCATGAACTGCATCAGGGCCAGAATGGTCTTATAGGCGTACACGCCGGGAATCATGGGAAGCAGGGAAGGGAAAGCAAATATTTCCGCCGGGCATTTTACCAGCTTGGCCGTCATGACGCCCAGCATGCCTATGGTGAAGGCGGCAATGAAGGTGGCGTTGGAAATGTCAATGGTCCAGGAATGCTGCATGTAAAAGCGGAAAGCGTGGCCGACGGCCGCCAGAACGGCGGAAACGGCAATGGCGCGCTTGGGCGGATTGGAGATGACGGCAAATCCCGTGGCGGCGATGGCGGCCATCAGCCCGTCCAGAAGGATGGATGAAATAAAATCCGGATTCATAAGCTGTTTACCCCGACGATGAGCATGGTTGCGGAAAGGCCGATGGCGATGCAGACGATCATCATGATGGAGTGGACGCCACGGGAAATGCCCATCAGGATGTGGCCGTGCATCAGGTCCATAATGGAGTTGATCATCTGGACGCCGGGCACCAGGAACAGGACGCTGGTTGCCAGGGCGATCTGCGGTGTGGAGCCTATCTGGAAAAGGACGGCGCACGCGGCCGCCATGGAAGCGGTGAAGGCGGAAAGGATGATGACCCCCAGCGGATTGTATTTCAGCCGGGTAAGCTGCTGCTTGGCCAGAAAGCCCAGCATGGTGGCGGCGAACACGGTCAGCATGGCCCACAGGTCTCCGTTAAACAGGCGGCAGAAGGCGGCGTTGCCCACGCTGACCAGGAGCAGGTCCGTCCAGCGGGAAAATCTTTTGGTGCGCACCATGGAGCGGAATGCCTGTTCCATTTCCGCAATGCTGACGTTGTTGTCCACCGGGAGCCAGCTCAATTCACTGAGCTGCTGGATCAGGTTCAGGTTGAACGCCAGAGGTTTCAGTTTCCGGACGGAGGTGCGGCGCAGCGTCTCGTCATCCTTGCAGATCAGGCTCATGGTGATATTGCGCTGGAAAATGGTCATGTCCGCGCTGTATCCATACGCGGCGGCAATGCGGGAAATATTGCGCACGGCGCGGTTGGTATGCACTCCCGCGCCCATGAGGGTGGTGGCGTATTCCAGCAGGAATTCCGAAAGGGCCTGTATCTGGTCGGTATGCTGCATCAAAGGGAAAGGGGAGGTCAGGGCCGGGAGGCCCGCTTTCTGGAGGCGTAATCCTCCTGCTGGTCTTCCCCAGTGACGCCCACGGAGAAATAAGTGCTTTCCGGATGGGAGAAGACGAGGGCGCAGACGGAAGAAACGGGCTGCATCATCCATGTTTCCGTCAGGCTCATGCCCGCTTCCTCCCGGGCGTGGAGCAGGGTGAAGACGGTTTCCTTTTCCTGGTGGTCCGGTTGGCTGGGGTACCCGCAGGCGGGACGCACGCCGGACCCTTCCGGAATATTCCACAAAAGGCGCAGCTTGTCATGGGCGATAGCCGCGAAAGCTTCCACCAGGCGGTCCGCCAGAGAACTGACCAGCAGGGCGCGGTAGGAGTCGTTTCTGGCTTCCCATTCCTTTGCCCAGCGGCGGGAGCCGTGGATGCTGACCGCCATGGCCCCCACGTAATCCCTGACGCCTTCGGGAGCGATGAAGTCCGCCAGCGCCAGCCGGGGTTTCTCCTGTTTGTCCAGTTGCTGGCGCTGCGTCAGCAGCGTAGCCAGGGGAATGGTTCTGGATTCATCCGCCCAGACGGTGATGTCGTCATGGCTGGCCGTTGAATTGGCTGGGAAAATGCCTATGACGCCGCGCGCCTGGTAGCGGTTTTCCTTCACGGCCTGTTCCAGCAGGCGGAGGGCGTCCTGGTACAGAGCCGCGGCCGCCTCAGCCTTGGACGGGTCCTTGGTGCGGAACTCCCGGCGGACGCGGTCCCATGTGCCGTGCAGCTCCCAGGCGTGGAAAAAAGGCGTCCAGTCCATGCGCTCGATAAGCTCCTGAACAGTTACGTAATAACGCGGATCGTCACTGCAGCAGCCGCAGCTTACGGAGCTGTGCAGGCTGCCGATGGAAACCGGGCCCAGACGGGCGGGAACGGGGGGGAGATAGCCGCCTTCCGCCCCCTTCCACCGCAATTCCCTGGCTTTCTCCAGGGGCAGGAGGTCTCGGACTGGTTTGTTTTCATGATTGTTGCGCAATTCCTCCTGCCGGGCTTTCACGGCGGCAATGTAGGAATCCTTTTTTTCTCCCACCAGGGAGGCGGCTGCGGGCACCACCTGGGAGGCATCCTCCGTATGCACCACGGCTCCTTGGTAATGGGGGGCTATTTTCAGGGCCGTGTGCAGGGCTGACGTCGTAGCTCCCCCCACCATCAGGGGAATGGTCATCCCCCGGCGTTCCATTTCCGCGGCTACATGGGACATTTCCTCCAGGGAAGGGGTGATCAGCCCGGAAAGCATCACCAGGTCCGCCTGTTCCGCTTCCGCCCGGTCCAGAATGGTATCGCAATGCACCATGACGCCCAGGTCAATCATTTCAAAACCGTTGCAGCCCAACACCACGCCGACGATATTCTTGCCGATGTCATGCACGTCCCCCTTCACGGTTGCGATCACGGCTTTTCCCGCCTTGGCGGCACCTTTGCTGTCCGCTTCTATATAGGGGGTGAGCCAGGCTACAGCCTGTTTCATGACGCGGGCGCTTTTTACCACCTGCGGAAGGAACATTTTGCCGTCCCCAAACAGTTGCCCCACAACCTTCATGCCGGCCATCAGAGGGCCTTCAATCACGTTCAGCGGGGAACCCATCTCCTGAAAAGCCTCCTCCGTATCCGCGTCAACAAATTCGGTAATGCCCTTGATAAGAGAATATTCCAGGCGTTTGGAGACGTCCTGCTCCCTCCAGGCCAGTACGGTTTTTTTCTCCTTTCCGTCTCCGGTTTTTTCCGCAGCCAGTTTTTCCGCGTAGTCCGTCAGGCGTTCCGTGGCGTCCGTCCTCCGGTTCAGCAGAACGTCTTCAATCAGCTCCAGCCTGTCCTTGGGAATATTGTCGTACACCTCCAGCATCCCGGCGTTCACGATGCACATGTCCAGCCCCTGCTGCGTAGCGTGGTACAGGAAAGCGGAATGCATGGCTTCCCGCACCGGGTTGTTGCCGCGGAAGGCAAAGGAGACATTGGAAATGCCGCCGGAAATGTGGGCATGCGGCAGGTTCCGGGAAATCCAGCCTGCGGCCTTGAAGAAATCAAGAGCGTAATCGGCGTGTTCCGCAATGCCAGTGCCTACGGTCAGGACGTTCGGGTCAAAAATGATGTCTTCCGGAGGAAACTGCACCCGGTTTACCAGCAAGTCATAGGCTCGTCTGGAGATGCGGACGCGGTCCTCGTAATTGGCGGCCTGTCCATGTTCGTCAAACGCCATGACCACGACCGCCGCGCCGTACTTCTTAATCAGCGCCGCTTTCTTCAGGAATTCTGCTTCCCCCTCCTTCAGGGAGATGGAATTCACGATTCCCTTGCCCTGCATGCATTGGAGCCCCGCTTCCAGCACTTCCCATTTGGAGGAATCCACCATGAAAGGAACGCGGGCGATATCCGGCTCTGCGGAAACAAGGTTCAGGAAGCGGATCATGGCCTGAGGCCCGTCGATCAGGCCGTCGTCAAAACAGAAATCCAAAACCAGCGCGCCATTTTCCACCTGCTGCCGGGCAATGGATACCGCTTCCTCGTAGTTTCCTTCACGAATCAGGCGGGCGAATTTGGGAGAGCCCGCCACGTTGCAGCGTTCCCCGACAAAGAGGGTGTTTTTTTCCCGCGTGTGGTTATACGCTTCATATCCGGACAGGCGAAGCGCAGGCGTTTGGGGAACCGGAACGCGCGGAGGCATTCCTTCCACGGCAGCCGCAATGGCGCCGATGTGCTCCGGAGTGGTTCCGCAGCAGCCGCCCACGATGTTCAGCAGGCCCTGGTCCGCGTATTCCTTCATGAACCGGGCCATGTCCGCCGGCAGAAGGTCGTAGCCGGTAGGGCTGAGCGGGTTGGGAAGCCCGGCATTCGCGTAAACGGACATGTGGCAATCCGCCAGTCCGGACAGTTCTTCCGCAAAGGGGCGCATCAGGTCCGGCCCCAGGGCGCAATTGATGCCTACGGAGAAGGGGCGCACGTGGCGGATGGAATTCCAGAATGCTTCAATCGTCTGGCCGGACAGCGTGCGTCCGGCTTTGTCCGTCAGCGTGACGGACACCATGACCGGAACAGAGCTTTCCGGTTGTTCCTCAAAAATTTCTTCAATGGCGAACAGGGCAGCCTTGGCGTTCAGCGTGTCGAAAATCGTCTCCACCAGCAGCATGTCCACTCCCCCTTCCAGCAAAGCCAACGCCTGATCCCGGTACGCCTGCCTGAGCTGGCGGAAATTCACGGCGCGGAAGCCGGGATCATTCACATCGGGAGACAGGGAACAGGTGACGGGCATGGGACCGATGGAGCCGGCCACCAGACGAGGGTTGCCGTCTGCGGCTTCCGCGTCATCGCACGCCTGCCGGGCGAGCGCGGCAGCAGACAGGTTCAATTCCCGGACAAGGGTTTTTAGTTCAGGGGCGTCCACCACCTCCTGGAAATACTGCTGGTTCTTGTGGCTGCCTTCTTCCGGACGGCGCCAGAAATAATCATGCTGGCCGATGCTGGTGGCTCCGAATGTGCAGGTTTCCAGAATATCCGCCCGTCCCGTGTCCAGAAAGCGGCGGTGAATATCCAGAATAATATCCGGCCTGGTCAGAACCAGAAGGTCGTTATTATTCTTTAAATCGTTGGGATAGCGTGCCGCATCCGCGAAACGTTCTCCGCGGTAATCCTTCTCTTCCAGTCTGAATTTTTGGATATTGGTGCCCATGGCGCCATCCAGGATGACAACCCTTTTACGTAACTGGTCTTTCAGGTAATCAAGGCGTTCTGTTCTGGATGATCTGCTCATATGGCGCGGAAAATCTACCGCCCGCCCGTCATTGGAACAAGGACAATTGTCGTCACGTTTTCCTCGTTCCGTTCCGGGGAAATGGTTTCAAGGGGGTGGAAAAGACATGGGGATGATTTACGGAAAGTAAAAAACGCCTGTGAAAAATCGTATGTTTCGTTCTGGATTTTTCGATGGCATAAGGAGCATTCCCTGTTTTCTTCCCCTTCCATGCAGTCTTTCCTGTTTCATGTTTTTCCTGAGAAAAAAGAATGCGGGTTCTGAAAAAAGAGGGAAGAGGTGTGAATAAAATGATAATAACAGGTGTATAACTGGACGGCCGTTGCTATTCCAATAACGGGAAAGTCATTCATGCCGGATAGCGGAGCAGGGGATGAAAGTGTACTTTTCCAGTAAAATGATTTGTTGGCAGGCGTTCTTAGCTACACTTGATGAATAAAAATCCCCTCAAAAATGAAGAACGGATTGTGCAATCCGCCTGAGATTGGAGATCATGGATAAAAATCAAAACAGACTGAATATCAGACCTCTGAATTTCGGATGAAGAATCTTTGGTTATGACATCCCTTCCGAATGGAATATTCTTATTTTTTTCTAACAACCTGTGAAATAATGTTAGATTTGACTGTCTGATTAAAAATCCATATATTCTTAATATTATCAAATTATCTCTTTTATGAAAAAGACTATATTTCTGGCTCTTGCGCTGTGGGGAATTTCTTGTTCGCAGGCTTCCCTGCTCCTTGCCTCTTGGGATGCATTCACGGAAAGCGGCGCTTCCACCACAGGCGGACTCTTCGTAGAACTTGACAAATTCGGGACAGGCCCCTCTATTGAAAACGGGTCCCTGATTCTGGCAGATTCCTCTCAAAGGGCATGGATTGATATATCTTCCTTATATATTTCCCTGTCCAAGGCTTCCTATTCCTTTGTAATGGACGTTTCCGGCCTCCAGCTTGGAAATGGCCCCGTGTTCTCCCTGGGCTTTGGAGCATACAACACGCAAACGACGGCCTTCGGTTTTTCCACCACCACCAATACCTGGGCTTTTTCCAATAATGGAAATAACATGAATGTTTCCGGGGAAAGCGGCTCCGTTTCCGACATCTATTCCGGCACGCTCACCGTCAATTTCCTGGCGGAAGACGGCTCTACCTATGTGGAGGCATTCCTTGGAGACATGGCATTAGTCAATAAAACGGAAATCAACTATGAAAAGTCAGTTCTCTATTTGAACGGTCTCACCTTGGGAGGCTGGGCCAGCACATCCGGCAACGGCTGTTCCATGACCATCGGTTCCCTTTCCATCAGCCAGATTCCGGAACCGGCGACATCCTCTCTGGCGTTCCTGGGACTGGGAGGCCTTCTGGCAAGGCGCCGCAGACATTAATGTCTGCTTGTTTTTACCTCCCCCGGCAACATCTGGAAAGGTGGCAAACGCTGCTGCTTCTCTCCAGCAGCCCTAGTCTATTAAAAGCGCTGCTTCTTCCGTCTGTTGAAACTTTCCCGCGTTCCCGTATTTTTTTCCGTATATTCAACATCATTTATACGGTCAGAGGGTTACGAGATACTGAATATATTCCCCCTTCCTTTCAGAATATTTTATTGATTTTCTATGTTTTTTATAGAATGAATTTGCTGAATATCAACAGATGGAATCTTTTGAGAATCTCGCGGCAGGACTATTCTACATCATTTCTTATTTTTTAATCGTACTGAAAAATGATTTCAAACTTGCTTTCTTCTGAAAAAAGGAGTTGTCGTGCGGCTCTTTTCACGTGAAAACGCTTATCTCTTGGCTCTTTGGGACAGGTGGCGTTTTATTCGAAATCACTCATTCAGGTATTCTCCTCGTAACACGGATTTAGAATCCGCAGTTTCATTAATGATAAAAAATTTCAGGAGGGGAGAAGCATTTTTTCTGAACGGCAATGTCCGTTCCTTATGGACGGCAAGAAAGATAGATTATTGAAAATAAATGATTCTTGGATTTAAAAAAAGATATGAATCACAAAAATGCCTTCTTCCTTCTCTTGAAATTTTATCCTTCACATGAAAAGCTGAGAGTTTTTTGTATCCAAGATGGATATCCTCGAAGAACATCGGGATTTTTCTCAAATCTTTTCCTTTCAAGGTAGGAACTTGACTGCGGATTCTAAATCCGTTAGATTTGGATTCAGAAGGTGTTTTGGCATTTTTCTGTGTCAGGCCGCTTCAATTAACTACATGATAAATGACGAGAAAAGACCGGACTTCTCCCATAGGGGGGAGGTCCGGTTTTTTCGTATTGGAAATAATTGATGGATAGAGTTTGATGAAAAATATTCATTTTTTCATCGGCAAATTGATACTATCTCCTGAAAGCAGGGAAGGGCCGGAGGGAAGGTAATCAAAGGGCTTTTCAGTCCGCTTTGGCCGGGGATTGCTTTTTTTCTTCCGGCAGGATACCGGGAGGTATGAACAGCGCCGTGGCAGGGATGATGACGGGAGAGGGGATGCCCGGCCCGGACCAGGCTACGGACATGTGGTCCGGGCCTCCATCCTCCTTGTGAACCACCTGAAGGAAATAAAACCGGTCCGCCTCCAGTTGGATAGGTTCGGAAGCCTGGTTGGGCTGATTGCCCCAATTATGGATGTCGGAATATCCTTTGACGGTGGCGATGCAGGTCATGTCCTTCTGGGTAGCATCCTTGCCCAGCCATAATTCTGCGGAATCATCGGAAGACAGGTAAAGGCGGTACTTCCCGCTTGCCGGGACTTTCAGAAGGGCTGTGTAACGGGCCCCGTACCTGTCCCCCTGGTTTTCCACATCCAGATTGCTGATCGTGCGGACATCCGGGGCCGCCGTTTCAAAAATCTTCCTGTGGGTCAAATCCTTTACGGATGCTCCCGGAATGCCGAACCATAATTCCTGCACTACGCCGGGAGAAGGCTTTCCCTCCCCGGAAGAGCCGGAAGCCGCTTCCGTCAGCATGACGCCGCACAGAAAGCTCAGGATGGGTAGAATCATGTTCATGGCCGGAGACACTTTCCTGCAACGACTACGCCAGGAAGCAGGGCAACCTTTCAAAAACGGTGTCATTCCCGGGGAGTCTCCTGTTCATGGTCTCTGTCCTTTTGGCGGCTGGAACTGCTTCTCCAAATCATCCAGCCGATCAGGAACGCCAGAACGCCCAGTCCGGCGACTCTGCGGGGTGTGGAGATGCCGCTGTCCTCCGTCTGGGCCGGCGGCCTTCCTGCAGCAGAAGTCTCCTGGGCATGAACGGAACCGGCCAGAAACAAAATTGCCAGAGCGCAGGCGAATATCATGCGATGAGTAAAAAGAGGGCGTTTCATCATTTATGGAATGGTAAAACAGGAATGAGTCTTATTCAAACACATTTGTTCAGACTGTCCGTGTTTTCGTCTGCATGGGATTTGCACCCCTTCCCAGATTCAGTATTTTCCGGAAAAATCATCTCGGAACAATTTTTTTGTAGAAAAAGCTTGCATGCCCGCTTTGGAAATGATAATTTCTCCCCGTCCTCTGCAGGACGCACCAAGACGAAAGTCAAAGGGGTATTAGCTCAGTTGGTAGAGCGCTTCAATGGCATTGAAGAGGTCAGCGGTTCGAACCCGCTATGCTCCACCAAATAAAGGCCTTAAAGCACAAACGCTTTGAGGCCTTTTCCATTTTGCCAGGCATGGATTAAAGTGCATGCTCATGAGGAATTGATCTATACCGGAAAGATTATCTTTATAGTCTGTACAAATTAGGTAAAACAGTTCCTGTTTTAAGAATATGGCAACTATCAGCAGACTTTTAAGAGAACTCGAAGCAGCGAGCAGAAGAGCGGCCCGTGAGGCCGCAAGGCAGGAAAAACTGGCCCTAAGGGAATTGGCTCTTCAGCAAAAACATGATGAATTAGTGAGAGCGCAAATGGAAGTCGAAAAATTTGAGGAGCGTATCAGCCAATTAACCACAATTCATCATGAAGTAGGCGATTCGTTTGACTGGGAGGAAATAGTTAATCAGCCCCCTCCGGCGTATCCAGTAAAAAACGATAAGGAAGAACGTATTGCTATGCAAAAACTTAGAATGTACAGGCCTAAGTTTTTCCACCGCATGTGCGGAAAAGTTGAAAAAATCAGATCCGATCTTGAACAAAAAGTCGTTCATGCGAAGCAAGTGGATGAGTATAATTATCAAAAGTCCATTGAGTGTTATGAGCTTAAATTCAGCCAGTGGTCGGCGCTTCATGAACTGGCGTTATCTATTAATCGGGGAGATACTTTAGCCTATCAGCAGGCTATTTTGGAAATTAACCCTTTGAATGAAATTCAGGAAATAGGATGCGAGATTCATTTTGCAATTCCTGATTCTGATACTGCTGTTATTTATTTGACGATAGATGGAGAGGTTGTTGTTCCCAAACAGATTAAGACCCTTACTGTCAGGGGCAAGTTAAGCGTGAAAAATATGTCCCGGACCAGATTCTGTGAGCTGTATCAAGACTACGTATGTGGATGTGCTTTAAGAATTGCCCGTGAATTATTTTCATTCTTGCCGCTTTCAAGGGTAGCAGTGCATGTTCAAACGGATGTATTGGACCAGGCTACTGGGCATATGGTGCAACAGACCATTTTGTCAGTGTGTATGCCCCGTGCTATTCTTTCTCAAATTAATTTTAAGGCTGCCGATCCTTCAGAGGCCATGAGCCTTTTCCCTCACCGCATGGGCTTTAAAAAAACAAAGGGCTAAAACCGTTGTCGGAGTGGGAAATGCGGTCGTTTTAATTATAAAAAAGCCTTTTCTCCCAGCAGCAAATATCTCCGGGTTCTACTTGGAAAATGGGGTGAGGAAGAATGGAGGCCGTTTGCCGCAACAGGGAATATTGCCGCGGAGACCTTTCCTTGAGCTTGTCCAGAAGATGAAGGAATTCGTATTCGAGCTGTTTATCCGGAAGTAGAAGGGAAGGAGGCCGGACTTCACAGGGAGAAATTTTGCTTAAATCAAAATGGTAGCCTCTGCGGATGGATTCGTCATGGACGGTTTTCAGGTAGAAATCCAGGACATGAATGGGGTTTCCCGTCTCCCGGAAGCGGAAGAGCTGGGGATGATGGATATAGCCTTTTGTCTGCCCCTGCAAAACTTTGCGTGCCAGGAGGCCTTCTCTCCACAGGGCAACCAGGCCGACAGCATCCAGGTAAGAGGGGTGGAGTGACCAGAGTCTCATGCTTTTTGGACTCAGAAAGGCCGTATCTTGTTGCTTTGAATTGCGCAGCCGGAAAAAAGCCGGGGAAGTTTGGAGGGATGGGGCTGCTTTTATAGGGAAAGAGCCATCTGCTTTCCTGCCGGGTTTTTTATTTACCGGTCAGGCAGTTTTTACATAAGTATTGCCTGTTTGAGACATTTGCCCCGATCAGGCCAGGGATATTTCTCCGGGAATGCTGCCGGCCTCCGGTTCGGGAAAAGATGCGGAGCGGACGGGAACCGTTTCTACAGAGGAAGATTGTTCGGTTCTGGTGTTGATGGCTTCCAGAATCAGTTCCACCGTGCGCTCCAGGCCATAGTCGGACGTGTTGACGCACAAGTTGTAGAGGCGTGCATTGCCCAGTTCCTGCCCGGTGTAGTGCAGGCAGTGGGTGCGGCGGCGGGCGTCCATGATATCCATGGCCCGGGCTGCGCCGCCAGGTTTTACCCCGTAGTTTTCAATAACGCGCTGCATGCGCGTGTTCCTGTCCGCATGAAGGAAAACACTGAACAGGTTGGGCCTCCCTTTCAGGATGAAGTTGGCGCAGCGGCCCACGATGACGCACGCCTGACCGACCGTAATGTCCCGGATAACTTTGCTCTGGGCCAGGAAGGCGGCGTCTTCCGGAGGCAGTTCCTCCGCTGTGTAGGCGTAGTTCTGGGCGTAGAGTTCATGCAGGAAGCGACTGGAAAGCTGTTGTTCGTGCTTGCGGATGTAGTCCGGAGTGAGGCCGCTCTGGGAGGCCGTGAGGTACACCAGTTCCGAGTCGTAAAATCGGATGCCCAGCTTTTCCGCCAGCATTTTCCCGATGGCATGGCCGCCGGAACCGTATTCCCGGTCAATGGAAATGACCAGAGGGGCGTCCGGAGCATAAACGGCTGTTTGCGCCAGCGAAAGAAGTTCGCCTGAGGCTCCAGGGTTTGCCAGCCGTTCCAGGAGCCTGTCCGGCCAGAAGACGTGTCTGTTGAAAAAACGGACGATCATTCCCACCAGGACGGCGGCCACCACGGTTCCTTCCCGTATGCCCGTCAATCCGGGCAGAAAGATGAGGGAACAGGCCATGCCGATGCAGACGAGCGTGCAGTCCACCCCGGTTTTTACGGCGCCGAATTCCCATTTGAAGAGTTTGACGAAGGCCAGGCTCATTCCTTCCGCGGCCAGAAGAACGGCATCCGCCTTAACCTGAAGAAAGACGCCGAACCCGATGACCACGCAGCTGAACAGGCAGAGAATAACGGACCACAGGTATCCGTCCGGTTCCAGAGGCGCCATGAGCCACATGGAAAAATCCGTCAGAATGCCGAAGATAAAAACAATGGGAATCTGGAGCAGATGAGCCGGACGGAACTGTCTTTTCAGCAGGGCCGCCTGCACGGCTACAAAACTCAGATGCATGAGGATGGTGACGGTTCCCATGGTTAGCGGAAATGCCAGGCTGAGCACATAGGGCGTGCAGGAGATGGGGGAGACCCCCAGGTCTGCCTTGGCGGACAGAGCGATGCCCAGAGACATGATGAAGAGGGCTGCAATCAGGACGGAGCAGCGCAGGACATGTTCTCCAAAGCTTCTCCGGACACGATAATCTTCCATGATGCCGGATGTTATCTTTTCTGCCAGCGTCAAGTCAAGGGTTCTGCGGAAATGAGGCGTTTTTCCTTTTTCGCTGTCCACCGTTTTTGAAATTTTCCGCTGTGAACAGGCGGCACTGGAGGAACGGCGTTGCCGTCCTTACCGTTCTTTCAGAGAAAGCCCCGTTTTCCATTCCACTTTTTCATAGAGGCCGTCGGGGGCTCCCGGGCTTGTCAAAGGAAGGCTTTTTCCCTATGTTACCGGGACATTCCTTTTTCAAGTTTATGTCCAAAAAGAAGGAGGCAAAGACAAATGCCATGCGCCTGCTGGATGCGCTGCATATCCCGTACAGGCATTATTCCTATGAATGCCGCGAGTTTGTGGATGCGCGGCATACAGCGGAAGCACTGAATCTGGCGGAGGAGAAGATGTACAAGACGCTGGTAACGGAGGGTGCTCCACGGCAGTATTACGTGTTCGTGATCCCCATAGGCGCGGAGCTTTCCTTGAAAAAGGCTGCCCGAACCGTGGGAGAGAAGGCTCTTTCCATGCTTCCGGTGAAGGATATTACTGCCGTGACGGGGTATGTGCGCGGCGGCTGCACGGCTTTGGGGATGAAAAGGAAATACCCTGCTGTAATTGATGCCAGCGCGGAGGCCCTGCCGGAAATGGTGGTGAGCGGCGGACGCCTGGGGTGCCAGATTGAGTTGAATCCTGTGGATTTATGCCGCGCGGCGGAGGGTATTTTTGCGGATGTGGCGGATATTCCCGTTTCATGATGGACATCCCGGTTCCGGAAATGCGTAGAGAAGAGGGCAAAAAGCTTTTCCCGGAGGTCTTTTCTCTGTATTTTTTGCTGCGTTTCATCTTCCGTCGCCATGAGTAGCCGTTCTACATTCCCTCCCTGTCTGGTTCCGCTCCATGCTATTTCGGAAGATTCCGGCACGCCGGCGTCTCTTTTCAGGGGCAGAGGCTTTCGAATGCTGCACATTCAGGCAGGTTCTCCCTGTTCTTCCGTGCGGAATGGCTTTCTGCCGGACGAACATGCCGTTTTTTGGATGAATGAACGGATGGAGGACGCCGGCTTATGAGAAGAAAAGACAGGGAAGTAACCCGGCATGGGGATTTGCTGGGAATGATCGCCCGGTTTAAGGTGTGCCGCCTGGGGCTGTGGGACGGCAGGGAGGTGTATATAGTTCCTCTCAACTTCGGTTATGAAGAAAAAAATGGTTCCCTGAGCCTGTTTTTCCACTGCGCCAGGGAAGGAAGGAAGCTGGATATCCTGCAAAACCGTCCGGAGGTTTCTTTTGAAATGGATGGGGATCATGTGTTGCTGGAGGGGGATATGCCGTGCCGGTACAGTTACGCCTACGGCTGCGTCATGGGGCGTGGCGTCGTCGAATTTCTCCGGGGGGATGAGGAAAAGATGCATGCCTTGCGCCGCATCATGCTGCACCAGACGGGCAGGGATGCGGATTTTACCCCCGGCATGGTCCGTTCCGTATGTGTTCTGCGTCTTAAGGTGGAGGCCATCAGCGCCAAACTTCATGCGTGCCCGGAACCTCCTCCCTCCCGTTGATGGATCTTTTTATGACCGGAGAAATGGCGCCCCTGTTTGTCCGTTGGAGCCTGCCGCACTGGGCTGCCCTGGGCATCGTGGCCCTGGCCGCAGGGGGGCTCCTGTGGGGATGCCGGCGGCTCCGGATGGAGAGCCGTTCGCTTGTGGGAAAGATTCTGGGAGGGGTTTTCCTGTTGACGTTTCTGATGGAAACATTCGGCCGCATCGTCAGAGAACATTGGGAACCCTGGCAGGACAGGCTTCCGCTGCATTTTTGCAGTCTGATGACGCTGGTCTGTTTTATTGCCCTGTGGTTCCGCACGCCCTGGGCATGCGCCGTGGCGTATTTCGGCGTGCTGACGGCGAGCGTCCAGGGACTGATTACACCCATGCTTCATGACGGTTTTCCCTCCGCCGCCTTTTTCGCCTTTTTCGTTGGGCACGGGCTTTTATTGATTTCCGCCCTTTACCTTCCCGCCGTCCTGCAATGGCGCGCGCGGCCGTGGGACGACATGCGGGCTCTGGGTTTGTGCGACGCCTACCTGGTTTTGATTATTCCGGTGAATATCTGGCTGGATACGAATTACGGTTTTACCCGGTATGCCCCGGCTGGAACTGTTCTGGAATATTTCGGTTCCGTTCCGTGGTATTTGCTGACGCTTCAGATTCCGGCCCTGGTTCTTTTGCGGCTGTTGTACCTGACTGTCCGCGTCAGGAAGAAATAAAAAGGTCTCTTCTGCGGGAATGATGATTACTGCGGAAATGGGGGAAGAGGCCTGATCCGTTATTTCAGCGTTTTCAGGTCTTCCTTCGTAAACAGGTGGATTTCTTTTTCCCGCGCATGGCGTATTTTTTCCGCCCATTCCGCATCCGCCAGCAGGGCGCGGCCTACGGCAATCAGGTCAAATTCCCCTGCTTTCAGCCGTTCCACCAGCGGTTCCACACTGGCGGCCTCCGCTTCCGGCCCTCCGTCAAAGGCATTAGTAAAATCTCCCTTAAGCCCCACAGAGCCGACGGAAATCGTGGGTTTTCCGGTAAGTTTCCTGGTCCAGCCGGCCAGGTTGAGGCGGGAACCTTCAAATTCCGGTTCCCAAAAACGGCGCGTGGAACAGTCGAAGATATCCACGCCCGCATCCGTCAGCGGAGCCAGAAAAGCTTCCAATTCCTCGGGGGTATACGCCAGCTTGGCGTCATAATGGCCCGTTTTCCATTGGGAGAAGCGGAAGATGATGGGGAATCGGCTGCCCACCGCCTTGCGGACAGCATGGATGATGCGGCTGGCAAAACGGGTTCGGCCTGTCAGGTCGCCTCCGTATTCGTCCGTGCGCCTGTTGGTCTCCTTCCAGAAAAACTGGTCAATCAGGTAGCCGTGCGCTCCGTGCAGTTCCACACCGTCAAAACCCAGCCGTTTGGCGTCTGCGGCCGCCTTCGCAAAAGCATTGATAACCTCCTCAATTTTGGAGATGCTCATCGGTTCAGCCGTCTGTTCCAGCGTGTTTACGTCAATTCCGGAAGGCCCGATGGGCGGCAGCTCCGGATGGGGCAGGTCTTCTCCCTTGAAGGGCCGGGCCATGCCTACATGCCAGAGTTGCGGGGCTATTTTGCAATCCGTAGCGTGAACGGCTTCCAGCACCTTTTTCCATCCCCGCAGGGAGGCTCCCCCGAAGAAATTGGGATAGTTGGAGGAAGGTGAGGCGCTGGGCTCGTCAATGAACGTGCCTTCCGTGATGATGAGCCCTACTTCATGCCCGGCCCGCCTTTTGTAATAAGCGGCTACCTGGTCCGTGGGAACCCCGTTGGGAGAAAATCCCCGGGTCATGGCGGGGAGGACGATGCGGGTGGGAGTGTTGAGCTTGCGTGAGTGGAAAGGCTGGAACAGGATTTCCATGTCCCTGATCTTGAGTTCGTCCTGTGCATTCATAAAGGGGAAAAACGTTATCTCTGAAGCGGCCGGGCATGGGAGCCGGAACCGCACGGGAGTGAGACACCTTCCAGTCTTGTCCCGTTCATTCCTGATGCCGGGGGCTGGGGTGGAATCATTGGATGCGCCGTTTTTCCCGGCTTCCTGCCGGAAGGGACAGGAAGTTCCGGAGCAGCGCTTCTCCGTCCGGCGTCAGGATGGATTCCGGATGGAACTGAATGCCGTAAAGAGGGAGATGCCTGTGGCGGATGGCCTGCACGTTTTTTCCGGAATCCCTAGCCGTGACAATCAGCTCCGCCGGCCAGGGGAAGGAGGCAAGACGCCAGGAATGGTAAAGCGCGGCGGGAAATTGTTCCGGCAATCCCTCCAGGATGGGACACTGTTCCGTTCTGCGTATGAATTCCCGCGCTCCGTGAAGGGGCCGGGAAAGGTGTTCCAGACGGGCTCCGAAGCGCACGCCCAGGATCTGATGCCCTAGGCATACGCCCAGCACCGGAGTAAAACGGGGCAGGTGCTCCAGAAGGCGGAAGGTGGCCCGGTGGCAGTCATCCTCCACCGTTCCCGGACCGGGAGACAGGATGAGCTTTTCCCCCGCCTGAACCGCCTGTTCCAGTTCCGGTGATTCATTGGAAACCACGCGCGGAACGGCCATTCCCGTCTTTCTGACGAGTTCTGCAAGGTTCCAGGTGAAGGAATCCCGGTGGTCGATGATCCAGACGTTCGGTTGACTCATGGCGCGCACATGATAGAGTAATTCCCGACAATGTACACACGGGAGCAGACCATCAGCCGCATGAACGCCCTGGGCCGTGCGGAATGTCCGTTCTTTTTTGTCATCTCCCATGATATGGGCCATAACCTGCTGTTTGAACCTTCGGAAACGGAAAGGGAGCGCATGGCGGCTTTTTCCCTGCCGCTGGGCGCCATGGGAAGTCAGGACAGCGAAGCGCCGCTTCCGGAACGGCTGCGGTTCATTCCGTCTCCCCAGCCCATGTCCCGGTATGCGGCATCCTTCGCTTCCGTCCGGAACCATCTGATGAGGGGGGATTCCTACCTGCTGAATTTATGCGTGTCCACCCCCGTGGAAACCAACCTGACGTTGCGCCATCTGTTCCGGTTTGCCCGCGCGCCTTACCGGATGCTGCTGGGGCCGGACGCGCGGATTTCCGGAGTGCACGGCCGCGGCTGCGTCTGCTTTTCTCCGGAACCGTTTGTCACGGTGCGCGGGTGCTCCATTTCCACGTTTCCCATGAAGGGAACGGCGCCGTCCGCTACGCAGGAAGCGCGCCGCTGGCTGGAAACGGATGAAAAGGAGAATAGGGAATCCGCCACCATTGTGGATCTGATGCGCAATGATCTTTCCATGGTGGCAACCGGCGTGAGGGTAAAACGCTACCGCTATATCAGCCCTGTAGAAACGTCCAAAGGTTCTATTCTTCAATGCAGTTCCGAAATTTCAGGGCTGTTGCCGGAAAACTGGCGTTCCCGCCTGGGGGAAATCCTTCTGAAGCTGCTTCCCGCCGGGAGCGTGACCGGCGCGCCCAAGGAAGCTACCTGCCGGGCCATCGCGGAAGCGGAGAATATGGAAAGGGGGTTTTATACCGGAATTTTCGGCTTTTTCAACGGGCGGGATTTGGATTCCGCCGTCTCCATCCGCTTCATGGAGGAGGATGAACGGGGAATGATATACAAGAGCGGTGGAGGAATTACCGTCATGAGCCGGATGGAAGAGGAATACCGGGAAGCTGTTGCCAAAGTTTATGTGCCGTTTGATTTTTGAAACCGTCAAATGGGAGAATGGCGCTCCCTGCCTGCTTCCCTGGCACCAGCGGAGGGTGGAGGCCGCCATCAGTGTTCATGGCTCGAAAAGCGCCCCCGTTCCCGATCTGGCCTCCGTTCTTTCGGGCTGTTCCGGCCCGGAGGGCCGCGGCGTTTACAAATGCCATATCACGTATGATACGCGGGGAAAGGTGATCCGCACCTCTTTTGAACCTTACCGTCCCCGGCAGGTGAAGACGTTGACGTGTGTGGAAATGCCCGGCCTGGATTATTCATGCAAGTGGGAGGATCGGACAGAGCTTCTGGCGGCAGGGGCGGGACTGGCCTGTGACGAAGAAGCTCTGATTCTCCGGAACGGGATGGTGGCGGATACGCGGTACAGCAACGTGGTGTTCGGGGACGGTTCCTCCTGGGTTACTCCGGAAACTTTTCTGCTTCCGGGAACCAAGCGCGCCTTCCTGTTGTCCCGCGGAGACATTCAGGAATGTTCCGTAAAAGCGGAAGATATAGGCAAATTCCGTTTCTGTTCCCTGATTAACGCCATGCTGGATCCCGGAGATGTGGTGGTGCGGACGGAGGATATCATCCTGCGTTGAGGGCATAAAAAGCGGCCACTCCGTAGATACGGAATGGCCGCCCGGCAGGAAACATTTGATTTCTTCTTAAATGGCTCCGCAGTAGTGGGCGCAGCACCACATGGCGCGGGGATGGTGGAAGAAGGATTTCCAGAGGCTTCCCTTGAGGGTGTTGGCCCGGGAACCGTCCTTATTCAGATAGCCGAACCAGTCGCCGTGCTGCGCGTCCTGGAAGTGGGAGAAAGCCCAGTTGCGCACCATGTCGTGGCGGATGGCATAGCGTTCTTCCCCTGTGAGCTTGTAGGCGAGCGTCATGGCGATGAGCGCTTCATCATGCGGCCACCAGAACTTCATGTTGTGCCAGTATTCCTGGACGGGCTTGTTGTACACGTCCGTGTAGTACAGCATGCCGCCGTTTTCCTTATCCCAGCCGCGGGCGAATGCCCAGTCAATCATGTCGCAGCCCACCTTGATGAGTTCGGGGTCATTGCCGCGATGGCGGGCTTCTTCCAGCACGAACCATCCTCCCTCTGTAGTGTGGCCGGGGTTCAGGGTGCGTTCATCGAAGTGGTCGATGATGGAGCCGTCCGTTCCCACCACTTCCATGACTGCCTGGATGTCAGGTTTCATGAACAGGGTGCGGAGATCGTTGATGCAGCGGTCTGTCCAGCCGGTATAGAAGCCGTCGTCATCTCCCAGGTACTTGCGCATTTCCTGAGCTGTGTTCAGCGTAATCATGCGGGTGCCGAGGCCGGTCGTGGGGCGTTCCCCGGTGAACTTGGGAACCATCTTGCCGGGAGTGAAGCAGTTGTCCGTGAAGATGTCGAACCAGTGGCGGGCTTCACGGGCGGAATCCCGGCTGCCGGTCGCCCTGGCGTGCGCTGCAAAGGCGATGGCGGCGAAAGATTCGCTGTAGGCGTAGCGGCGTTTACGGATGGGGGTGCCGTCGGCGGCTACATGAAAGAACATGCGGCCGTCCGTTGGGTCAACGCACTTGGTTTTCAGGAATTCCAGAGCGCTTTCCGCCCATTTGAGCCAGTCCGGATTCTTTTCGATGCTGTTGTACATCGTCAGCAGCATCCATGCCATACGGCCCTGGGCCCAGACGGATTTGTCGGAGTCCACCAGTGTGCCGTCTGCGTCAAAACAGTGGTAAAGACCACCGTTTTTTTCGTCGTAGGCACGGGGGAACCAGAACGGCAGAACGTCTTCCAGAAGCTGGCGGCGGTAGAACTTGCCCAGGGAGGGCATATCAAGAGTTGCAGCCATATCGGTCAGATTCCGGGGTTCAGTTTAAAGCCCACTGGAAGAAGCCGATGCCTTCCAGTTCGGAACGGAGTTCCTTCAGCTGATCAGCGGTCGGGTTGCCCTGCGGAAGTCGGGCGGGTCCAAGATCAACGCCCAGCCAGCCCATCAGAGCCTTGGCGCAGCCCATATACCCTTTGGAGGCCAGGATATTGATCATCTGCACGGACTTCCACTGGCAGTCGCGCGCCGTTTCCACGTCGCCTTCCGCAAAGGCTTTCATGAGTTTCTGGTACAGGGCCGGAGCAAAGTTGAAGGAGCTCCCCACGGCGCCCTTGGCCCCTACGGAAAGAGCGCCCGTAAACCATTCGTCCACACCCCAGGGGATGTCCACGGTTTCGTCGTAATTCAGCGTGGTCTGGTACAGGGCCAGATCCGGATTGGTGAATTTGATGCCTGCGAAATTCGGAATCTGTTCCTTGGCCAGCTTGATGAATTCCACCGGGTTGAAGCGTACGCCCGTCAGCACGGGGATATCATAGTAATAATAGGGCAGGTCGGGTGCACCGGAGGCGGCGAAAGCGCAGCATTCCACCAGGCGCTGGACAGTGCCGGGCTTGTAGTAGGAGGGAGCAAGGGAACTGGTGGCCACGAATCCGCACTCCTGGGCAAAAGCGGCCAGTTCCCGGGCGTCCCAGACGCTGTTGGAACCGGTATGGGCGATAACTTCCACGCCATGCTTGGCGGAGGCTTCCTTCCAGGCGGAATAGATTTCCTTGCGTTCTTCAAGTTGCATGGAGGAGGATTCACCGGTACTGCCGGTAATGAAAGCAAGCTTGATGCCCTGGGAGGCAAGCAGCTTGGCCTGGGCGTCAACGCTGGAAGGATTCAGAGAACCATCCGCCTTGAACGGAGTATGTACGGCGGCCACCAGGCCGTGGAGTTTCAATGACGTGTCCATATTGTGTAGTGATATGAAAATAATTCGGGGCGATGATTGCAAATCATCTTGGGAAAGACAATCCCTGAATCCTCCTGAATCAAAAAAGACCACATGAAAAAATGCGCGTGAGCGCAGATGCAGAGAATTCTTCAAAACGCTGGAGGGAACGGTCTATTGGTTCATAACGTGATGCGGCGATTTGGCCTGTCCCGGCAACCAGTTTGCTTCATAGCGCCAGATATCCGCTCCTTCCGGTTTCCGGGGAGAACCCATCGGCATTTTGTGTTGCCATGAAGGTAACATTGCCGGCATGGGAGAACGTTTTTCCGGAAGTGCAGTGCTTTTGCCGGGGACGGCAAAACTCCCTTCCCTCAATTCTTCCCATGCAGGGAGGGCACAGGAGTCCTGGCCGGGAGGGTGTACAGTTTTTCAATGTCGTCCAGATAGCGGGAAATAGGTGTATTGGCCGGCTGCTCCTGTTCCCGGAGGATTTTCACGGCTGCCGCGTAGGAAGCGAATGTCTTGCCGGTTCCGGACCGCGTGTTGATTTCATACCAGTCCATATAATCCCGGACGCGGCGGGCGGTTTTCATGGAAAGGTTCCTGATTTCCCGGAGCTGGCTGATTTTGGGGCCGGCTTCCCGGCTGTTGACTTTCCCTGTTTGCATCAGGGCCACCAGCTTGGCATATTCTACAATGACGGGCCGGTATGAAGGAAAGGAACGCCTGCTGAGGTTGAGCAGGCTGCCGGCCACATTAGAAAGCTGCCTGTTCAGATCCGGCAGGGAATGGGCCTGCTCCAGGTCATCCAGGGGAAATGTGACGGTGGTGCGGGTATCCGGATCATACTTGACCAGGGTGAGTGCTTCCTGAAGGTGCCGTTCCGTTTCCGTAATCGTGAGAGTTTCCGTCAGGGGAGGCGTCGCCATGCGGGAAAGCTGAAGCGTCCACCATTTATGGAGGGAAGTGGGAGTCAGGCTGAGCTGCGGAAAATGGCGTTTGATGAGGTTTCCGGGATCGTCATTGCCCAGAATAGCCTGGTCCAGAAGCTGTTTCATGCCTTCCGGGCCGTTTTCCTGGTTCAGCAGGCAAAGCGCCAGGGCTCCGCAGGAAGTTTGATAGGCCGCGTAAGAGGTCGCATCCAGTTCCTTTTCCGGTTCCCGGCAATTCAGAATTTCTTCCGGAGTCATAATGCCGGACTGCTGGAACAGGGTGGAATACATGGCGCGGTCAGCTTCATTATTGTGCCACAGAACAGCCTGTTCCAGCCCGGCAATCAGCCAGGGGGGCAGCGTGACGTTATCCGGCAGGCCTTCCGGATCCACCGTGCGCAGCATCATTTCATAAAGCAGGGTGGAGACGATGGCGCGGCGCAGACTGTCTTGGTTGATGCCGTGGCCCAGGTGAATGAAAATGTTATAGGAGAGGGTGTTGCCCACAATGACGGTTTGCATGCGGACGGGGTTGGCCGGAACGGGGCTTCCCGGTTCTCCTACCAGGCGGATGTTGATGCCGTTTTTCCATTCGTCAGGCTGCTTGAGGACCTTGAGCAGCGCGGTGCGTATGGCATCCGCCCGGGTGGCGATGGCCCCGGCCAGCAGGGAGTCCATCCCGGTGACATGAAATTGCCTGGAAGTGGAAACGCTGGTGAACGGCTGCCGTCTGGCAGGCTGTTCCTCCGTTCCGGCGGCGGCTTTTGCCGGAGGCGAAGGGGGGACAACGGGACTCACATTGGAATTGCCCTGCAATACAGGACGGTCCGAGGCGTCATCAATAAAAGCCGCATCCTGGACGGATATTGCTTCTTCTTCCGGCGGCCGCACTTCCGCGGAAGAAACATCGCCAGCCCCTTTCTGTTCCTGCCCCCGGACAGCAGGGGGCAGAAGAAGAGCCGTCAACAGAAAGACGCATGTTCCCCTGAATTTCATCCGCGGAAAAAGTTAGTCGAATTGTTCCGCCAGACAGCTGAAATCCTCTTCCGCATGACCTTCCCGGCACAGCTTACCCATGATGGAGGAAACCAGGGAGGCAACAGGAGGGTGGATTCCTTTTTCTGCGGCAAGTTCCTGAGCGTAAATACTATCTTTCCTCATGTTGTCCAGGGAGAAATGAGTGGAAAAGTCGCGCTTTGCCATCAGGGGCAGCTTCAATGCGGCCAGAGGGGAGGCGATGACGTTCCGGGAAATGGCCTGGCCCAGCATTTCCGGGGAAATGCCGTACGCCTGGGAGATGGCCAGGGCTTCGCTCAAACTCTGCACCATGGTGGCGGAGACCATGTTGGTGACCAGTTTGACGACGGTGCCGGCTCCAATGCCTCCCAGATGCAGGATGTCCCGGGAACTGTGCTCCAGCACGGGGCGTATGCGGTCCAGAGTGGTGGAATCCGTTCCAACGTAGTAAACCAGTTCCCCTTTTTCTGCGGGCAAACGGGAGCCGGTGAACGGGCAATCCACATACGTGCAGCCGATGGAGGAACTCATCAGGGAGAGTTTTCCGACAGTCGCCAGGTCAATAGTCGAGTGGTTCAGAATGATATGCTCCGGTGTCAGGGCCTCCCTCATTTGTTCAAACACTTCCAGACAGGCATTCCTGTCTTTCAGGTAGAGCTGAATAATTTTGGAAGCGCGGGCCGCATCCGCCGGGGTAGGAACCGCTTCTGGAAAATCCTCCCGCGGAGTTCTGTTCCAGACGGTGACCGTGTCGCCCATCCCGGCCATATGGCGTGCAATCCGTGAGCCAATGAGGCCCAGTCCTAAAATGGAAACGTGATGCATGGCTTTTATTCAGTGGGGAAAAGGATAATGACGTCAGGAACCGATTCGGAAACGGCTTTTCCTGCGCGGAGGTTCCTGTTTTTCCGGCTTGGGCGTTTCCGTTGCGGCAGTCGCGGCTTCTGCCGGAGGTTGTGCGGATGTAGCCGCGGGGGCGGTTTCCTTCATTTGGGAGGCCAGAGAGGCTTGCCCGGATTCCGGACGGTGGCTGACGACAACCTGTTTGGGACCGGCGGAAGGCTTTTCCCGCGCATTCGGATCCTCCGCCACATGAGCAGGCACTTCATTGGCTTCGTGGGGAATGACAGACGGATCGCTTATTGCCGCGGCCAGCCGGGTTTCTCCCTCTTTTGCGGCGGATGAGGGATTCTGGTTCGGAGCCTGCTTTTTGCGGGGCAGGGTGGTGGTTCCGGTAATGGCAAGTTCCAGGTCGGAATCCGGCAGGCCTCCGCTGCGGATGGCTGCGTCATAGCTCTTGCGGGCCTGCGCCGTGCGGCCCAGCCGGGAATAGGTCCAGGCCAAGTTGAAATGCGCGTCCGGTGATTCCGGTTGGATTTTCAGGGCGTTTTCAAAGTGGATAACCGCTTTTTCATAGTTTCCGGCGCTGGTTTCCAGGTTGCCCAGGTAAAGCAGGGCAAGGGCGTTGGCCGGATCCAGCCTGACCGTTTCCGTCAGGGAGGCGATGGCGCGCTGGTCTTCCCCGGCGCGGTATTGGGCCACCCCCATCATGAACCATGCAGGGGAGGATGATGCGTCCAGTTCCGTGGCTTTTTTTAGAAATTTGATCGCTTCCTCCGCCTTGTTGCGCTGAAGCAGAATAGTCCCCAGATTGACCAGGGCCGGAACGTGGGCCGGCTGGAAGTCCAGCAACGTCCGGTACAGCTGTTCTGCGGCGGCATAGCGTTTTTTGGCGAAGGCTTCTGCGGCGCCTTGTCCCAGGGCTTCCGCCTCCAGCTTCCGGCGCACTGTGGCTTCCATGCCCCGGTTCAGCGCCTTTTCCTGGTCCGGAGTAATGGCCCCGGCGGAGATGGCGGCCAGGCGGGCCTGTTCGGCGGAACGTCTTTTCAGTTCTTCCATCTGCCGGGTGAGTTCTTCCACCTGAATGTTTTTCTGTTCCAGGGCCTTCTGGGCCCGCGCCAGGGCTTCCGCCTGTTTTTTGTCGTTTTTGGCGGATTTGTCCGCTTTGGTTTTCATCTGGCTGCGCGCCAGTTCCAAATCCCGGGCAAGCTGGGCGGCCTTGCCGCGTTCCGCAGAGAGGGCTTGAGCCAGCTTATTGATTTTTTCCTTTTGCTGAGCCGTCAGGGGAACATTGATATTGTTATCCTTGGCAATGGCATTGACAATTTGTTTTTCCGCGGGGGTGAGCCTGATGGCTTCTTCATTATCCATCAGGGAGGCTATTTCCGCTGTATCCGGGTTTTCCTGATGCAGCCGCTTATAGGTGCTGATGAGCAGGGAGCGGCTCTGGTCCTGCACGGAAAGGATGCGGAGCTGCTTGGCGATGGTGGAGCGCAGCAGCTGGTTTTCTTCCAGAAGAAGCGGGCTTTTTTCCGGATTGGCCTCCAGCTTGGACAGTTCCACATCCGCATTAATGAGCTTGGTATTCAGCTCTGTAATGCGTTTGCGGTAGCCGATGTTTTCATCCCGGATGGCAATCAGTTTCTGTTTCAGGTCTGCGGATTCCCCCCGCGCCTCTTCCAACGCTTTCAGATTGGCTTTCCGCTGTTCTTCGGAATCGGACTTGGCCGTTTCCAGAGCGGCGATTTTGTCCTGGGCATCCTTGAGCTGGGCCGCCAGCGTCAGGTTGCGGTCCAACAGGTTTTTTGTTTTGTCCGGACTGTTGAGCTCCACCAGGGCCGCCAACTGGTCGCGGTCTTTCTGGAGGGCGTTTTTCTCATCCGTCACTTTGTCCAGTTTGTCCTTGTACTCCTTGAGCTGCAGCTGAAGATCGGCGACCTGCTCCAGGTAACGGGCCTTGTCCTGGCTGAGGGAAGTGACATGTTGTTCCAGTTCCTCCACTCTCCTGGTGAGGGTCTGGATGAGCTTGTTGCTGGTCTTTCTCTCATCCTCCATCTGCTTTTTGACCTTGAGCAATTCATCCCGGTAAACGGATTCTCCGGCGGATGCCACGGCCAGTTTCGCCAGAACCTCCTCCTGCTCCCGGCGGGTACGCTTGAGAGCCTGGATCAGGGCCTTGTTCTCCATGGTGGTTTTATCCAGCAGTCTTCGAATGCGTTCGTAATTGCTTTCCACCACTTCCGGAGCCGCCCCGGGAGAAACGGAGGGGGACGGGATGGTATTGACTAGGGATTCTCCGGGCCGGGTAGGGAATTCCACGCCCTTGTAGCCGGGAGGAAGGGCTATGTTGGGTTTGGGCCTGGGGCGCTTCGGCACGGAGGCAGGGCGTTCCAGCTCCAGGCCGGAGCTGGATGAAGAGGCGGCGGCCTGCTGCTGGGCCAGCTTCTGCCACTGGTCCAGATTTTCCCTGTTGAGCTGGCGGCGCGTTTGCAGCAGTTTGGGCCGCCATTGGGGATAAGATTTGGCCAGGCGTCCGAACTTGTCTTCCGCTTGCTGCGTCAGGCGGATGGCTCCTATATAATCCCGTTTTTCCACCAGCCCCGCGGCTTGGGTCACCAGCTTCAACGCCTCCAGATACATATCCGTTGGGTCCTGCCTCGCTCCGGCGGTGACGGGCATGGGGCCGGGCATATACACCCCCTGGGCCAGAAGAGGCATGGAGACGCTGGTCAGGGACAAAGCAAGGGTAATGCCAAGGGGGAGAGGTGTCATCATGGGGAGAGGCTTTGTTTACATACGGCACACCGTCCTGAATCGCAAGAATAAACCGTGTCTTGTGCTTGTGTTCGCGGGGGCGGGTGCTAGACTCTTGCCAATCCTTGATTTTTCCCATGAACATCTCCGTTTTAGACCGTTTTTTGAAGTATGTCTCCGTGGGTTCCCAGTCGGACGCGGATTCCTCCACCGTGCCGTCCACCCCCGGCCAGACGGAGCTGGCCCGTCTGTTGGCCGGGGAGCTGAAGGACATGGGAGCGCAGGAGGAACTGGATGAGGATTCCGGCATTGTTTACGCCTCCATTCCTTCCAACGTGGAAGGGAATGTTCCCGTCATCGGCTGGGTGGCCCATGTGGATACGGCTCCGGGAGTCTCCGGCAGCGGCGTAAACCCCCGCATCATACGCTCGTACGACGGCGGGGACATCCAGCTCAACCCGGAGCAGGGAATAGTGCTTTCCCCCGCCGTTTTTCCCGAGCTGGCGGATTATTTGGGTCAGGACCTGGTCGTGACGGACGGAACTACCCTGCTTGGCGCGGACGACAAGGCCGGTGTGGCGGAAATCATGGATATGGCCGCCTCCTTCCTGCTGAACCCTGAACGGCCTCACGGCGAGATACGGATTGCCTTCACGCCGGATGAGGAAATAGGGCGCGGGACGGATGCCTTTGACGTGGCGCGGTTTGGCGCGGATTTCGCCTATACCGTGGACGGAGGCGCCCTGGGGGAAATTGAATACGAAAATTTCAATGCGGCTTCCGCGGTGGTGACGGTGCAGGGCTCTTCCATTCATCCCGGAAGCGCCAAGGGCAGGATGTTGAATGCCTGCCTGGTTCTCATGGAATTCCAGGGCATGCTGCCCGCGTTCCAGAATCCCGCTTTCACGGAAGGATACGAGGGCTTTTATCATCTGGATTCTCTCCGGGGAGACGTGGAACAGGCGGTTGCGGAGTACCTCGTCAGGGATCATGACAGGGCGGCGTTTGAGCGCAAGAAGGGGTTCATGCAGGAATGCGCGGCCCTGCTGAACCGTAAATACGGAGAGGGGACAATAAAGGTGGAAATTACGGATTCCTATTACAACATGAAGGAGAAGATACTCCCGCACATGCACCTGGTGGAACATGCCCGCAGGGCCATGGAAGCCGTGGGAGTGAGGCCGGAAATCATCCCTGTGCGCGGTGGCACGGACGGAGCACGCCTCTCTTTCATGGGGCTGCCGTGTCCCAACCTGTGCGCCGGAGGCCACAACTTCCATGGAAAGTATGAATACGTCCCTGTCCGTTCTCTGGAAAAAATTTCCGCCATCCTTCAGGAAATCGTTTCCGGTTATGCCCGGTACGGCCTGGAGCCGCCGCCGGGGGAGTGAGGGAACATGGCGATAAGCGGAAATGTTGCGATTCCGGCATTCGGCAATAAAAATCTTTGCCTGTTCCTGAAACTTTTATTGGGAGGGAGGCGCAATACTGAATCAAGTTCATAAAAGGAATGGCTTTGAATTCCCCGGCGCCCCTAATCCGTGAAGCTGTGGGAAAGTGCTTGCTTTTTTTCCTTCCGTCATGATCATGGCGGCTTACCGTTGTTGATAACCCCCCGCATAGACATATTTTGATATGAGCGTGATTCCCAATGTCCTGGCTGAAAGGTACGCCTCCGCCGCCATGAAATCCATCTGGTCCGCAGAGGGCCGCATCATTCTGGAACGCGAATTCTGGATTGCCGTGATGAAAGCCCAGAAGGATCTGGGGCTGGATATTCCGGACGGAGTCATTGAGGCCTATGAACGGGTGAAAGACCAGGTAAACCTTCCTTCCATTGACGCGCGTGAACGCGTGACGCGCCACGATGTGAAGGCGCGCATAGAAGAATTCTGCGAACTGGCCGGATGCGAGCATATCCACAAGGGCATGACCTCCCGGGACCTGACGGAAAATGTGGAACAGCTCCAGATCTGGAAATCCATGCAGATCATCCGGGACAAGGCCGTGGCCGTGTTGAACCGCATGAGCGCCCTGGCCGAACAATGGAAGCACGTGACCATTGCCGGACGCACGCACAATGTAGCCGCACAGACCACGACCATGGGCAAGCGCGTCGCCATGTTCGGGGAAGACATCGTGCACGGCCTGGGGACATGGATTTCCCTCATGGATCGTTACAGCGTACGCGGGCTGAAGGGCGCCGTTGGAACCCAGCTTGACCAGCTTTCCCTCTTCGGACAGGATGCCGGCCGCGTGCTGGAATTGGAAAACCGCGTGTGCGCCCACCTGGGCATTCCCGCCAAGTGGATGAATGTGGGGCAGGTATATCCGCGTTCTCTGGACTTTTCCGTAGTTTCCGGACTGGTGGAACTCACCTCCGGCTGCTCCTCCTTTGCCAAGACCCTGCGCCTGATGGCCGGCCATGAACTGGCCACGGAGGGGTTCGCCAAGGGACAGACTGGCTCCAGCGCCATGCCGCACAAGATGAACGCCCGCTCCTGCGAGCGCGTCAACGGCTTCCATGTCATCTTGAAGGGTTTCCTGATGATGATTTCCGGGCTGGCCGGGGATCAGTGGAATGAGGGGGACGTTTCCTGCTCCGTGGTGCGCCGCGTAGTCATGCCTGATTCCTTTTACGCTGCGGATGGCCTATTTGAAACCTTCCTGACCGTTCTGAACCAGATGGGCGTGTATGAAGCCGTGGTGGCTGCGGAATTGCGCCGCTATCTTCCTTTCCTGATGACAACCACCATCCTGATGGAGGCCGTCAAGCGCGGCATTGGCCGGGAAACCGCCCATGAGGTGATCAAGGAACATGCCGTGGCCGTCTCCAATGACCTGCGGGCCGGAAAAATCACGGAAAACAATTTGCTGGACCGTCTGGCGGAAGACGGGCGCCTGGGAATAGACCGGGCGGATCTTCAGCGCATCTTTGATTCCAATTCCTCCGCTACGGGCATGGCTGACGCCCAGGTGGAAGCATTCCGCTCCATGGTGAAGGAAGTGACGGACAGATTCCCGGACGGAGCGGGTTATCAGCCCGGGGATATCCTGTAAAAAGAACCTCGGAAAGAAGCCGGAACTTCCGGCGCACGCGTTTTTTCCAGACGCCGCCCCTTCGGACGGCGTCTGTATTTTTTATGCCGGCTGCATACATGTTTTTTCAATTTCTTTACGTCAGGAGAGCTTGACGAATCAGAAGGATGCCAGTAAGCTTGGATTCAGTAAACGGGCGCGTACGTTGCATGCGCCTTTGCAAGCAACCCCCTGTTAAACAATTTTCAATATGGAAAACCAGCATCTCAGCCTTTTGGACCGTGTGTACACCGTTCTCAGAAAGAGAGGGGAAGAAACGGAATGGATCACTTCTGCTGATGACCACAACATTAAGACGGGCATCGCATTCGTTCCCTGTGATACGTTCACCCCGGTGAGCCTCCTGTACACCATGATTGAACGTCCGGAGACGCTGGTCATTGACGTGCTTTTTGCCGCCAAGGTCCCTGAAGCCCGCCGTGTGGAAGTCAGCATTATCCTCAGCGAACTGAATGCGGACCAGACTGCCGGCGCCTTTCAGCTGGACCCCAACAGCGGGTACGTTTATTACCGCCAGTCCTTCGTTCTGGAAGGCATGGACCTCTCGGAAGCCCAGTTTGCCCAGTTGATGAAGAATATTGAAACCGTGGCTGTGGAAACGGCGGAGGCCTATTCCCACATCATGGAGACGGAATATCCCAAATAACGGGACGCGTTTCCCCCGGAACTGTCGATGAGCGAGGCCCCTCAAAAAAAGGGAACATTCTGGTCCATAGGCATCGGCCTGGGGATTGTGGCGCTTTTGACAGGCACGGCTATTGTAACGGATCCTTCCGTCTCATTTTCCTCTTCCGGGAACAGGGGGTGCGCGTCCGCAGGAACGGAGAAACCCCTCCGGCTGCAGACGAACACCCTTTCCATTTCCGCGCCCGGCATTGTAAGGGCCTCCTACCTGACGATGCTTTCTCCCAGCGTTTCCGGAAAGGTGGACAAAGTGCATCCCCTGTTTAACGTGGGGGAAATTGTCCTGAAGGGAACCCCCCTGATGGAATTGGAAAAATTTGAATACCGCGCCCGTCTTGCAAATGCCCAGGCGGAACTGGAACAGGCCCGTCTGGATGTTTCTACGGAGCAGGCGGAAGCCCTGAAAGCCATCAAAAAGACATACAGCTCCGTCTCCAAAAGCGGTGAGGAATCCGAACTGGTGCTCCGGGTGCCGCAGAGAAGAGCCGTAAACGCGAGGCTGAACGCCGCGGAGGCGTATGTGGCGGAAGCGGAACAGGCCCTCCGGGATACGGTGCTGGAAGCTCCCTATACCTGCCAGGTGGTGGAATGCTCTGTGGGCGCCGGTGCCCGCGTAGTCGCCGGGCAGCCGGTGGGGAAAGTAATTCCTCTTCAGGAACGGATGATACGGATTCCCGTTCCTCTGGAAGAATTTTCCGCGTTGCCCAGGGATGAGCAGGGCAAAGTGAATACGGCTCTGACCGCCTCCTGCGTGCTGAATAATGGAAAACGGCTGCAATGGCTGGGCCGCGTTACGGCGGTGGATGCGGCGCTGGATTCCGAAAGCAATTCCGCCGTGCTGATTGCCTCTCTGGAGCCGAATGCCTCCCATGTCTCCGAGTGGCAGGTGGCTCCCGTCAACATGGCCCTTCAAGTGGCCATCAACGTGCAGGTTCCCGTTTCCGCGTGGATTCCCGCTTCCGCCGTCAGGGACGGCAGCTCCATCCAGGTAAAAACGCCGTCAGGAATGCAGGAGCGCAAGGTGCATGTAGTGACGTTGAAAGACGGCAGCGCTCTGGTGACTGTGCCGGAATTCCAGGCTGGGGACGCTCTGATTCTTTAACTCATTTTTTCAAAGGGATATCCTTTCCTACTCATTTTTCCTGCCGCTGGGGAATCTTTTTTCAAAAACTTTCCGTTGGCGGGACAGCACGTCCACAGACTGGGAACCGGTGCTGCTGGAAGAAAAAGTAAGGCATCGGGAAAGCTCGGGAATCCCGGTATGCGGGAGCATGGGAGCTTGCTGAAAGAATGTTTTTAATGAGCTTCCAGCCAGTTGCCGCCCGTCCTGGCTTCCACCAGAATGGGAACGCCGTTGGGCAGGGGCAGCGCGCTGATCATGGCTTCCTCTATCTTGGGAATAAGATCCAATTCATCCCTGTGCAGGTCCACCAGCAATTCATCATGAATTTGGAGGATAAGCCGGGATCTGGTGCCTTTCAGCAATTTGTCCACATGGATCATGGCTATTTTAATCATATCCGCCGCCGTGCCCTGGATGGGGGTGTTGATGGCAGTGCGTTCCGCGGCGGACTTAATGGTCTTGTTGGCGGAGTTGATTTCCGGAATCATTCTCCGGCGCCCCAGCAGCGTTTCCGCGTAACCGGCTTGTTCCGCTTTGTGAACCAGGTCTTCCATGAAGGATTTAACTACGGGGAACTGGGTGAAATAGTTTTCAATCAGAGTGGCGGCTTCTCCGCGGGGGCAGCCCAGCCTCTGGGAAAGACCGAAGGCGGAAATGCCGTAAATAATGCCGAAGTTCACCGTTTTGGCCGCGCGGCGCATAACGGCGTCCACCTGGTCGCGGGGAATGCCGTACACACGGGCGGCCGTTTCCGTATGGATGTCCCGCCCTTCCTTGAATGCTCCGCACATGGCGGGGTCTCCGGAAAGCGCCGCCATGATGCGCAGTTCAATCTGGGAATAATCTGCGGACAGCATGGTGTATTCCTCTGAGGCGGGGACAAAAGCGGTGCGGATCAGGCGCCCCTGTTCCGTCCTTACCGGAATATTCTGAAGATTGGGATCCTGGGAGGCGAGCCTCCCGGTAGCGGTCAGCATCTGGTGGAATTGGGTATGGATGCGTCCGTCACGCGGGCAGATATATTTGGGCAGCGCATCCAGATACGTGCTCTTCAGCTTCATATTCTCCCGGTAGGCCAGGATATCCGCTACAATGGGATGCTGGGGAGCCAGAGCGGAAAGGGTGTCTTCATCCGTCACGAACTGGCCCGTCTTCGTCTTCTTGGGCTTCTTCACCAGCTCCAGTTCTCCGAACAGGAAATCTCCGAGCTGCTTGGGGGAATTCAGGTTCAGGGGATGGCCTGCGGCTTCTTCAATTCTTTCCCGCAGGCCGTCAATGATGGCTCCTACCTTGACGGAAGCCTTTTCCAGGGATTCCGGAAGCACGCGGATGCCGGTGAACTCCATGTCCGCCAGCACGGGAAGCAAGGGCAGTTCCACAGTGCGGAACAGTTTCTCCATGCCGCTTTCCTTGACCTGTCTTTTCAGGATGGAGGAAAGCTGGAGGGTGATATCCGCATCCTCCGCCGAATATTTGCCCATGACCTCCACGGGAATGCCGCTGGTGTCCAGTTCGCGCTTCCTGGCTCCCGGCGCGGCAATGTCCTTCAGTTTAATCGTGGAATATTGCAGCAGATTTTCCGCCAGAATGTCCATTCCGTGCTTCATGCCCGGAGCGATCAGGGCATGAGCCAGCAACGTGTCGAAAAAGGGGCCTTTGACGTGAATGCCGTTGGCTCTCAAAACCTCCAGGTCAAATTTCAGGTGATGCCCTATCTTCTCTGCGGGGCCTTCCAGAAGCGGTTTAACCGCTTCCAGATCCTCCGGGCCGGAGACAGGCATGTACCATGCCTTGTGCGGTTCCGCACAGAAGGCGACGCCCAGCAGATTGTCCGTAAGGGGATTCAGGCCCGTCGTTTCCGTGTCGAAGCACCAGGAATCATGCTTTTCCAGCTCGGCAACCATGGCGGAACGGGCTTCCGCCGTGTCCGCAATAATATACTCGTGCCTGAAATCATCTACTGTTTTCAAATGGCGTTCCTCAAACAAGTCCATTTGGCCGGAACTGCTCTGCCGTGCTCCCGAAACGGGGGCGGAGAGCGCCTCCAACGGAGGCTGTTCCGTCTGCGGGGCGGGAGCAAACAAATCGTCCGCAGGGAGGGGGGATTTTCTGGCCTCCGGCGCTTTTTTCCCGAACAGCTTGGCCTGCATGGAGCGAAACTCCAATTCCTGGAGAAGGGACAGCAGTTCCTCCGGGCTGGGCTCTTTTTTAACCAGGCCAGGCAGGGTCACCGTCAGGGGAACGTTCCGGTCAATGGTGGCCAGTTGTTTGGAAAGAGTTGCCATGGCTCCGTTTTCCTCCACAATCTGCCTGCGCTTCCCTTTCAGCTTATCCGTATTAGACAGCAGGTTTTCCACGGAGCCGAACTCTCCGATCAACAGTTTGGCCGTCTTTTCCCCCACGCCGGGAAGACCCGGAATATTGTCGGAGCTGTCCCCCATCAGGGCCAGAATATCAACTACCTGGTCCGCACGTTCAATGCCCCATTGCTCCTTGAGTTTTTCCAGGTCAATCACTTCGTGGTCATTGCCCCTTTTGCCGGGTTTCCACAGAAAGCAGGTGGAGGAAATAAGCTGGCCCAGATCCTTGTCCTGGGAAACCATGTAGGTCTGGAACCCCTCCGTACCGTCCGCAATGCGCGCCAGCGTGCCTATCGTATCGTCCGCCTCATAACCCTCATAACGCAGAATGGGAATATTCATGGCCTCCAGCAATCTGAAAATCAGGGGCATTTGAAAGCTCAACTCTTCCGGCATGGATTCCCGGTTGGCTTTATAGGCAGGGTAAAGCTTATGGCGCGCCGTAGGAACGGAAGTGTCGAAACAGGCCGCGATATGCGTGGGGAGTTCATGTTCCAGAATGCCCAGCAGCGTATTGGCGAAGCCGTACACGGCGGAAGTATTGACTCCCTTGGAATTGCGGATGGGATTGGAGAAAAAGGCGAAGTGGGCTCTGTAAGCCAGGGCCATTCCATCCAGAATAAAAAGGCGCTTGGAAGGGGAATCAGTCATCTCTGCCTTACTTTACCATGCGGTCCGGCGGGAAGCCACCGTTAAATGCGCCTCCGCATTCTCTGCCGGCCGGGGCAAGGAAAACATCTCTTGAGAGCGCTTGTTGATGCCTCCTGCCTGTGGAGATTTATTCTGTTTTTGAAAAAATCACTGAATCCGGGCCGGAAATTTTCCATTTCCGTTCGTTCTTCTTCAAGGATTGATTTTCCTTACAGGAAACATTATCATACCTCATTTCCATGACTTACACCATCACCCCTTTGATTGCAGAGGATGCCATCTGCGCGCGCGTCAGGGAACTGGCCGCATCCATTGACAGGGCCATGGCAGGGAAACCCTATATTTTATTGCTGCTGCTGAACGGAGCTCTTCCTTTCGCTGCGATGTTGGAGAAGCATTTGAAATCCCGGCCCGTGGTGAAAGCCGTCAAAATTTCCAGTTATGCCGGGATGAAAAATTCCGGCTCCGTGGCGTGGGAGGGAGATTGCGGTGATTTCCAGCCCGATGTGCCCGTTCTGGTGGTAGATGACGTTCTGGATACGGGCGCCACGCTGGATGAAGTTTGCAGGGAATTAAAAAGAAGAGGGGTGAAGGAAGTCCGCACCGCCGTGGCTGTGGACAAGCGTTGTTGTCGGAAAGTACCTTTTGAGGCTGATTACGTGGCCTTTACGCAGGGAAACGACTTCCTGGTGGGTTTTGGAATGGATCTGGACGGGCATCATCGGGAACTCCCGTACATTGGGAAAGTGGTCATGGCTGACACAGTTGAGAATTCAGGTTGAACAACCTGTTGGAAAAAGTGTCCAAAGTAATTGGGGCCGCATAATTATCCGCCGCCCTGCTTAACAAGGGAAACCGGAAAGGAGAACCAGGACATGAAAATCAACAGGGTAAAACAACAGGAAAGCGTGGCCGTTTTCGGTCGTGAAACATCTCTCATACGGGATGTTCTGGACAATCTGGAACTGGAACATGCGCTGACGTGGCTATTGGAGGCCATCAGCCAACACCGGTCCGGAAAAATGGGCGGGGAATCATGGCATCTGTACCAGACCACGCTGTTCGCCATGTATGTGGACTATGGCAACGGTAAGGTGCGTCTGTCCGCCGCGCTGGCATGCCACGATGCGGATATGGAAATGTCCTTGAAAGATTTTGTGGAGATATTGAGCCGTGAAGCCGCCAAGGAGGCGGATCCTCTTCATTATACCCCCGGGAGTTCCGGCAAATGCATTCACCGATACCGCAATCCGTATTTGAAACGCAGGCGGCGGGACCGGGAACCGGATATCGGTTTTTATTCCTGAACCGTGTATCCTTTCCTTTCCGAAAGGCTGGATTCTCTATGGAATCCAGCCTTTTTCGCTATTTCTGAAAGAGGCTTCCCATAGATAGACATGGGAAAAAATACGGTTTTTACGCTGACGGGAACGGCGGTAAACATGCGGCAGATGATATTTCCCGGAAATGACGGGTATTCGGGCGGCAGTTAAGAAATGCGATCCGTTCGGATAAATGGAAGATAAAGCCATGAATGTATGGGATAAATTGTATGAAGAAGGTCAACAGGACGGGACGTATTTCCCCATTTATCAACGCAGGAGCGTATTTGATACAGCCTCTCCGCTCGGAATGTGTGCAGAAAGAAATGCTGTTTGGCCTGTAAGCAATAAATGCAAATATGGGAAAAATGCTTAATTTAATTCATTCTCAAGTATTTTCTCTAAGTGAGGCTTGCGAAGGTTAATAAGCTGTTTTTCGGAAATATTCCGTCTACAAAACCAATAAAAATAGTGCTTTTTCAGAACAATCATCCAGAATGAGGCAGTCATGACCGTCTCCCCCACGTCCGGTAAAGAAATTCACCCCCGTTTGCCCTGGGTGGAGATTGCTCGGTTGCTGGCGACGCTTGTGGTCATCATGCAGCACGTTCCTTCCGTGGCGTTTCCTCCCAACCAATGGCTGATTGGTCCTGCGCTGGCGACGTTTTTCCTGCTGGCGGGTTATTTTTCCGCCTCCGGCCTTGGGGATCAGGGCTCCGGAACGTGGACGGCACGCCGCCTGATGGTTTTGCTGCGGCCCTATCTTTTCTGGTGCGCGGCCTATTGGCTGGCGGTCGGCATGCCTCTTGACCCCAATGCGCTCATTTCCGTGTTTGGGCTGGGAGCATGTCCCATGCTGACCCCGATGTGGTTTCTGAGAGACTTGATGATTTTTACCCTGGCTGCTTTTTTGTTCTCCCGTTTCCGTCCAGCTCTTTACGCCCTTGGCCTGTTCTGCCTGTTTCTGCACCGGTGGGATGACTCTCTGGCGTGGCCCAGCCCGTACATGTTCGGGGATTTTACGCTCGGCGTTATGCTGGCGTCCGCCGCCCCAGGCTGTCTGAACCGCTGGGGCAACATGCCCCTTGCCGTGCACACTTCCATTCTTTTAGCTTCTGCGGCCCTTGTATGGGCAAGCTGTGCAGACTCTTTCCTGATTCCGGACGGCTCTTATTCCGGATTGCTTGTTCTGGCCTTTCTCAGCTTCGGGATTATTGTGAAAGCCGTCAGCCCCGGCTGGTCGGAAAGGCTGTCCCTGTGGGCGTCCGGCAGCTTCTTCGTGTATTGTTCCCACATTTTCGTGCTGATCGTCCTGATAGGCGTAGAGAACTGTTTTCCCTCCCCATGGCCTGCCTGGTTGTGGTGGTGCCTGGTGCCTGCGGTTTATATGATGGCGCGGAGCGTTTACGTGTTTCTCAAGCGATATTTTCCCCGCTCTCTCGTCCTGATGACCGGGGGAAAATGACCTCTGGAATGATGGGACGGAACATGAAAAGGTCCGCGGGGAGAGAGTTCCATATTTACTTTGATGGCACCAGAGAGACGTCATCCTGTTTCTCTCTCCCGGGTTTGGCATAGCAGCTTGGGTCGGCAATCCAGCGGTCTCCGGCTTTTTTCACCGGAATGAAGCTGACTCCCCATGACTGGAATTCTCCCGTATACGGCTGTTCAATCAGGATTTTGTTTTCTCCGGCCTTTACCTGAAAGGAAACGGGAGGACGCGCCCACCAGAATTCTTCATTGTCAAAGGGTATTTCATTGGCAGGGGAATTCCAGGTGTGCTTTTCATAACGCCTCTGTCCCGCCAGCCTGCAGGTCTGGGGATTGTTCACTTCTTTTCCGTTCACCCATATTCTGGTTTCGCATTGGGACCATTCCCCGGCGGACGGAACCCCGGAACAGCGTCGCGTGGAACGGGCCGGCGCGTCAAATCCTGTCATGGCGTACATGGTCCCGGGCCTGGCCGCATAAAAAGTCGTTTCCGCCCAGGCTGTATTTCCCGGCTTGGTCTTGGAAAATAGGCCTTCCGCCCCTGCACGGGTACGGAAATACAAGTTGCCTCCCCGGGCTCGGATGGGGTTCAGCCCTGCGGGAGATTTCCCTGCCAGCAGGCCGTTCCTTACTTCTTCCTGCCTGTCCTTCGGAACGGGACCGAATACGGTCCATTCCACAAAAGAATCCCGCCAATAGGGGAAGGGCCTGTTTCCGGCCAGGGCTTCCATACGCTTCTCGAACAGGGAAAAGGCCTGATAGGCCTCCGTATCTTTTTCAGGCAGTTTTCCGGCAAAGCGGGAACCATCCGCCGGCAACCCCTTCCAGCTGCGTTCCGCCATGGCGAACATGGCCGGCCACTGAGGGCTCTGAATGGGAATATTCTTTTTGTCCCCCACCCGGGTATCCGGCCACAGGCACTGAATGACTCCCAAAGAATGTTCGTCGCTCTTCACCGTTCCGCAGGGTTGGCGGAAGAAATTCCTGCGCACCAGAATGCCGGGGTCAAAGGAATTGACGTACCCTGCTGTGGAATCGAAATAGGGATTCTTCTGCCTGGCTGGATCCGGCAGACCTACGGAATTTTCGTCATTCCACAGCTGGGCATAACTGTCTCCGGACACAGGCAGGTCATTGTTGCCCGCCCATTGGATGGGCTGGCGTCCCAGGGATTTGACCTTGGCCGCCATCCGGTCCGCAAACTGCTTCCCGTTGGGGATGTGGATTTCATCAGCTCCAATGTGCAGGTAAGGAGACATTTCCACAGGAATTTCCCTGCAAAATTCTTCCAGCAGTTCTTCCAGAATCTTCATGCCCCTGGGGTCGTGCATCGGAAAGCCGAAGCAGTTTCTGAAATAAGTGCTGTGTCCAGGCATATCAATTTCCGGGATGATCTGGACGTGACGCGCCCTGGCATAGCGGAACAGGTCCCGGATCTGCTCGTAGGTGTAGGTGTCATTGACATCCCGGTTCTTGATCCGCTTGGAGGGATCATTCAAGACAGGATATTTTTTGCTCTGGATGCGCCATGCGGGATAGTCCGTCAGGTGCCAGTGGAAAGCATTCAGTTTCAGCCGCGCCATTTCGTCAATATCCGACTTGAGCGTTTCAATAGGCCGGAAATTGCGGCCTACGTCGTGCATGAAGCCGCGAATGGCGAATGCCGGGCTGTCCTTGATGTCGCAGCACGGGTAATTTCCCTTGGCTCCCAGCTGATCCAGCGTCCTGCGGGCATAGAAAACGCCCGAATCCGTAGCTGCCTTGATCAGGATCCCTCCGGGGCGAATCTGGAGTTCATAGCCTTCTTTTCCCAGCGATTGGGCCAGGGCAGGGTCCTTGTTAACGGAAACGGGTGCTTTTTTGGGGCATGTCCCTCTTTTCCAGTCCACCTGGGACGGAAAGGGAATGAGAGGAACCGGCGCGTCTTTTTCCTGCTGGAGGGAGTGGGGGGAAGTCCAATCTCCGTAGGAAGAAGGAAAACAAAGAGTCAGGCTTGACGTCAGCAGAAGGGCAGGGAGAGTAAATCGCATGTGATAACTATTACACTTAAATAAAAAACTCTCTTTCGTCAAATTTTTAATGTCGCGGCACACTGTTTTTCTATCTCCTCACCTTTTTCTTTCTTCTGGAGATCCAGACTTCCGCTCCGGTTGGAAAATAGAAATCAAGCCGTCACGAAGGGAATTCCGCTTTATCTGGAATAGTAATTACAGAATTTCCAAGCCTCTAAAAAACGCTATCGCAAAAAAACTGACAATTTTTCTTTTTCCTCCTTTTCATATGGGGGAAAATTATGGGGAAGGATAGAAAATTTACGATCCTAAGAAAAAGGAAAATCCATTTGACGGCGGATCAGAAATTCTGAAAGGTTTTCCGCATCCGTTATAATGCATGAAATGAGGATCAGGCATTTTGAAGAAATGCCGTGCGGCGGCAAAATTATCCTATCCGTATGCGGATGGAATGGACGGCATCCTTGCCGAACTGGTCCTTCAGTTTTCCCAGCAGGGCTCCCTGCCACTGCTGAAGATGGTAGCGCATGGCCGGTTGAAGCACCTGGATGGTGGCTACTCCCTTGACAATGGAAAGAAGGTTGGATTGCTGGCCCAGGAATGGCCCCGCAGCTTTCAGCCATCCTTCCCGGAGCAATTCGGGGTCCATGCCGTCGCCGTCCAGGGGAAGCCTGGACAGGATATCCCCCAGCAGGGACTCCGCCGTATGGAGGTTGCGTGTTTCACTGGCGGCGGGGGATATCTGGAACCAGTCCGCCAACGCCTGCCTCACCTCCTGCTCATCACGGGAAAGATAATCATACCGGACTGGGGAGGCGTAGGGATCCGGACGGTCCCTGTCCGGCGTGTAGGGAGACCAGGGGGAGGACATGGATGGAAAATAAAAGCCCGGAGCGTTGAATGCCAACAGCCCCGGGCGGTTAAAATAATATATGGAGAAATATTATTCGCCGTCGTCGCCAATCGCTTCCACGGGGCAGCCTTCCATGGCTTCCTCGCATGCGCTCAGCTCTTCGTCGTTTTCCGGCTGCTTCTTGACATAGGATACTCCTTCGTCGTCATCCCGTCCAAAGTTTTCCGGAGCGGTTTCGCGGCAAAGGTCGCAGTCAATGCAGGAACTGTCCACGTAAAACTTGCCGGGGACGTTTAGAGGTGTTTTTTCGTCGATATCTGCCATTGTGTATGATGGGTTGTATGAACTGAACCCACTATTTCCGCATTTGAATAAATTTTGCAATCTTTTTTGTTGCAGGAATGAGTCAGCATGGGGGACAATGGCGGCATTCCCGTTCCCGGAATAAAAGGCTTTTCATGATGAATACCCCACCTGCTTCCCTCCCTCGTCTCCTGCCCGTGTGGGCAGGGCTGCTGCTGGCCGCTTTTTCCGGAATTCTGATGGCCTGCGCCTTTATTCCGGTGGACTGGAGCGGGTGCGTATGGATAGGATTCCTGCCTTTGCTGACAGCCCTGTGGCACGGCCGCAGACGGGAGGGGAAAAGGGGAATTCTGGCGTACGCCCTGTATGGCTGGGTTTTTGGCGTGGTATTTTACGGCATCTCCTTCTGGTGGGTCAATGAGGTCAGCACGCTGGGCTATATTCCCCTGATGATTTTTTACGGAGGCCTGTTTCCCTGCTTATGGGCTCTGGTCATGGGAGTGTTCTTCCGGCCGGCCGGCCGGCCGCTGCCTGATGCGAAGCTGGCGGCAAAGGAACGCCGGGCCGCCTGGAAAGCCTGGGCCATGGGCGACATATTGCCCAGCGCTTCCGCCGCTCTGGCGGGCGCCGCTTTATGGGTATGCCTGGAATGGGGGCGGGGCTGGCTGATACCGGGTTTCGGCTGGAACAATCTGGGCGTGGCCCTGTACGGAAATCCGCTGGCCCAATGGGCGGAATACCTTGGCGTGACGGCGCTGGCCTTTATTCCGGCCGTCTTTTCCGTCTGGCTCTGGCGTGTTTGCCGCCGTGCCGGAACCATGATTGTCCATGAAGGCAGGCGGACCGTTCCCTGGGACTTTTTCATCCTGGTGGCGGTCCTTTTAACCATGTTTGTCGTCGGCGTGTTCTGGACGGCTCGTTACTCCTCCCAGTCTGCCGCGGTTACGGGAAACGGCAGGCTTACCGTTCCCGTCATGGCCGTGCAGCTGAATCTGAGCCAGAAGGAAAAATGGGATCCGGCCAATCGGGAAAGCATTTACCAGGCTTTGCTGGACATGACGGAACAGGGAATGCTGGATCTTCAAAACCGCGCTCTGGAACAGGCGGTCAAAGACGGAGCGGAAGCCTCCCTGGATATGCCGGCCTGGGTCATCTGGCCGGAAAGTTCCTTCCCCATTTCCACGTTTTACCGTGATTCCACTGGGGAACGCTTCCCCAATCAGGACAATGTCAACTTTCTGAGCGCGGAAGAGGATTACGTCCAGGCCCTTCGGAGCGGGATATGCAATTTTATCCTGCTGACGGGCACGGATGATATTTACCTGTCTGATGAAGGGCGTGTGGCGCGGGCTTACAACTGCCTTACCGTCTTTGAAGGGGATTATTCCACAGCCCGTCCGCACGCCAAGGCCATGCTGGTTCCCTTCGGAGAATACATCCCTATGCGGGAAACATTCCCGTTTCTGGAAAAAGCCTTTGAGGCTTCCGCCGGAACTGCCATGGGCCTGAACTATACGCCCGGGTGTTCCTTCAATCCCGTTCCCGTGCCTATCCGTCCCGGAAGCTCCTCTACGGTGGGCGTTATTCCGCTGGTCTGCTTTGAGGATGTGGTGGGAAGCTGGGTGCGCCGCTTCGTCCGGCAGGAACCCCAGTTGATGGTGAACGTGACCAATGACGGGTGGTTCAACCGTTCCTGCGCCAATGAACAGCATTGGCGCAATGCGGCGTTCCGCTGTATTGAACTGCGCCGTTCCATGGTCCGTGCCGCCAATACCGGCGTAAGCGTGGCTCTGGCCCCCAATGGCGCGGTTATTGCGGATTTGAGGGATTCCTCCGGTTCGCCGTTTACCAGAGGGGTGATGACTGCCACATTGCCTGTGGGCTGTACGGAAATAACCCTGTACGCCATGCTGGGCGACTGGGCCGTTCTGGTTTGTTTCCTGGCGTTCGCGGTTCTGTTGCTGCGCAGGATAGGCGCCGGGAAACGTGTTCACGGCCCCGTGGAGGACGGCGTTTACCGGCGTTCCACGGGGGCTACGCCCAGATAATTCCTGACCTGTTTGAACGCAGGGTAGGAAATGCCTGTTTCATGGCACCAGAAGGCGGAAGACGAGCCGCCGTCCAGATTCAGGGCCGTTTCCACCCGGAAATTCCCCAATGCTCCAGGAGTCGCCAGCCAGGCTGCCAGTTCCTTCAAAGTCAGGGAAGAGGAAACGCCGATGCACCACCTTTTTCCTCCGTCCGTGGCAATGAAGGTGCGGTAAGTGGACTTCTGTGCGTTAAGCCCTTTTACGGCGGAGCCGTTCTCCACCAGAAAGGGTCCTCCCTGAATGGCTGCCTGCGTGGCCGGAAGCTTTTTCATGCGTTTCAGCACGGAACTGCGGACCAGGGTCAATCCGCTTCTGCCTCCTTCATAAACGACCCCGGAAACGGCGAAAGACCCCGTAGCCAGCGGAGAAAGCCGTTTGCCGTCCTGAATGACCAGGCCCAGGGGCGTTCCCTCCGCGTCCGCACTGAAAAATCCTCCGTTGACGCCGGCCACGCAGGGACTTTTCCTCATGGCCTTGTCCAGGGAGCCGTACCGGGGCGTTTTGACGCTTCCTTCGTCCCTCACCAGCAGACGGTGCGTATCAGAACGGAAAAAATACACGTTCAGCTTGTCCCGCATGGACAAAAAGCCGTCCTTCCTGGTGAAAACGCGGTGTTCCGCGTGAACCAGGCCGGAAAAGCACAACATCAGAGAAAGAAGGCGCAGCAAAAGCATGGTCAATGGCCGTTGGGGGAACAGTAGAAAATCCGGCGTTCCGCGCAGGTGCCTGAAGGCACGCGTACGCCCGGCCAGACAACGCAGCCTTGCAGGCGGCAGCCGTCCTCTACCGTTGCGCCGGGACCTATCACGCAATTACCGTCCGCAAAGGCGCGGGGGGACACCCGGGCCCGGGGGTGGATGCGCGGAGCGGGGGAGGGGAAATCCAGATGAGCCTGAAGGTAGGCCTCCGGCGTTCCCATGTCCATCCACAACCCGTCGTCCGCCAGAATGCCGCGCAGGCGCCCTTCCCGGATGTAATCCAGAAACAGGGGAATGATGGAAACGGCCTCCCCGGAAGGGATGCGCCCGAATACTTCCGGCTCCATGCAGTACGCGCCGGTAAATTGGCAGGATCCGGGGTCGCGGCCCAGGGCGTGCCTCATATCCGTCACCAGTCCGGAAGAAAAATCAAATCCCACGTTCTTCTTATCTCCGGAGGTGCGGAGGGCCAGCGTCACGGGAGGGCGGCGGCTCAAATGCTCCTCCAGAAGGCGGCCCAGGTCAAATGTGGCCGCCATGTCTCCGTTCACCACCAGCAGCGGTTCTTCCGGGGAAGCCAGGGACTCTATCTTTTTGACGCCGCCGCCGGAATCCAGCAGCACGGGTTCATGGCTGAAATGAACGGGGCAGCCGTTCCATGAGCGTTCAGGGAACACCTTATCCCAGGCCGCCGCCAGATGGTGGGTATTGATGATGAACTCCCGTATGCCGCAATCGTAGCATCGGCGCATGGAATGCAGAATAAGGGGTTCATGGAAAAAGGGAATCAGCGGCTTGGGCAGAATGCCGGTGAGAGGGCGCAGGCGGGTACCCAGCCCGGCGCCGAGAATAAACGCACGGGAAATGCGGAGGCCTGCCGTGATGTGCATGGAACATCACTACCGGGTGAGCGGCGTTTTTTCAAGCGCCCTTTATCCACTTCTGTCCGGGATGACACGCCGGAATACCGCCTCTTCCCCGAATTTAAAGGAAAATCCGTGATTTCGTGCTTTCCAAACGGAAGCTCATTCACTAGCATCCCCGCATGGCATGTGGAAACCAAAGAACTGTCGGCTCTCCGGCCTCCCTGGCCGGTACCTCTTTGCATACGGGGCAGCCCGTTACCCTGACCCTGAAACCGGCTCCCGCCGACTTCGGCATTAAATTCCGCCGGGTGGACATTCCGGACCAGCCTTTCATCAGCGCGGATGTGGAAAAGGTGCAGACTGTGGAACGCGCCACCAGCCTGGCTGAAGGTTCCGTCAAGGTGCATACCGTGGAACACATCCTCTCCGCCCTCACGGGCATGGGCATTGACAACGCCGTCATTGAAATGGACGCCAACGAACCTCCCATCGGGGACGGATCTTCGGCCCCCTACGTAGAACTGATCAAGCGCGCCGGCATCGTGGAACTGGATGTGCCGCGCCGCTATCTGGAAGTGCGCGAGGCCGTCACCATTGAAACCAAGGGCGGTTCCATCCTGACCATTCTCCCCTCCAAGCAATTCCGCGTTTCCGTCACCTGCGTGGGACCGGAAAACCGCATCACCCAGTACTTTGACGCGGTCATCACGCCGGAAACGTATGAAAAGGAACTGGCCCCGGCCCGCACCTTTACGTTCTACGAAGACATCAAGCCCCTGCTGGAAAAGGGCCTCATCAAGGGCGGCAGCCTGGAAAACGCCGTGGTCATCCGCGGAGAGGAGCTCATGAGCAAGGAACCCATGCGTTTCATCAATGAGTTCGCCCGCCACAAGGCCATGGACCTTATTGGAGACCTGACCCTGTGCGGCAAACCCATTCTGGGCCACGTCATCGCCATCAAGCCGGGCCACGGCCCGAACACCGAACTCACGGCCAAGCTCAAGAAGGAACACCACCGCAACCAGCAGATGGCCCCCAATCCCGTCAACGTGCCGTACGGAGACGCCGTGCTGGACATTAACGAAGTAATGAGCCTTCTGCCGCACCGCTATCCTTTCCTGATGGTGGACCGCATTATCGGTTTTGAAGGAGAAACCAAGTGCCGGGGTCTGAAGAACCTGACCATGAACGAACTCTTTTTCCAGGGCCACTTCCCGGGCCATCCGGTCATGCCGGGCGTCCTCCAGGTGGAAGCCATGGCCCAGGTGGCCTCCATCGTCATGCTGCGCCAGCCCGGCAATGCCAGCAAGCTCGGCTACTTCATGAGCGCGGACAAGGTAAAATTCCGCCGCGTCGTGGTTCCCGGCGATACGCTCATCATTGAAGCGGAACTGACCAAGATGCGCGGAAACATCGGCCAGGCGACGGCACGCTGCCTGGTGAACGGCCAGGTAGTTTCGGAAGCCGAGCTTAAATTCGGCCTTCAGGATGCTTGATTCCGCCGACAGCATCCCCTGTTTTTACGAAAACCCCGGCGTGGCATGCACAGCCGGGGTTTTTCATGTTCCGCATCCGGGCCTTTTTTACCTGAACATTCCGGACATCCCGCAAAAACGGAGACCGGAAAACGAACCATCAAGGGAGGCATTTCCTCCTTTTCAGGGGATCTGATCCCGTCTTAACAGTCACTTGCGGAAAAGAGGCGGATATCAGGCAGGCGGCACATCTCCGCGTACTCTTCAAGACGGCGGCGAAAAGTCTCTTTGGTCATGGAAAGAAGGGCGTCTGCCGAAAAGGACTCGCAGGTGAAGGAGGCCGCCACCGTTCCGTACACAATCCCCTTCTTCACTTCCTCAAACGGAGGAAGGCCGGGAGGCAGGGTGGACAAATAGCCGGCCAGAGCCCCCAGGAACGTATCCCCTGCGCCGGTGGGGTCCACCAATGTTTTCAGAGGATAGGCGGGACAACGGAACATCCGGAGATTCCCGCCGGCATCCCGGCCCAGAAGCGTGGCCCCGTATTCCCCCTGTTTCACCACTGCGTACGCGGCGCCTTTGGAAAGCAGGAATTCCCCGGCTTCCATGACGGTGGACGCCTGGGCATATTCCTTCGCCTCATCCTCATTCATCATGGTGATATGGGAACGGCTGATCACGGCATCCAGCAAATTCGGCTGGCGGCGCAGCCACTTGTCCATGGAATCGGAAAGCACCAGCGCCGCGTCCGGGCATTGTTCCATGCACTTGAGCTGCTGGGCCGGAACCATGCAGCAGCAAACCAGAACCGGATGGTTCCTCAAAGGCTCCGGAACGTGCACATCCCATTCCAGCATCACGGAATCATTGGCGCAAACGGTCCTCCGTTTGTTCATATTGTCAAAATATTCCCCGGTCCAGGAAAAAGAAGGCCCTTTCTTGCGTTCTACACCGTTCATGCACACCCCTTTGGCCTCAAGAGCCGCTTCATAATGGGCGGGGAAATCCTCCCCGATGATGCTGACGGCATCCACGCGGTCGGCAAACAAAAGGGCGGCTACGGCCGCAAAAGAGACGGAACCGCCCAGAACGCCGTCCGCCCTACCGCTGGGAGTAAGGATGGTATCAATTCCGATGGTTCCGGTAACGAGAAGGGGCAGGGACATGGAAAAAAGGAAATACGGTTTTACCCTGCAATCAAGAACAAAAAGGCTGGCGATATGGAAAAAACAGGGTATTTTATCCGCACACGTTAAAGGAAATGGGTTCTGCCGGCATACAGACCGACAGCTTCCGCAGAAAGTCTTGTTTCCGGCAAAGGGTGTCACCAGGCGGCACGAACGTTTCCAAACCAGTTTTCGGGAACGCAGCCAGTTGCTCTTTCATCAACAAGAAAGTCCCCTTTTTCGCCGCCCGTCTTTCCCGGCGGATTTTCGTCATCTGCTCCAAAACTTTACTCCCGTTCAAACATAGAAAAAGCCGCTATGATAAAAATGCTGATGATGGTGGGTCTGGGAAGCTTTGCGGGCGGCATATTGCGTTTCCTGCTGGCCCGTTTCGTCCAGGTCAATTCGGCAAGTTCGTTCCCCTGGGGTACGGCGGCAGTCAACCTGCTGGGATGTTTTATCCTGGGCGCCCTCTACGGTTTGTTCGACCGGAACCTGCCGCATACGGAAACGCGGCTCTTTCTTACCGCAGGCCTGTGCGGCGGTTTCACCACCTTTTCCACGCTGATGAATGAATCCTTCCTGCTGTTGAAGGAAGGGAACTTCTCCGCCTTCTTCCTTTACACCCTCATCAGTTTTGCCGGGGGGCTCCTGGCCATTGGCCTGGGCTATCTGGCCGCCCGATAAGAGAACAATATGGCAAACCCGGCGCGGCACATGTCCAGCCGCGCTGTGTTACAGGGGAACTGCTGAAATGGAAAATGGACAGCCAACCGAACCATGCTCCTTCTCTATAGGGAATGCCCCGGCATGACGGAAATGGCTGGCATTCCTGAACGCATCAGAACGACAACAATCTTTTGCCGGACGGGCTGCCATACAAGAAAGCTACCCGCCCGGCCTGCGTTTCCTCGACGGCTTGTTTCTAGGAATAGGATTTTTCCAGGATGCTGACCACGTCCGCCGGAGTCAATTTGCAACGGTCCAGCTCAAACAGGTTGCCCATGGTGGAAAAAGCCGTTTTAGCGTATTCGTCAAATAAATCCGGGGTAATGCCGAACTCGGACATCTTCAGCTTGTCCACGCCGCAGGCTTCCTTCAGTTTGTTCAAGCCGTTCAGGAAACCGTCCACCGAGGCTTCCTGCCCCATGGCCGCGGCAACTCTTGCGTAACGTTCCGGGCAGGAGGGCGCGTAGGCTTCATGGTAGGCCCAGGAAATCATGATTAACCCCGCGCCGTGGGGCAGGGAAGGATGGAAGGCGCTGAGGGCATGTTCAATGGAATGTTCCGACGTACAGCAGGAAATGGTTTCCACAAATCCGGAATAGGTATTGGCCAGAGCCACATAGGCGCGAGCCTCCAGGTCATCCCCGTTATTCACGGCGCGCGGAAGATATTTGGCAATGTATTCAATGGCCTGGAGCGCGAACATGTCCCCCATGGGGGAGGCGATTGTGGCCATATATCCCTCCACGGCATGGAACAGGGCGTCAAATCCCTGGTATGCCGTTAATTTGGGAGGTACGGAAAGCATCAACTCCGGATCGACGATAGACATGGTGGGGAAAGTACCCCTGAAGCCGAAACCGATTTTTTCCTGCGTGTCCTCCTTTGTAATGACGGTCCACGGATCCGCCTCCGTTCCGGTTCCCGCCGTAGTGGTGATGCAGACGATGGGAAGAGGTTTGTTGGGAATGGGAAGCCCCTTGCCGGAACCGCCCTGGATGTAATCCCAGTAGTTCCCGGGATTGGCTGCCATCACGGCGATGCTCTTGGCGGAATCCATGCTGCTGCCTCCGCCTAGGCCGATGACGAAATCACACCCCGTTTCCCTGGCCAGGGAGGCGGCTTCCATCACGTGCTCCACCACGGGGTTGGGCTGCACCTTGTCGAAAACGACGCTTTCCACTCCCTGGCTTTTCAAAAGAGCCTGCACGCGGTCCAGATATCCGAGGCGTTTGACGGACGTGCCGCCGATGACGATCAGGGCCTTGGCGCCGGGCAGGGGAGCGGAACCAAGATTGTCCAAAGAACCCGCGCCGAAGAAGATTTGCGCGGGCATGAAAAATTGAAATGGCTGATACATGCCCTTACTGTATAAAACGGCGGTTCCGGACGTCAAGGATGCTCTGTGCATTCCATGAACAGGGAAACCGCCGTTCGGGCAGCATCTTTGTCTGAAGAACGTTAAACGTCTTCAAAAAAATCGTCGCTCCGAGTTGGATCCGGTTTGGGCGGTGACGGCACATCCGTTCCAATGGCGCCGGGATCATCCATTTCACGACTGGTCGTGATCGTGGTGGAGGGCGTCTTCCTTTTGGGCGCGCGCACGGCAGGGCGCGGAGCAGGGGATGAAGCGGAACCGTCAGCCATGCTCCCTTCTTCCGGAGAATCAATCATGCTCTTCATGCTCTGAACCAGTTTATCCCGGAGGGTGCGGATACCCTGTTCCCGGCGCACGGGATCCACCGTCGTCCGGATGAGCGCCATCATATTCCGCGTAGCGTTTGCCTGGTCTCCCAAGTCGAAGCAATCAAGTTCGCAGCGCCAGCGCAGCCGATCCAGAACGGCGGCTCCCTGCTCGTCAAATTCGTCTTCGGACGCATTGGCGATGCGGCCCTGCATGCCGGACTTCTTGCCGGAGGAAATGGCGTGGCTGATTTTTCCCAGAGCCACTTCCATGGAAATTCTCTTGTTCCATGCCTGCCTGAGGGCAGGGAGGTTGCGGGTCTTCCGGTATCCGGTAAAGAACAGTTTGTCAAAAATCTCATCCCGGTTCTTCATGGAATCCGGGAAAGCCTTGGAAGACATGCTGCTGATGCCCAGGGCCTCACCCACTTCCGTATTAAGGACGGATTGTTCCGCAATACGGGCGCCGGCTCTTCCGGTTGCTCCATTGTTGTTTTTGGAAGAGGAAGGTTCGACAAAATCAGGGTCGGAGCAGGCGGACAGGTAGGCATTCAGCAAATCCATAGCCGGCTTCTGGAACTCCGTAACATCCAGGATTTCCTCCGCTGTTCCGCCGGAGGAATGGGAAGTGGCGTTCATTAAATTTTCCTTAAGGCGCGCCTTGAGGACGAGAACACCCCATTGATATTGAATCATTAATCCTTTACGGGCATTTTTATCCTGGTACTTCTTCGCTTCACGGTCCATCCAGTCCTTCATGGAATTGGAGGCGATTTTGGCGCTCTTTCCTTGGCTCCTGTCCTTTTCCTTTTCTGTTTCCATCAGAAATTTCTTGGACTGGATCAGCAGGTCATATGCGGCGCCGGGATCCCTGCCGGCGGAATTCAGTTTGCTGATAGCGGCATTGATCACTTTGGTTTCCGCAGACCTGTTCAGAGCGAGCAGATTATCCAAATCCTTGATTACCTTCTTCTTGGCATCGTTATCCATGTACTGAGCATAACAAAAGGAACCCAGGCTGAGGCCCCCGACCAGGCAAAGAGAAACGAAAGTATTCATGCTTTTTTTATTATGAAGGATGAAAGGTGATCTGGCAAGAGAGAAGCGGAGGGAAAGATTCGCCTCAGTAGAAAAAAGGATAGGCCGAAGTGGAACAAAAATGAGTAATGGATGAATGATTTCCATTCAGAACAGAACAGGCAGCGGGTCATTCGTTCCACGCCCGGATTTACGAGTAAAAAAAGTCCTCGGAATATGAATCTCTGGTAACATCCTTGATAAGCAGGGAATCTTATTTTCTGCCATCTTTTTTGGGATGCGTCAAACGGAGTTTCCGGAGACGGGATTCTTCTTTCACACATAAACGGAGCAAGTGGGACATATATTTCTCTCTGTATTTATACTTCGCATAATATATGTAATGCAAAATATAATGCCGGTAAAATAATTCTCCGGCCATTAATAGTTAAATGATTATGAGGTGATTGGAAGAATGCGAAAAAACGTGGCATGGAAATAAGGAAGAAATAGCGTTCCTATCCTCTGGGATGAAAACGGTGATGAATCGAATTCAGCCGCTGCTGCTCCAAATGCGTATAGATCTGGGTGGTGGAAATATCGGCATGACCCAGCATCTCCTGAATAATGCGCAGATCCGCTCCGTTTTCCAGAAGATGCGTGGCAAAGGAATGACGCAGGATGTGCGGGAAAACATGCTGTTCCAGTCCTGCGGCTCTGGCGCGTTCCCGGAGAATTTGGCGGACCCGCTCCCTCGTCAACGGACGGCCGCGTACCGTCAGGAAGATATGGTTTTTCGTTCCCGTCCTGACCAGTTTGGGTCTTCCTTTTTCCAAATACATTTGCAAAGCATCCAAGGCGGACCTCCCTATGGGCACCAGCCGGGTTTTATCCCCCTTCCCCAGCACGCGGACAAAAGCTTCATCTTTATCAAAACTCTCTAATTTGCAGTTGATTATTTCGCTAACACGCATCCCGCAAGCGTAGATCATTTCCAGGAGGGCCCTGTCTCTACACCCTAGAGGAATATCTTGAACATCAATGCTTTCAAGAAGATTTGAGACGGTTTTCTGATCCAGTACATGGGGAAGCGACAGCCCCTGCCGGGGCATTTCCAGAAATGCGGAAGGATCTTTTTCCAATATTCCCGTTCCGGCCAGCCACCGGAAAAAAATACGCAAATGCACCATTTCCACCCGCATGGAGCTGCGGGCCATCCCCCGGTCCTGCAAATGCCGCAGAAATGCCGAAAGCGTATCGATGCCCGCTTGGGCAAGACCAGTATCTTCCGTTTCCAGAAACCGGGCGAATTCCTCCAGCGTCTGCCTCACGGAAAGCTGGTAGGCGGTACTCAAGCCTTTCTCCGCGGCCAGAAAACGGATGAAGCGTTCCAAATGGGTCTGCATGGAGGCTTGCCTTTCCTGTCATCTGTTAGAACCGTTCCACCAGGAACAGGAATTCCGTCACGTTCTGAGGACGGTTTCTGAAATTCCGGCTGCCCCGGAATGCGGCGTACGGCGTTTCCAGCGTAACGGTACGGCCCAGTCGTCCGAGGAAACCGGTCATTTCCTCATAGTTAATAAACCCCTCAGAACTGTAGGAAAGTAAAATAAATTTGGACGGACAATCCTCCAACAGACGGAACAGGGCCTCCGGAGCATGCTGGCGGCTGTTGTACGTGGAGCGTTTCCAATCTGCGGGAATGCCGGAAACCCGGCTGGTTTCCTCCGGCTTTTCATAAGAAGACAGCAAATTCAGCATGAAATAATTGGACCCGTACGGATGCTGGTTATAGGGAGGGTCCAGATACACCACATCCATTTCCGGCAGCTCGGCAGCCAATTCATTGGCATCGCGGCAATGGATGGAATACCGGCAGTCAAACCGGGAAAACACGGGAAACGGCAGCGAAATGTCTCCCAGAATGCGGGAAAGGGCGTTGCCTCCCGTTCCCCCGAATTTGCCGATTCCGTTCCTGTCTTTGTAAAAGCCTTTGAATACGCCGGACGTGTTTGTGTGAATGGAAGCTTCCGCCAGAAGAGGCGCGATAAAATAGGGCCTGACTTCTGCCGGAAGCAAATTGATGGTCTGCCTCGCCGTATCCAGGTACACGGCGTTGCGGCGCGTATAAAAAACGCGGTCATCCGCCGTGATGCAGTCCGGATTTCTGGGGGCGTACAGTTCCGTGATGAAGCCAGGGGATTCATGCGTTTCCATATACCGCAGCAGGCGTCTGTAATGCCTGTCCAGCTCCAGATTCTCCACTTCCTCCGCATTGCTCAGGTAACAGGTATTGACGATCCGGCTGTATTCCTCCAGATCATTGACGATCAACTCTTCCGAATGCTGTTTCAGAAAACGCGCCACGATGCCGCTGCCGGAAAAAAGATCCCCTGCTTTCAGCCGTTCCTTACCCAGGCGTTTTTTCACCTGTTCCAATCCCGTTCCCAGGAAATGAAGCAGGGAACGCTTATTGCCCAGATACGTTACAATTTGTTCCGTCAGGAATCTGGGATCTTCCTCCATCTGCGGAGCTGGAAGGGATGATGGCGCGTTCCGGGTCATATAGCAGGTCTAAACCATCATACGGCACTCCCGCCTTTCCGTCAAGTTGTGCCGGGGTTCGGAATGGAGAACATTTCCTCTTCTCCGCAAGGGAAACGGGGTTCTGCCCTGCGCAAAACATGCCGGAAGAAAGGCCTTTCCAAAACGGAGAATCATGTTATCGTGCCAACAATCATGAAAAGACATCTTCTATCCTGTTCCCTGCTCTGCATGTTCCTGGCGGCAGCAACGGCCCTTGGCGATCCCGGAGACGCTTTTTACGAAGCCAACCTTTCCCTGATGCGCGCGGCACGGCAGGAGAAGGAGGGAGATTATAAGGCCGCCCTGGAAAGCGGCAAGAAAGCGGCTCAGTTGCTCCAGTCCCTGAAAGCATCCGAGCCTGAATGGAATCCGGAATGGGTGGACGGCAAACTGGATGCCGCCGCGCAGCTGCAGCGACGCGTGGAACCTCTGGCGCAAAAAGCCGGAACTCCCCAAAAGGCGGATTATTCTCTGAGACCGGGAGAACAAAGGGATTTCACCCTGCAACGCGCCTATAAGGCCCATGAACGGCAAAAAACGGTTGTCGGAACCGTTCCTGTTCTCCCGTCTTCCCACGGAACGCAACCGGAAAAAACGGTTGCTCCCGCTTCTTCTTCCCGTCCGGAAATCCGCTCCGTCAAGCCGGCAGCTTCCAGGCCGGAATCCATTTCCAGAAGATCCGTTCCTTCGCGCGGGCTTCCTCCCCGAACAGACCGGGCCAGCAGATTCCGTATCGGAAGCTGATGCGGAAACAAAAAGGCAGGAATAGGCCTATCTCCTTTTTTCAACTGCTAAAAGAGCCGCTTTCCCGGTTTGGGAAAGCGGCTCTGCGATTTTTGATCAGCTGCGCGCTCAGGCGTTCTGCTTGGCGGCTTCTTCAACAGCCACGGCCACCGCTACGGAAGCGCCGACCATCGGGTTGTTGCCCATGCCGATGAGGCCCATCATTTCCACATGGGCGGGCACGGAGGAAGAACCGGCGAACTGGGCGTCGGAGTGCATGCGGCCCATGGTGTCAGTCATGCCGTAGGAAGCGGGACCGGCAGCCATGTTGTCCGGGTGCAGGGTACGGCCCGTACCGCCGCCGGAAGCCACGGAGAAGTATTTTTTGCCCTTCTCATTGCATTCCTTCTTGTAGGTGCCGGCTACCGGGTGCTGGAAGCGGGTGGGGTTGGTGGAGTTCCCGGTAATGGAAACGTCCACGCCTTCATTCCACATGACAGCCACGCCTTCGCGCACATCATCGCAGCCATACACGCGCACGGCGGCCTTGGGGCCCTTGGAGAAAGCTTTCTCCTGGATGATGTTCAGCTTGCCCGTGGCGTAGTCGAACTTGGTTTGCACATATGTAAACCCGTTGATGCGGGAGATGATGTACGCGGCATCCTTGCCGAGGCCGTTCAGGCAGACGCGGAGATCCTGCTTGCGGACGCGGTTGGCGGACTTGGCAATGCCGATGGCGCCTTCAGCGGCGGCAAAGGATTCGTGCCCGGCCAGGAAACAGAAGCATTCCGTTTCATCGCGCAGGAGCATGGCGGCCAGGTTGCCGTGGCCCAGGCCCACCTTGCGTTCATCCGCAACGGAGCCGGGAATGCAGAAGGACTGAAGACCTTCTCCGATGGCTTCAGCGGCGTCGGCGGCTTTCGTGCAGCCCTTCTTAATGGCGATGGCGGCTCCCACCACATAGGCCCAGCCGGCGTTTTCAAACGCGATGGGCTGAATGCCGTTCACAATTTCACGGGGGTTGATTCCCTTGGAAAGGCAGAGTTGTTCCGCTTCTTCAATGGAGCTGATGCCGTATTTGGCCAGGGCTTCATTGATCTGCTTGATGCGGCGGTCGTAGGATTCGAAAAGAGGCATAATAGTAATAGTGCTTGAAGTTAAGATACTCTTTTTAATTCAATCTCATTCGTGACGAGGATCGATGTACTTGGCGGCCTCGTCGAAACGACCGTAGTTGCCCGTGCATTTGGCGACGGCTTCGTTGGCGTCCACGCCCTTCTTGATCATTTCCATCATCGGCCCCATGCGCACAAATTCGTAGCCGATGATTTCACCGTCTTCATCCAGGGCAAGCTTGGTAATGTAGCCTTCAGCCATTTCCAGATAACGGGGCCCCTTGGCGCGGGTGCCGTACAGAGTGCCGATCTGGGAGCGGAGCCCCTTGCCGAGGTCTTCAAGACCGGCGCCGATGGGAAGTCCTCCTTCAGAGAAGGCGCTCTGGGTGCGGCCGTACACGATCTGCAGGAACAGTTCGCGCATGGCGGTGTTGATGGCGTCGCACACGAGGTCCGTGTTCATTGCTTCCAGTAAGGTCTTGCCGGGCAGGATTTCCGCAGCCATAGCGGCGGAGTGGGTCATGCCGGAGCAACCGCTGGTTTCCACAAGTGCTTCTTCAATAATGCCGTTTTTGACATTCAGCGTCAGTTTGCAAGTGCCCTGCTGGGGAGCGCACCAGCCCACGCCGTGGGTCAGGCCGGAGATATCCGTGATTTCCCTGGATTGCGTCCAGTTGCCTTCCTGCGGGATAGGGGCCGGACCATGGTTGCAGCCTTTCTTGACGCAACACATTTGTTCGATTTCGTGTGTAAACTGCATGGTATTAGGATGTTAATATGAAGTAGAGCCGCAGTCGTCGGACAGCCTCTACCTTGAGCGGGACGGATCATACCAGCAAAATTCCCGATTAGCAAACACGAATGATTGAAAAGCGGGTAAAAGGCCTCATAATCAGTAAGGAGTCCTGCCCTGCATGAAGTCACGCCCACGCTGCCCCTTTCTCAACAAATTGGCGATCATCCTTGTCCCAGTATTGATGATCGGCTTCTCCTTATTCATGTGGGCATGGCAGGCGGAACCCAGTCGTGTGGAAACCATCACGACTGCGATGGAGATGCCTCAGTGGAAGGGAAAAGAAGGCCAGCCTCTCCGCATCGTGATTGCCGGAGATTTTCATCTGCGTCCAAACGGCGGGGATCTGGCCCGCAGGTACATGGAAACAATCATGGAAGCCCGGCCGGATATGATTTTCCTGCTGGGGGATTACGCCAACGGCCACACGCGGGAGAGCAGCATGGCCCCGGAAACGGCCCGGGAATATTTCAAGATGTTGAAAGCGCCTCTCGGCATTTTTGCCGTGCAGGGCAACCATGACCAGTATTACGGCTGGGACTTATGGCGCAACATGTTTGCCGGGCTGGGCATCCTGCCCATGTGGAATGATTCCCTGCTGCTGCACCTTCCCGGAGGTCGGGAGCTGCAGCTCTCCTCCGTCAGGGACGACTATCACCAGAGAATCAGGCAGGAGGAATTGCCACTGCGTTTTTCTCCGGATATTCCGCATATCCTTCTTTCACATGTACCCGATATTTTCCCCCTGCTGGCTCCCGGCGTGGCGGACGCCGTCATCAGCGCGCATACCCACGGAGGCCAGATATGCCTTCCCGGAGGCAGGCCCCTGGCAAACATCTCACGAGAGAAGGTCCAATTTTCCTATCCCTGGTCCCAGCTGAACGGAACCCCCTTCCTCATTACCCGCGGTCTGGGATGCAGCGTTCTTCCCCTGCGCTTTTGCTGCCCTCCGGAAATCATCGTGCTGGAAATTCAATAAGAAACAACTATCCGGATAACGCGCCGTCCCCTCATGCCCTTTATCTCTTATTCACATAATATTTACATATTGTTCACATCAATGTGCGCAGCCATGTTTCTGGAATCCTGCTCCACTCCGGCTGCGGCTCCGGTACCCGTGGCCGGCTGGTATGAAGGAACCCTCTATGAAGACAAGCCTTTCTACATCACTAAAAACGCCATCAGCTGGACCAGCGGAAGAAAAAAGGCGGATTTTGGCCGCTGGACGGCCGTCAGCGCATATGACTCATCCATACGCATTCAGGCGGAGGGCGGTCGTTTCTGCATTACTCCCGGCTATGGCTGGGACGGCGTTACGTGTAGTTCCACCCCTCCGGATATGCTCCTCCCTTCCCTGTTCCACGACGCCATGCTGCACGCCAAAATGAACGGAGCGCCCATTTCCAGAAGCCAGATTGACCTGGCTTTTTACGATATCATGACCAGCCAAAATGCCCGCTGCAAGGGACTGTACTACCGTTTTGCACGTCTTTTCGGCTGGTGCTTCACCTTTCCGCAGCATCCGAACACATTGATAATCAGAAAAAATTAGTGTAGATATCGGGAAAAATCCCGGAAAACCAGCTGCCCTGAAGGAAGAAAAATTCAACTGTCGTCCAGCTGTTTTGCGTTGACGGAGCAGTTAGTTTAATCAAGCTTCGTTATCAGACCAATCATCAGAACAGGCGCTTTTTCCTAGAAACAAGCCGGAACTCTCTTTTTCCGGTTCGGACACGGGAGGGAAGATAATTCCCTGTATTTTGGGTTAAAAGAGGATAAAAGGAACAAACTCATTCCTGCGGAACAGAAAATCCGCGCTTATTCCTCAATTGGCGTGGCTTCGGGAATGTATTCATTCCCGGCTGGGGCCGTCCGGCGAATTTCCGTGACGAAGCCCAGCACACGGTCCACATCCAGTTGGGACAGGACGGAGCGGACATCATGATCTTCCAGAAAGCGGGTCAGCTTGACATCGTTGTAAAGGCCCTGCATATCCCCCTTCTGCACCAGAAGGCGGATGGCGGGGTCTTCGCTCAGGCTTTTCAGGCTTAGCACGCGGCTGGTAATGCGGGAGCGGGGCATGTAGCAGTCCAGCTGAGCGCGCCGCTGGTCAGAAAGCTCCGGCTGGAGCGTCACCAGATAGGCGATCATTTTTGCCAGGGAAAGCCGTTCCGGATCGTGCTCCGGAGATATTTTTTCCAGCCAGCTCAGGCGGGGATTGTCCATGATGGACTTCTTGACGGAATAAATGGCAGGGAGGGAAATGGTGCGGTTGGGGTCCATGTGGTACAGGGCCAGTTCACGGGCGCGGGTCATTTCCGCCATGGAGCCGTAAAAGAAGATGCACATGACTCCCACCCAGCATACGACTGCCGCCATCAGTACCGTTGTGACGATTCCCTTGGCACCGCCGAAACCCATGCGCCTCCCCCAGGAAAAGACGTCGCTGAACCAGAAGAGACCGTGCATAAAGACAAAGAAGACCGCCGCCGCGCCTCCGACGGACAGCACGGTGACCATCCATTCCCGCGGATCGCTGGTGATGAAAGAGAGATAGGTGAAACCATATTTGGATAACCAGAAGTAAGCGGCTACGGAAGAGAGCACTGCCGCGCCGAACAGGAGCATCTTGATCATCCCCTTCAGCATGCCGAGCACAATGAAGCCCAGCAGCAATGCGCCCAGAACCAGGTAAAATGTGAGGGAGGAATCCATGAGTAACGGGAAAGAAGCCGTGAACCCGGTTTGTTACAGCGCCCGCTGGCAGCGTTGGCGCAGGTAGTGGTCGCACAGGCAAAGCCAGGCCATGGCTTCCACAATGGGCACGGCGCGCGGCAGCACGCAGGCGTCATGCCGTCCCCTGCCCTTGAGCCGGGCATCTTCCCCATCCCTGTTGACCGTTTGCTGGTCGATCATCAAGGTGGCCGTAGGCTTGAAGCCGATGCGCATCAGAATGTCCTCTCCGTTGGAGATGCCGCCCTGAATACCGCCGGAGTGGTTGGTGGCGGTACGCACCCGGCCGCCCTGCATGTAAAAAGGGTCATTATGTTCCAGGCCGGTCATGTCCGCCGCTTCAAAACCGGAACCCACGGCGAAAGCCTTGGTGGCGGGAATGCTCATCATGGCGTGGGCAAGCGTAGCGTCCAGCTTGTCAAAGACGGGATCCCCCAGGCCGGGAGGACAGCCGCGCACCATGCATTTGACCACGCCGCCCAAGGAATTGCCGGAATCACGGGCTTCCTTGATGGCGGCGATCATGGCTTCCGCCGCAGAGGGATCCGCCGTACGGACGATATTGCTTTCAATGGCTGAAGCCGTCACGGCTCCCCAGTCCACGGAAGCTCTCACATGGTGAACCTGGTCCACCCAGGCCAGAACCTCCATATCGGGAAAAGCCTGCTTCAAGACGGCTTTTGCCACGGCTCCGGCTGCGACGCGGCCGATAGTTTCCCGTGCGGAGGCCCGGCCGCCGCCCGCCCAGGCGCGAATACCGTATTTAGCGTCGTATGTATAATCCGCATGGGAGGGCCGGTACGTGCTGGCCATCTCGTCATAGGCGGAGGAGCGGTGGTCCTTGTTCCGGACACTGACGGCTATAGGCGTTCCCAGGGTTTTGCCGTCCAGCACTCCGGAAAGGATTTCCGCGCGGTCCTCTTCCTTGCGGGGGGTTACGATGTCGCTCTGCCCCGGCCTGCGCCGGTCCAGCTCCCGCTGAATGTCTTCTTCCGTCACCGGAACGAGAGACGGACAGCCGTCAATCACCACGCCTACCCCGGTTCCATGGGATTCACCCCAGGTAGAAATCTTGAACACCTGACCAAAGCTGCTGGACATGGCGGCATTCTAGACGGAGGCGTTCATCCGGTCAAGCCGCCGGCATCCGCAGCGGGACATAAAAAACACCCCGGTCCGCAAAGGACGGGGTGCTGAAAGAAAAGTGCTCCTTTAGAAAGCAATTGCCGTCTTAGTCCTTCAAGGCGGAAGAGGCCTTGAAAGCAACCGTCTTGGAGGCGGGGATATTGATCGTGTTGCCGGTCTTCGGGTTACGGCCGGTACGGGCCTCACGGGTCTTGGTAGCAAACGTACCAAAGCCGATGATCTGCACCTTGCCGGATTCTTTCACGCCTTCCTTAATGGATTCCAGCACAGCGGCCAGAGCTTCTTCAGCGTGCTTCTTGGTCGTATCGGCACCCAGCTTGCTTTGAATCAGTTCAATCAGTTGAGCCTTGTTCATAGGACTTCGGTGAATAGCATATGGAACTCTGACAGTAAAGAAAAAATGTGGTGTGATGAAAAATCCGGACTTAAAACAGCGTTAATTGTCATCATCCGGCAATCTTTCCACAGCGGCGCCGATTGCCAGGAGTTTTTCATCAATCATTTCATAGCCCCGGTCAATATGATACAGGCGGTGGATCTCCGTGGTGCCTTCCGCCTTCAGGGCTGCCAGCACCAGGGCGGCGGAAGCCCGCAGGTCGGAGGCCATGACGGGGGCGCCGCTGAGCGTTTCCACCCCGGAGATGACGGCAGTGCCGTTGTCCACCTTGATGTCCGCCCCCATGCGCTTGAGTTCGGAGCAGTGCATGAAACGCTGCGGGAAAATGGTGTCCTTCACCACGGAAATGCCCGGCGTCGTGGCGAAGAGAGCCGTCATCTGAGCCTGCATGTCCGTGGGGTAGCCGGGATACGGGGCTGTCTTGATTTCTCCGCATTTGGGAGTTTTCCCGGCAATGATGGTGACCGTATCCCCCCGTTCGTTGAATTCCACGTGGTGGCCGCATTTCCGGAGCAAATCCGTCACCACGGTCATATGTTCCTCGCAGACGCGCCGCAGGGTCACGCCATCTCCCATCATGGCCGCCGCCACCATAAAGGTGCCGGCCTCAATGCGGTCCGGGATAACGGTATGGTTGCAGCCGCGGAGCTTTTCCACTCCCTCAATGACGATCCGGCGCGTTCCCGCACCCTGAATATTGGCGCCCATCTTAATCAGGAAGTTCGCCAGATCCACCACTTCCGGCTCGGAGGCGGCGGATTCAATAACGGTGGTGCCTTTCGCCAATACGGCGGCCATCATTAAATTGTCCGTTCCCAGAACGGTGGGGCCGTGGTCTCCGCGCAAATCCACCGTAGCTCCTTTCAATCCCCCGGGAGCTTCAATAATCAGGTTGCCGCGTTCAATCTGCACCTGCGCTCCCAATGCCTGGATGGCCCTGATATGCAAATCCACAGGACGGTCGCCAATCACACAGCCGCCCGGCAGGGGAATCACGCACCGCTGCATGCGGGCCATCAAAGGCCCCATCAGGCAGATGGAGGCGCGCATCTTGCGCACCTGTTCATAAGCGGCTTCGGAATGCAGGTTCCTGGCCTCCACGCGCACATTGCCGCTGGACCGCTCCACGGAGGCTCCCAGCTGGCCCATGATCTGCACCATGAAATTGGTATCGGAAACATCCGGCACACGGCGCACCACTACAGGCTCATCCGTCAGCAGGGATGCGGCCAAAATAGGCAGGGAAGCATTTTTGGAACCGCTGATATTGACGGCTCCCCTAAGCGTAAAACCTCCATGTACGACAAGCTTCTCCATAGTGGGTGGCAATTAAGTGACGGATTCTACACATTTGACACGCCCATGCAACCCCAAAGAGACCCCGGAACGGGACAATTTCCAAGTAGTTCTCTTCCCCGGAAAAGAGAGGACGAAAACAGCACGATAAATAAAACAGGAGCCGACCAGGTTCTGTAAGCCAGATTTTGTCCGCCGGCCAGAGCCGGCTGTGCGGTCATTTTTCTCACGCGGACTGCGGTCAGGCGTTCCGCGCGCCCGTTCGTTTTCACGAAACGGATGCGACTAATACCCGGGGATCCGGCGGGCAGGCGACCCTTCCCCTGTTTGTCTTGCATCGCGCGGGGTTTACCATGCCTCCTTGGTCGCCCTCGGAGCGGTGAGCTCTTACCTCCCCTTTTCACCCTTGCCCGGCACGGGGGAGAACCCCATCCGGGCGGTTTGTTTTCTGTGGCACTTTCCGTCCGGGAACCCTTGGGAGATTCCCGTCTCCCGCTTTCACGGGACACGCTGCCTTGTGATGTCCGGACTTTCCTCTACTCCGGTCTGAAGATCGGAACAGCGACCACCCGAACCTGATCGGCAGGGACTACATACGCTTTCATCGGCTTGCGGTAAAGCCCAAAGCGAGCATGGCGAACATTTTGTTTCTTTCTTCCTTCTTCAAGCCAACAGGCGCCCTCTTTCCTGAACAAGGTAAAGCGGCCACAGGACTGCTCCCGTGGCCGCTCCAACTTACTACCTATGAAAACCAGCTTGATCCATTGATCCTGAAAAGCTCTCTCCTTCTTTTCAGGGGGATGCAGCCGATAACGCACATGAATATACGCCACCGTTCCGGAAAATCAACTCCATTCTGGGAAGCCCCCTGATGCGGCCATCCGCCTCGTAATTGGCTTGATTCGGCAGCCGATACAGGGTAGTTCTTCCGGACGCTCATGAACCTTCATTCCCATTCCATTCCCTCCCTGCAAGGGGTACTGACCGTACCCGGAGACAAAAGCATTTCCCACCGCGCCGCCATTCTGGGTGGCCTGGCGAAAGGAGTGACGGAAGTGGATAATTTCCTATGCAGTGAAGATTGCCTGAATACCCTGCGCGCCATGGAGCAGCTGGGCGCCCAAGTGGATGTGCTGGAAAAACGGCAGGGATATGGCCCAGTACGCTTCCGGATAACGGGCGTCGCCATGAGCCCCAAGGCCCCTGAACGGCCCATTGACTGCGGCAATTCCGGCACGGGCATGAGACTGCTGGCCGGGATGCTGGCCGCCTGCCCTTTTGATTCGGAAATGTTTGGGGACGCCTCCCTGTGTTCCCGCCCCATGGGCCGCATCATGCAGCCGCTGGAACAAATGGGTGCGAGGATTGAGTCCAGGGGGACCAAACCGGGCTGTGCGCCGCTGAGCATTCACGGCGGGCGGGTGCACCCGATTTCCTACACGCTTCCCATGGCAAGCGCCCAGGTAAAAAGCGCCATTCTACTGGCGGGCATGTTTGCGGACGGCGCCACCACCGTGCGCCAGCCGGCCGTTACCCGCGACCACACGGAACGCCTGTTCCGTCATTTCGGCATTCCCTGCACCGTGGACGGCCTGACCGTCGGAACCTGCGGGCCGGCTCTCCCCGTCGCCCATGATTTGACAGTCCCGGCAGATATTTCCTCCGCAGCTTTCTGGATGGTGGCCGCCGCCGGCCGGCCAGGCTCCCGCCTGACGTTGCGCCAGGTGGGGCTGAACAAGACGCGGAACGCCGTCATCAGCGCGCTGCAAAGGATGGGCGCACGAATGGACATTGTGACCACTTCTCCGGCAGATGCCGGCGAACCGTACGGAGATATTACCGTGTATGGCTCGGATTCCCTGCACGGCACCAGCCTCCTCCCGGAAGAAATCCCCAATCTCATTGACGAGATACCCATCCTGGCCGTAGCGGGAGCCCTGGGCCGGGGAGACTTCATCGTCCGAAACGCCCGCGAATTGCGCGTCAAGGAAACGGACCGCATCGCCACCACGGCAGCCAATCTCCGGCTCATGGGCGTGGATGTGGAAGAATTTGACGACGGTATGGTTGTTCACGGCGGCACCCCACTGAAAGGAACGGAATTATCCAGTTATGGGGACCACCGCATCGCCATGAGTTTCCTGGTGGCCGGGCTCAGCGCACAGGGAGAAACCGTGGTGACGGATACGGAATGCATCAATACGTCCTATCCCGGTTTTGAACGGGATCTGGCTCAGTTCCTGTAAAAAACGCAACATTCCAGCCGGATTTTACCCTGTTCATGGAGTAATGCCGGAACAGGAAAAGAATCTTGAGGCATTCCGGCAGCGTTATACTTTCCCTTCCTCCCCCACTTCTCTGGCGCGGCATAAATCCCGCCAGCCGGGAAAATTCCATTTGTTGGGAAAATCCCGGCACTGGCGGGGTTTAACGGGATTGATCCGGCAGCCGTCTTTCGTCAGCATCATGCAGGCTCCGTCCTCCGCGTCCCTGATGGACAATCCGCGCCGGTTGGCTCTCAACCGGCAGCATGTGTCAATAAAAACCTGTTCGTCCATGTGCAGGAAACGGGAAATCTCGCGGATTTCATCCGCTTCAATGCACACATCCCCGGCCCAGCGGCAGCATGCGCCGCATCTGGTGCATTCATACCGCACCGCTTTTCCTCCGTCCTCCATACGCATTTAAGTGAAAATTCCGCTGATGACGCCTATGTTCATATGGGCATCCCTCCATCGCGGGCTATTGACGGCATGTTCAAAATCCTGCGGCAATTTCCCGATGGAACCGGGAGCCTGCTCCAGCCCCGCCAGAATCTGCCTGATTCTGGAACGCGCGATGAGCGTAGGCTGATTGGTCCACTGGAAAACCTCGCTGTCAATGATATAGCCTTCATCAATCCTGGTAATGTACTGGGGAAAGCGAAGATGCGGGTTCTGCTCCACATAAACGCAACGGCCTATCGAACGCTTGGAGCGGAAAGGATGGAAAAAGCGCCGGATGCTTTTAATCCAGTCAGGCGCTTCCGACAAACCTTCCGCATGCACCCACATGGTAGCCAGCTGCTCCACGGGATAAAAATAGGAATATGTATAGGCGGCCTTGTAACGCGTGCAACCGCGCCATGCATGGCGCAGGCGCACCATATCCGCCTGGCCGGAAATCAGCAGCTCCAAGGCCCGTTTCAACTGCTTTTCCAGATTTTCCCCGCGCAGATGCTCCCAGATCATGCAATCATCCTCCGCCAGCAGCACGTAATCCGTATCAAGAGCGTTGACCGCCGTATGGAGAGCCCCTATAAAACCGCCTTCCACCGGAGAGGCCACCGCGGAAAGTCCATGGGAAAGGGCCGTCTCCCGCACCTTGGCGGCGCTTTCCGGAAAAACGGCGCAAGCTTTGTCAAAATAGCCAAGCAGCCCGGACCTGCCGTAGGAAGCCAGAGTCATGGCCAGCGTATAAGGGGCGTTATCACACAGCAGGGCCAGGCCGACTGTTTTATCTTGAAAGAGAATTCCCATCACGTAGAGCGTTTTTGCAGTCTAAGACAACAGGAAGCACGTTTCCAAGCAAAATAATTTTAAACAAATGTACTTTTTCCTTGCCGCTTTTCAGGCGAAGGGAAAATATAATTCACCCCGTTTCGTCATCATGAAAGCATACGTTATCTTAAAAAACTCACTGCTGGCGGCCGCTATCGGCTGTGCTTTGTCCAGCTGCTACGATCCTTATTATGACCATTTCAGCGTGTCAGGCTCCTACAGCAGCGGCGGTTCCAGCGTATCGTACATGTATGACAGCTCCGGCTATCCTATTTACGGATATTATGGAGGAAGGCCCATCTATGCCTATGACACGTTCGGAAGCCCCATTTACTCCATCAACCTGATTCGTCCGAATTATTATATCCCCACGTGGGGGCCGGCTCCTTATTACCGCGGGCATTATGTCCGTCCCCACCATTGCCGGCCCATGGCAAGACCGCCGATGAAACCCCAGTTCAGGCCCGACCACTTCCGTCCGGGAAACAACAGGCCGGCCCCACACCCCGTACGGCCCAATCAACGGCCGAACGTCGGAAAACCCGGCAATTCTCATCGGCCTCCGATACACCATACGGGAATCAACCAGCCCGGACGGCCTTCGCGCCCTTCCGCCAATCATCCTTCCCGTCCCGGCGGCTCGAATCGCCCCGGCATCAGCCGCCCGGAAGTCAATCATCCCTCCAGACCGGATTTCGGACGTCCCAGCCGACCTTCCTCCCCGCCGGCTTCAAGGCCTTCCTCCCACAATCCGGGACATTCCGGCGTCAACCGTCCCGGCAGGCCCTCTTCCGTTTCCAGGCCTTCTTCCCCGCCCCATTCCGTCAACGCACCTGGCAGGCCGTCCTCCCGCCCTTCATCTGCGCCATCCCGTCCGTCTCCTTCTCCTAAACCTTCCAATCCCGGGCATTCCCACGGAACGCACAGAAGATAAGCTTTTCTGAACTGCCATTCATTGCAGGGCTGTGTTGCTCCGGGGATGCAAGACAGCCCTGCGTCATGGTTTTGTCCAGACAGCGGTCATCCTTCTCCGGGATTGTCCCAGACCCGTTTCCTGTTGCGGGGGGAGGCGCCTTGCCTGGGAAGAAGCGTTTTCCGGCATTCAAGCGCCGGAAAATGTTTTTCAATGCACCAGCCCCATAGACAGAAGGACCAGGGTCACAATGCCAATGGCGATACGGTACCAGCCGAATATGGCAAAACTGTGCCTTTGCAAATAGGATACCATCCATTTTACAGCCAGCCATGCGGAAAGCCAGCTGACCGCCGTTCCCACGGCCAAAGCTTCCCAGCCGAAGGATTCAAGCATCAGCGCACCGTCCTTATACGCATCATGGACCGTGGCTGCGCCCAGGGTTATCAATCCCAGCAAAAAGCTGAACTCCACGGCCGCCTCCACGCTCAACCCCACGAACATGCCTCCCAGCATGGTCATCAGGCTCCGGCTGGTGCCGGGGATCATGGCCACGCACTGGAGCGCGCCCACCGTCAGCGCTTTGGCCGGCGTCAGGCTTTCAATGGAGGCGCCGGAGTTCCCTTCATTGGAACGGCCCTCCCTGGCGCGCCAGGCGCAATACGCCAGAATAACGCCTCCCCCTACGATCCATGAATAAGCCACCGTGTACGTATTGAACAGATACTCCTTGATCAGGGAGGCGCAGCACAGGCCCACCACGGCGGCCGGAAGAAAGGCCAGAATAATGTTGACCAGCAGTTTCAGCCCGGCGGGGTTCTTGCCGCGCACGCCCTGCGCCATGGTTTTTACCCGGGGAAAATACAGGCTCAGCACCGCCAGGATGGCTCCCCCCTGGATGCAGACGGCCAGGGCGTCCAGGGCTTCCTTGCTCTGAGACATGTTCAACAGGGATTCCGTCAGGAGCAGATGCCCCGTGGAGCTGACCGGCAAGTATTCGGTCAGGCCTTCCACAATACCCAGAATAATAATTTCCAGAAGATTCATAATGTTGATGCGTGTTGGATGTAGTTACTGGTTGTAGGGAGAATTGTTGTTGTTGAAATCTTCTTCAAACCGGGCGATTTCCTCCCGGGTGCGCGCGGCCTCCTTGCGTTCATGCATCCAGGCGAGAATGATGCATATTTCATACAGCGCATACATGGGAACGGCCATCAGCATCATGGTGGCCACGTCCGGCGTAGGAGTGATGATCGCAGCCAGGATAGCGATAGCCACAATGGCATAGCGTCTCGTGGACTTCATCATGTCATAGGTCAGCACTCCCAGCTTGACGAAGGGCATCACCACCACAGGCAGTTCAAAAGCCAGGCCGAACATCAAAATCATCTGCGTGGCAAAGGACAGATAATAACCGATGCGCCATTCATTGGAAATGCCGAATTCCAGGGAATAAGTGTAGAAAAACGTCAGTACCCGCGGAAGTACAATGAAATAACAAAACAGCGTCCCGGCCAGGAACAGGCCGAAACCGACAGCCATGCACTTATACAACAGGTGGCGTTCATGTTCCAGCAATCCCGGAATGATGAATTGAAGCAGGAAGTACAGCAGAAGGGGGAAAGAAATCACCACCCCGGCATACAGGGAAAGCTTGATGGTCAGCATGAATGCCTCCCCTGGCTGGAACGCGCTCATCATCTTGAGGGCCCCCCGCCCCGTTCCGTCCGCCAGAACGGCTCCTTGGGCATACAGGGCTTCCGCCAGATCCCGCACGGACGCGGAAGGACTTCCTTCCCTGATGAAAATCTGTTTCCTGTCCTCCGGCAGCGGCTGCGCGCCGCGAAGCACCAAGGCCGCCTCCGTCAAATCTGCCTGGGACGGGGAAACCTGGCGGAGAAACAATTCCCGCTGGGAAGCTCCCAGGCCCGTCATGGCCGTTGCCATTTCCTTGGCCTTGCCCCAGGCCTCCAGGCCAATCCCTGCCGGAAGATGGGATTCCTCAAACATATCCCACACCTGGTTGACGGGGCGTCTCAGGATATCCATCAGATTGGACGCAAACCCGGCACACAGAATCGTGCTGACGGTCAGGCACAGCGCCATCCTCAGCAGCATGGTCCGCAGGTCGTCCAGATGCTCCAGAAAGGGTTTTTCCTCATCTTCCCTCTTAATCTGCCACTTCTCCCGCAGACGGAATATGTGTTTTAAAAAGAACACGGCGTTAAATGAAGCCTAAAAACCCTCTCCAGGCAAGCCGCAAGGCCGACAACGTCCTAAAAAATCCACTGCCTCCGCACCCCCGTTTTTTGGCATGCACCCCCTGTATCTGCTTGACGCGGGCAGACAGGCCCTTACTCTCTTACCCATCATGAGTCACGTCAGAACAAGATTCGCACCTTCCCCCACGGGCTACCTTCACATTGGGGGCGCCCGCACCGCCCTGTTCAACTGGCTGTTCGCCCGCAAGATGGGGGGGACCTTCATCCTCCGCATTGAAGATACGGACAACGCCCGCAACACGGAGGAGGCTACCCGCGCAATCTTCACCGGGATGGAATGGCTGGGGCTGGACTGGGATGAGGGCCCCATGAAAGGCGGCGATTGCGGCCCCTATTTCCAAAGCCAGCGCAACGACATTTACGACGCCTACTTCAAGAAGCTTCAGGACGCCGGCCGCGTGTACGAAGATGGCGGAGCCTGGCGTTTCCGCTTTGACCGCTCCAAACCCGTCACTTTCCATGACCTGATTTGCGGAGACATCACCATCGACTACCGGGACGCTTCCAACACGCCGGACATGGCTATCCGCCGTGCGGACGGTTCCTACATCTTCCACTTTGTCAACGTGGTGGACGATATTGAGATGAAAATGACCCACGTCATCCGCGGGGAAGACCACATCATGAACACGCCCAAGCACATCCAGCTGTTTGAGGCTTTCGGCGTCACCCCCCCGGTTTTCGCCCACATGCCGCTGATTTTGAACCAGGACGGCTCCAAAATGTCCAAGCGCGACGTGGGCGCCGCCCTGGGAACTTACCCGGAAGAAGGCTTTCTGCCGGAAGGCGTCATGAACTTCCTGGCCCTGCTGGGCTGGTCCCCCAAGGACGATACGGAAATCTTCTCCCCGCAGGAGCTGATCGAACGCTTCTCTCTGGAAGCCGTCAACCACTCAGCAGCCAAATTTGACATCACCAAATGCCGCTGGGTCAACCAGCAACATATCATCGCCCTGCCTGCGGAAGAATTCGCTCTCCGGGCACGGCCTTTCTGTCTGAAATCCGGTTTGCCGGATTCCCCGATTCTGGACGCCGCCATCGCCACCGTGCAAACGAAAGTGCAGACCCTGGCAGAAGTTCCGGACAAAATCCGCTTCTTTTTTGACCTGGACATGGATCCGGAAGCTGTCTCCAAGGTTCAGCCGGAAGCGCTGGAACTGCTTTCCAAACTGGCGGACAGGCTGGAACAGGAACCGGAATGGGACGGGCATGAACTCATCGGCGTGCTGAAAGCCTTTGCCAAGGAAAACGGCGTCAAAATGGGAGCCGTGATGTTCCCTGCCCGGGTGGCTCTCACCGGGTTAAGCGGTGGCCCGGATCTTTCCTCCGTCTTTTCCCTGCTGGGCCGGGAGGAAACCATAAAGAGAATCCGCTCCTTTTCTCTGAACTGATTCCCGCAGGAATCAGCTTTCTCTTCAAACGCTCCGGAGGATTTCCGGAGCGTTTCCTGTTTACAAAGGGGCATTCCCCGGAAATTCGGAAAATGCCCCGCCCTTTCCATACGGCTTGCTCTGAAAAAACGGGCTTCTCCTTGTGAAGCTCCCCTCCGTCAGCAGGAGAATATATAACCTTGACCGTAATGCCCGCAGCCCCTAGAACAGGGACCATTCATGAGCATCCCTGATTACCGGATCTTTTTCCGCCTCTGCGCCGCCTTTTTTCTGGCGGGGTTTCTGGCCTCAGGTTCTGTGTCCGCACAGCAGGCGGAACCTCCTTCCGCCGCCCCGGAACAGGTGGAGGAAGCCAGGACGGAACAGCCCCAGGCGCAGCCGGACCAATCGGAAATGGATGCGGTTATCATGGCCCTGTGCCATGAAATCACCATCCTGAAAAAGAATGAGGAAAAAAGGATGGCCGTCCGGGAAGTGCTCGTGAAGAACGCGGACGCCACCTACAATTATTTTGACACCAGGGTATATGAAATGTCCGCCGTGCTTTACGCCCTGGACGATCAAAAAATCTTTACGCTGGCTTTTTACTGCAAGGCAGCCACCAGGCTGGTGGAAATGTATTACGCCCAAAAACCGGACTTCCAGGAACAGGAGGAGCGGCTAGGCAAGGAAATAGAACGCATTAAAAAACTGGCGGAATCCCTGGAGGAAGTCGACACGGCCAACCTGTCGGAACCATCCCTGGTGCAAAGGGACGAAGCTCTGTATGCCTGCCAGGAACTGGAAAAATCCCTTCAGGAAGAAAAGGAGCAGTTCATTTACCTTAAGGAACTTTTCAATAATCTGAACAGGAAGATAGACACGCTGAACTATGAAAGCGCCCAAATGTTCACCTCCCTGTTCAACAGGATATTTTACACCCCGTCCCATGCGGCCAGGTATATCTTTCTCAAGCCGCTCAAGACGTATGAAATATGCATGAGCGTATGGGAAACATCCGCGGACAGCAAGCTCCAGCTTCCATCAGACTCGGAAACGCTCAAACACTACGGCCTTATCCTGCTGGGCATCATCCTGTGCTCCTACTGCCTTGCCCGCTTCATTGTCTTCCTGGGCTTCAAAAAAACGCTGAAAAAGACGGGCAACTACAACAAGCGTCATGCGTTCACCAACGTCACCACCATTCTTATCGTGGCGCTGATCCTCGTCATTGCCTCACTGCGCACGCCGAACTACCTGCTGGAGAGCGCGGCTTCCCTGGGCGCGGAATTCCTTCTGCTGGTCAGCGCCATCCTGTTCTCCCTGGTCACGCGCCTCCCCTACGGAACCATTAACTCCGGCATCCGCATCTACATGCCCTACCTTCTTCTGGGCGGATTCTTCATGCTTCTGCGCATGTTCATGGCCCCCAACATTATCGTGGATATTTCCATGCCCATCCTGTTCACGCTGGTTTCCCTCTTCTCCCTGCTGACCTGGGTGCGGCAGCGGCACAAGCTGCCCCGGCTGGACCGTTTCTTCTCCACCGTATCTTTGGTGTTTACTATCCTGGGCAGCGTTCTGTGCTGGACTGGATTCAGTTTCATGGCCTTTCTGGTCCTGATGACCTGGATTATGCTGATGACCAGCATCCTGTTGCTGGTGGGCCTGTGGGATCTGCTCCACCACTATGAAAAACGCCGGAAGGAACGGAACAAGCGGGTCATCCTGTGGTTCCGCCCTTTCGTCTCCAAGCTGGCGCTTCCCTGCCTGACCATCTTCCTCATCCTGTTCAGCCTCATCTGGCCCGCCGCCACCTTCGACATGGGGGACCTCATCATCAATAAAATTTTCGCCGCCACGGAAATCAAGGATCTGTTCACTTTCAGCTGGAGCAGCGTCATCACGGTCATCCTGATTGCCATTGTTCTCAACTACCTGATATTCCTGGGGAAAAATACGCTGCACGAAGTCTATGGAGAAGATTATGAAGTAGGCATCATCCCCACCTTCGTGACGCTCTCCTCCCTTTTTCTCTGGGGGCTCTTCGTTTTTACGGCGCTCATCATCATGAACGCCAATTACAACGGGCTGCTGATGGTCATGGGAGGCTTGAGCATGGGCATCGGCTTTGCCCTGAAAGACACCATTGAGAATATCATCTGCGGCCTCTCCCTGATGCTGGGGCGCCTGCGCCAGGGCGACATGATTGAATGCGACGGCTACCGGGGCCGCGTCTCCTCCCTGGGCTACCGCTCCACCATGATCGAGACGCTGGACGGCTCTATCATCGCCTTCCAGAACTCCCAGCTCTTTAACAAGAACTTCCGCAACATGACCCGCAACCATAAATTCGAATGCGTGAAGGTGGAAGTGGGCATTTCCTATGGAACGGACGTGGAAAGGGCGCGTAAAATCATTCTGGAAACGCTGTCTTCCCTGCCCTTCCTTTCCAAGGTCAAAAAAACCAGCGTGGTGCTGGACAATTTCGGAGACAGTGCCGTCAATCTGGGCGTATGGGTATGGGTTCCCGTCATGACAAAATCCTCCAGTCTTTCCTCCGTGCGGGAACACATCTATAATGCGTTCAACGAACACGGCATTTCCATCCCGTTCCCTCAACAGGACCTGTACGTGAAAGAATTCCCCGGCGAAGAACCCGTCCTGGAAAAAGGCGCCCCCGTCCAGGGGGCCTGAACCATCCATTACCATACTACAACAACCATGTCCGACGACCATCTGACTCTATTAGGCTCTCAAAGCTCCTTCTTCACCAGCCCTGACGACGCCAGGCTGGAATCCTTCCCCAACCGCGGCACGCGTCCCTACACCATCACGCTGGACACCCATGAATTTTCCTCCCTCTGCCCCGTTACCGGGCAACCGGATTCCTGCCGCCTGACGATCACCTACGTTCCCGCGGAAAAATGCGTGGAAACCAAATCCCTCAAATACTATCTGGCCTCCTACCGCAACTACCCGGCTTTCAACGAACAAATCGTCAACCGCATCACGGATGATCTGGTGGCCGCCATTTCCCCGCGGTGGCTGAAGGTGGAAGGACGTTTCTCCCCCCGCGGCGGCATCCAGCTGACCGCAACAGCCGAACACAATCCGGAAAACCGCCCTCTTTAATCCAGACCATGGACAAGATGGAAACAGCCGTACTGCTCAGCGGGGGACTGGACTCCAGCGTAGCCCTGCACTGGGCGCACAGGAACCACCGCGTCCGGGTGGCCCTCAGCTTTGACTATGCCTCCAACCACGCGGAACGGGAACTGGAATGCGCTGCCTGGCAGGCCGCCAGCCTGGGCATAGAGCACCGCGTGATTGACATCTCCTCCATCTCCTCCCATTTGAAATCCGCCCTCCTCTCCGGCGCGGACGATATTCCGGACGGTTCCTATGATGAAGAACTGATGAAACAGACCGTCGTCCCCTTCCGCAACGGCATCTTCCTGTCCATCGCCGCCGGAGTTGCGGAAAGCTGCGGAGCGCAGCAGCTCGTCATTGCGGCCCATTCCGGTGACCATAGCATCTATCCGGACTGCCGGGAGGAATTCATGGCCGCCATGACGCAGGCCATTCGCCTGGGAACCTACGCCGGCCTGGGCATCCTGCGCCCTTTCATCCACATGTCCAAGGGCGGCATCGCTGCCATGGGCCAGGATTTGGGCGTGGACTTTTCCCGCACCTACTCCTGCTACAAGGGCGGAGCCGTCCACTGCGGCGTCTGTTCCACCTGCATGGAACGCCGGGAAGCCTTCAGGGAAGCCGGGATTCCGGATCCAACGGCTTATGCGCCTGCGAAATAGCAGTTAAATGCCGGTAATGACCCGCCAAGGGAAAATCCCCGGCATCCGGCCGGAGGGATGCGCCTATGCTTCAATGACATCGGGAAAACGCGCGGAAAGAGACCTCCGCACTCTTGCCGCCACTTCTTCCTCTCCGGCGTCCGCTTCTACGCGGAGCATCCAGGGAGCATGGACGGAAGCAAACACGCTGCGGCAGGCCGCCAGACCCTCTTCCGTCTCAAAAGCGTCGCGTTCCCCGCGGTTTCCGATGCGTTCCAATGCCACGGAAACGGGAATATCCAGCCAGACCACGGCATCCGGCACCGGGGCAAACTCTTCATTGGCGGCGCGGATGGCCTGCGGGTCTATGCCGCGCGCGCCCTGGTAAGCCATCATGGAAAGATAGTAGCGATCCAGCAGAACCCATGCCCCCCGCGCCAATGCGGGAGCAATCAGCGTCTTTACATGTTCCCTCCTGTCTTTCAGGAACAGGGCCACTTCCTCCTCTGCGGAAAGGCGTCCGGTCACGGCGGAATCCCGGAGCATCCGGCCCCACCGGCCGCGCGTGGGCTCAAAACTCTGCACCACTTCCAGCCCCTTCCCCTCCAGATACTTCCGCAAGTGGCCGATGTGGGTGGACTTGCCCGTGCCGTCAATGCCTTCAAAGACGACCAGCCTCCCCTTTCTTTCTCCTGTAAAACTCATGGCTCAAAAGTGTAGCGGCGCCCCGGCTCAGGAACGACGATAGTAGAATCCGGCATTTTGGCGGATAACGTATGGCGCATCCACTCCACGGCATCCGGGTCCCCGTGCACCAGAACCACCTGCCTGGGATTCAGCTTCACGGCATAATTGACCAAGGCATCCCGGGTGGCATGCCCGGAAAAATCAAAACAGTCCACGGTGCACTTGCGGCGCACCGGCTGCCCCTTGGGCCGCATTTTCACCAGTTCCCCTTCAGGCGTTGCCTTCAACAGGCCCGCGGGAGAATCAGGATCCGCATATCCTACGAACAAAATAGCATTCTTCTCCTGGGGAAGAACCTGTTCTGCCATAACGTTGGAAAGCGTGTTTTCCGTCATCATGCCGCTGGACACCACGTAAATATTCCCCGGGGAACACACCAGCGGAGCTTTTCCCTTGCGCGGAAGGGGCACGGTCTGAATCTCATCCTTCAGTTTAAATTCATGGTCATGCCTGCGCGTTGACCCGGCAAAACGGTCGTACAACAGGGAAACTTTCGCGCTCAGACCGCCGAAATACACGGGAGTATTGGCGGGAATCACCCCCATTTGCTTGAAACGGTGGATATTGAACAGCATCTCCTGGCTCTTGCCGATGGCGAATACCGGAATCAGTACGGCGCCGCCGCGCTCCAGCGTCTCCGCAATCGCTTTCCCGAACCTCACCATCTCTTCCGGCCTGGAATAGTGGGCGCTGCGCTGGAAACCGCCGCGCGTGCACTCCATCACCAGCGTATCTACGCCGGATTCCGGAAAATCAGCCCCGGGAATCATGCTCTGGTCCTCAAACTGCACGTCCCCCGTGTAAAATACGGTATGGCCGCTCTCGCTCTCCAGCATCACGCCGGCAGACCCCAGGATGTGCCCGGCATCATAAAACGTGGCCAGCACGTTCTGACGAAAGCCCACGCGGAACACTTCGTTGCAGGATTTGGCATTCCAGGCGTCGCTCAATCTGTCCAGATCGTTATGGGTGAAAAAAGGATACTCCACAATGCCCAGGTCCAGCCTCTTGGCGCTCATCACATTCACGGAATTGTGCAGCATCACTTCAGACAGGGCTGCCGCAGCGGGCGTCATGAACACCTCCGCCGCAGGCTGTTTCTCCTGAAGCACGGGCAGCGTCCCCAGATGGTCCAGGTGGGAATGGCTTAAAAAAACGGCTTCCACGGAATTAGGTTCCAGGGAATCAAAGTCCGGCATGGCCGCCTTCCCCTCCTTCTTGGGGTGCATCCCGCTGTCAAGCACGATCCTGGTGCCGTCCATCTCAAGCAAATAGCAATTGGCCCCAATTTCCTCGGCTCCGCTGATATTGGTGAAACTGATCATTATATGCCGCAGGAGAGTACCCCGTGCCTCCCGCCGTGTCAATGCCGCAAGCCCGGGCATTCCTCTTCCGGGAAAGGAACGCGGGCAGATGGGGAAGACGCTATCTTCTACCCTGCGGAACGTTGTCGCGGCTGGTGGGAACAGACTCGGAAAACGGCAGGGACAAGACAAATGTTCCGGTTTCTTCCGCGTTTCCCGGCGCCTGTCCTCTTCCCTTCCTCTTGCCGATGACAATGCAGGGAAAAGGGATACCCGCACAGCGCAATCGCCGCAAACGCTGCATCCTCTTAAAGCGTAAGAAAACACACACCCGAAGGGAAGCCGGTAATTGCTCTGGACGCAGCCGGGGGCGCATGAGATAATGACGGAAGAGTAACCCTTCCATTTACGGCAAATTCCCCCCCTGCAGCCCCATGAAAAACAGGTTTCCCATTCCACCCAACGGCTCCAGGCAACAACTCCTGGTCAGAGCTGTCAATTACTTCCGCAGCCGGGAAGGAGAACCGCGCCTTTTCACCAAACGCAAGATTGTTCTCCTCATCCTGACCGCTCTCTACGCTTTTTCCCCCATTGACTTGATTCCGGATTTCATTCCCGGATTTGGACAAATAGACGACCTGACCGTCATCGCTTTCACTTTCCTGGCCCTGTTCATGCCTCCCATCAGGGAAGATGGCTCCCATGAAGATCCGGAATCCTGAATTCCGCTACGCGCAACATCTCATGAGCGGTTCCTCCACCACCTTTTTCCATTCCCCCGCTGTCGTCGCCCTGGCCAGGGGAGCCGTTCTGATCGGTGTGCTGGCCGTATTGTTCTGGGGTGTGCGCTCCTGCATCACCGCCCCGGTGGAAAAGCCGATGGCTGTAGCGGAAAAACTGATTGACGCCGGCAGGGAAGCGGGCCTCACCCTGATCAATAAGGGTTTTTCCTCCAACCACGGCGGCGTGGCCCTGATTGTGCAGAAGGATGAAAAAGTGGCCAATCTGGTTACCGTGGAACGGACTTTTGAATATGAATACCGTTACTCCACCACCTGGTGGTGGAGCAGGAAAACGCTGATTCTGAAAGCGGCCTACCGCGCCCATGGGGGCATCAATCTGGAAGGGCCCGAACCTCTTCGGATTATCATTCCCGCAGGAAACAAAGGCCCCATTACGGCGGAGGGCCTTCATGGAACGCTGATTTCCTGCGAGATGGTGGAGGGTTCCCTGCGCATTGTGAAGGACGACGCCGGCATCTGGAACAGGCTGACTTCCGAAGATGCCGCCATTGCCGTCAACCAGCTGAACGAAAACGCCCGGAAGCATATCATGGAGAGTGGCTTGAAACATCAGGCTGAAGAAAATTTCCTCAAACGCCTCCGGGAAGAAGCCGGTCAGCCGGAAGAACCTTCCGGGAAGGACCGCTGGTTCTGAGACATGCGCATGGGGTAGGAGGAAAACATTTCCAAGTCCGGTTGCTTCAGGAGCCGGCAAAGCTCCACGAAGCACAGTTCCCCATTCCGCTCTTTTATCTTGCCAAACCGGGCTGCGTCCTATAAAGGAACGCACGTCATGGCCAATTTAACATTCACCCCTCCCGCGGACGGTGCAGCCGTCACCATGCAGAACGGCAGGCTTTGCGTTCCGGACAGGCCCGTCATTCCTTTTATCATCGGTGATGGAACCGGTCCTGAGATATGGGCGGCGGCCTCCCGTGTCATTGACGCAGCCGTAGCCAAGGCTTATCAGGGCAGGCGTTCCATCGCATGGTATGAAGTTTTTGCCGGGCAGAAATCTTTTGACAACCTGGGCACCTGGCTTCCGAATGAAACGGTGGAAGCTTTCCGCACGTACCTCATCGGCATCAAAGGCCCCCTCACCACTCCGGTGGGCGGAGGCATCCGCAGCCTGAACGTCACGCTGCGGCAGGATCTGGATCTGTTTGTCTGCCTGCGTCCCGTGCGCTATTTCAACGGCATTGAAACTCCCGTCAAAGCTCCGGAAAAAGTGGACATGGTCGTTTTCCGCGAAAACACGGAAGACATCTACGCCGGAATCGAATTCAAGGAAGGCACGGAGGACGCCAAGCTGTTTTTTGATACCATGAGCCGCATTTTCCCGGACCGCATGAAAAAGGTGCGTTTCCCGGAAAGCTCCGGCTTCGGCATCAAGCCCGTTTCCCGTGAAGGCACGGAGCGCCTGGTGCGCGCCGCCATTGACTATGCCGTGAAAAACGGAAGGAAAAGCGTCACGCTGGTGCATAAGGGCAACATCATGAAATTCACGGAAGGCGGCTTCCGTGACTGGGGATATGATGTCGCACGGCGGGAATACGGCGCCCTCCCCATAGGGGACGGCCCCTGGCTGAAGCTTCCCAACGGAATCGTGATCAAGGATTGCATTGCAGACGCCTTCCTTCAGGAAATTCTTCTCCATCCGGAAAACTTCGACGTGGTAGCCACGCTGAATCTGAACGGGGATTACATCTCCGACGCCCTGGCGGCGCAGGTCGGCGGCATCGGAATCGCCCCAGGAGGCAACATCAACTACCTGACGGGGCATTCCATTTTTGAAGCTACGCACGGCACCGGGCCGAAACTGGCCGGACTGAACAAAGCCAACCCCAGCTCCGTCATCCTGTCTGCGGAGATGATGTTGCGCTACATGGGCTGGACGGAAGCCGCCGACCTGCTGATTCAGGCCATCGACCGGGTAATTTCCGAAAAAACGGTCACGTTCGACCTTGCGGAAATGATTCCCGGTTCCACGGAACTTACCTGCTCCGCCTACGGGGACAAGCTGGTGGAAGCCCTGAGCTGACCTTTTCCCAAACCTCTTTCATCAGGCTGCCTTCCGGCATATGGTTCGGAGGGCAGTCTTTTTTGTTGCAGCGGCCCCCAGCCCCCCTGTCTCTCTCCTCTTCTTTCAGAACAGTCATGAAGCGGCTATCGAAAGTCCGGACCGTCACAGCTCCCGGCGAATGGCGTCCATCTGTTCCGGCGTATAGGCCGCTCCTTCCACGCCTCCGAACTGGCGGCGCAGGAATGTGAGGAGGTTGGCCAGATCCCGGGAATTCGTGATGCCGGGCGGCAGCATGGTGGAATCCCATGCCTTGCCATTCACCGTGATGGGGCCGGTCAGCCCCTGGAGGATGATCCTGACGATTTCCGCATCAGGCTTTTCTTTCAGCCATTCGGAGCCAGCCAGGGGAGGATAGGTTACCCTGTCTCCCAGGCCGTCGTTGCCGTGGCAAATGGCGCATTTGGAGAGATACACGCCTTTCCCCTTTTCCATGACGGCAGCGGCGCGTGCTTTTTTCAGGCGTTCCATGTCCACGGCGGGAGGATGGGCGGCATAATCCGGGTGAATATGGGACATTCCCGGGGAAGAATGAATACGGTCGCGTTTCCGGGAAGGCTCCACCCTTCGGAGGGAAGCCAGGTAGTTCAGCAGATGCTTCCCCCGTTCCGTGGGAATCAGTTCCCGGCCCGGTTCCATCCGGACGGGGAGGGCCTCCGGGGAAGGAGCATTCCCTTCTACGGGGCGTTCCTCAAACAGTCCGGGCATGGCCGGACACACAGTCCAGGGCTTGTTGAACTGCATTTCCCGCGGGTTGTAAAGATGCAGGGCCAGCCATTCCCGCGCCTGCGCGGCGCGGCGCGTGCCGCCGGACACGGCATCCTCATATTCCAGCCTGCCTGTGATATACTCCGCAGCATTGCTTAAATCCGGCCCAACCGCCGCTACACCTACCTGCGGCGCTCCTTCCCTGTTGAATTCGGCATCCATGTCTTCCGGCTCACTAACCCGGTAGGGGAAATCCGGATCCGTCCCGCGGTCAATTGCCGTCTGCCAGTCTTTTCCGGACAGGGAACGCCGGATAATCTGGGTATGGCACAGGGCACACCCCTCCGCGGCATAAATACCGGCGCCAGCCGCATCCTGAACGGGTCTCCTGACCTCCATGGAATCCGGAGGCGGAGCATGCAGGAAAACGGCCGCAGCAGCAGCCAGCGCCACAACCGCCGCAACGGCTGAAATGAAGAAGAAGCGCGGCAAAAACGGAGGTTCCGGCTCCCGGCTTCCGTCTTCCTCTTCCACAGGCCGCCACAGGCAGAGGCTGCCCGCCAGGCAAAAAGCCATGGCAACGGCGTGGACGCAGGCAGCCATGCCCACCCAGCCGCTCATCAGCTCCGCACGACGCGCCTCAGGAAAAGCCTGAACATCCAGGACGGCAAGCACGCCTACGGCATACGCCAGAAACACGCCGCAGACGCCTGCGCCCAGTAGCCGCCATGCCGCAGGGAAACGTCCGGGAGCCTTCCCCCCTGCCATCATCAACACTCCGGCCCCCGGCAGAATCCATAATTCCGGCTCATGCCACGCAGACAGGGAAAACTGCATCAGCTCCGGCGCACCTGCAACAAACACGTTCCATGCCGCCAGCAAGGCAAGCAGGGAAACCCCGGTCTTCATCCATATTCCTGTCTTCGTACCGGATTTCATCCAAAAAAGCGCCGCCGCCACAACGGCGGGAAGAACGGCGCACCAACACCAGACGGTACCGGCCTCCACCAACATCCACGGCACGGGAACCCCCTGAAGCCCCCCCAGCCCTCCGATCACCGGCGCCGCCGCCAGAACCAGGGCCATCCAGACGGACAGAATTCCAACTGTCCCCCCTTGCCCCATATCCAGCCGGAGCGCCGCCGCTCCCAGGGCAGCAAACATCAGCCCGCAGGACAGGCTCCCCCCCAGGGCGGAAACATCCAGCAGGCCATTCATGGATAATCCCTGCGTATATCCCAGCACCAGAAGGGCCGCAGCCACGCACCCGGCGGAAGAACTGAACAACAGCCGTACAGGCCACGGAAACGGCCGGAACCATGCGAGACACGCCGCCCCTGCGGAAAGGAAAGCGAAAACCGGACAGACCCACCAGTCAAAAGGCATCAGGAGCACGCCGCTCCCATTCCCCGCGGCAATGGTCGCCACCCCCAGCGCGACGCAGGCATGCCAGAGCCATTCTGCGGGTTTCCTCCACCGGCCCCCGCTTCCCGCCGCAACAGAAAACAGGACGGGGAGGGCCCAGCCGTACACCAGCATGCCGTAGAATGCGAACATGAGACGGCCGGCCGGCCACGGCAAAGGCCCTTCCTCCACCAGACCGGAGGCGTACGCCAGCGACCACAGGAAACCCAGCATGAAAGCACCTGCCAGCCAGAACAAGGGGAAAAACTCTCCCGGACGGCGGAGAAACAGAAAAAAAACGGCGGGGGTACGGTTCATCATGGTTTGGGAAATACCCTGCGGACGCTCAAGGCCCCCAGGAAGGAAAAACAGCAGATCAGGCCCATTCCCACCAGGAGCAGGACGAACGGAAGCCATGCCTTCCACGCGGCAGGGTTCAGCCCAAGGCCTGAGCCGAACATCCAGCACGCTTCCAGCAGGGAGCCCAACAGCACTCCGGCGCATACGGCGCCCAAAGCGGACGGACGGCGTCTCAACGCGGGAAACAGCAATATGAGGAAAGGAAGCAAAAGCTGAAGAATGAGAGCCGCGGCCAACATCCCGGACCAGCCGGAAGAAGCGGCGTCTTCATAAAAGGACATTTCAGCCGGAATGGAGGCGTACCAGGTAATCATGTACTGCGAATATACAATATAGGCTTTCACCAGAACCATGGCCGTCAGCATGCCTCCCAGGCGGGGCCAGGGCAGCTTCTTCCCTCCGTCCAGCCGCTTCAGGAGCACGGCGGACAACACAGCGAACGCCAGGGACGCCAGCAGAACATATGCAATCATGTATACGGGGAACATGGAAAGAACGTTCTTCCCCGTCCCTCCCAGCATGTCCACCCCCAGCAGGCCCAGCATCATCACCGTCACGATCATGCAAAAGGCGGCAGAGCCCCGGCGGAAGGAAGGCTGCCAGACATTTTTTTCCGCAACCAGCGTTTCCCATACCTGGGCCAAGCTCCAGGAAAGCGCCGCAACGCCCCCCACGCGCACGTACAGCCATGCAGGGTTCCACCATGAGAAGTCAGCCAAATCAAGAACGCCAAAGGCCTGGACGCCGGGAGAGGAAACATCCGCTACCCCCCAGTAGCGGGCCGCTTCCGGAAAAATCACGGTAGTCAGGCAGCCGACCGTTCCAGCCAATACCAGAACACCGGGTAAAAACCCCCAACACCCCGCCGCCAGCACCCTTCTCAGCGCGATCCCCCAGCCGGAACCCGTCAGTGAAGACAGGCAGAGCCAGAACAGGCACCCCAGACAGAGGCCGGAGCCGAAAACGCCTGCGGCCATTCCGGCAGCGGCGAACGGCCTTCTCAATTCCTGCAGCCTTTCCCCGGCAACCGTCATGTCGTCCCAGGGCATGGCCGTAAAAGACTGGCGCATCAGCACGCACCACAATAGAACGAAAAGTATCCACAGGGAGAGGGCTGCGGAACGCCCGGCCCAGCCGAATGCCGGACGATCCCGGCGTTCCCTGCCTGTTGAAGATGTATTGCTGTTCATGGATGCTGTTCCTTCCGTTTAACGGCCGGTTCTTCCGGCGGCGCTTGCAAATGGCGGACAAACGCCGCCAGACACCAGATTTCCCGCGCCGTGAGAATGTTTCCGAAAGCGGGCATGTTCCCCTGCCCCGACCGAATGCTCCTGAACATTTTTCCTGGGGAATAGGAAGCGTACTTTTCATCCCGGAAGGAGCCTATTTGCGGATAGGTGTCATAAGCGGCCATGCTGCCGCGTCCGTCTCCGTCCTTTCCATGACAAACGGCGCAGTGCGCCAGATAAAGCGCACGCCCCTCCGCCTGCACGTCGCGGCTGCGGGAGATGCCGCCCAGTTCCAGAGGCATGGAATCCTCCTCTCCGCCCTGCATGCGGCCGGAGGAAAAATAGGAACCTTCCGCAGCAAAGGAATCCCGGTCGCCTTCCCGTTTCCAAGCCGTTCCGACGATGCCCAGGGACTGCGCCACGGAATGGGGGGGCGTCAGACGGGTTTTCCGGCCTGCGGGGGCAGAAGGCATCCCCACCTGCTGGGCATCCGCCAGAGGGCGTTCATTCATATTGTCAAACAGACGGGGAGCGGCATTTCTCCCATCGTCGTCTCCCGCCAGAAACCAGAACGCTCCCAGCAGAACCAGGGTGGCTGCCGCCATAATGCCGCCTCTCATGGCCAGCCTCCTTTCCCATGAACATGCTCGCGGGCATCCGGATTCAGGGCCTCAACCAGGGCGGCGGAACGCTCTTCGCATCCACCTTCCAGCAGAATAAAGTACCCGTTTCCGTGCTCATCCGTCCTGAAAAAATCACACTCGAACGCCCAGTCATGCCACTTCGGAAGAAGAGCCCCCCTCAGGAATCCGGCGGCGGTCAGCAATCCGGCCCCCAGCAAAGTACCCTCAAACAGGGGCGGAACGTATGCGGGCCAGTTGTCCCAGCCCTGCACCCTGCCCTGGGTCACAAGGGGATCCGCGCAGAACTGCGTCCAGTAAAGCCACAGGGCCACGGCCAGAAACCCGCAGACGCCGCCCGCAGCGGCCCACAGCCGGATGCCTGCGCCCACGGCCCTCCCGGCGTGTCTGTTGGCAAGCCGGACGGCGGCGCAAGGATAAGGGGCGCAAACTTCCCAGCGCAAATTTTCCTCCTTCACCAGCATGCGGACGGCCTGAAGAAGCGCCTTCTCCGAACCGAAGGAAAGCACCCAGCCGGAAATGACGGCCTTCTTCATGCCCCGCCCTCCTTGTTCAGGGATTGCTGTTCCCGCACGTCGCACAGGGAAAAGAACGGAGCCACACGCACCAGCGCCATATACAGGGCCATAAACAGCCCCACGCTCCCGGCCATCATAGCCAAATCCGTCACGCTTGGGAAATAATCTCCGATGTTGGCGGCAAGCAGAGAGGCCTTCAGGGAATTCACGACAATCCAGAAACGTTCCATCCACATGCCCGCAAGCACTCCCAGAGCCACGGCGGCAATCACCCGGCGGTTGGTTCGCAGAGGGCGGAACCAGAACAACTGGGGCAGCGCCACGTTCCCGGCAACCATGACGATGATGAACACGGCATTCACGGGATTTCTGCCCGGAAACGGCTCCGGAGCGCCTCCATTCAGAATAGCGGCCAGATGCTCCCACAAATACATGGCCCCCATCACCAGGCTCAGGGCCAGCACCAACCGGGAACTTAAATCCAGAATGGCCGGAGTAACGGCCTGGCGAATGCCGCTGCCGGCCATCAGACGGCTCACCCCCAGCAGAATCAGCTGAACCATCGCCATACCGCTGAGGATGGCCCCTCCTACGAAATAGGGCGGGAAAATGCTCAGGTGCCACCCCGGCACCTGAGTTACGGAAAAATCGAAACTCACCACGGAATGAACGGATACCACGAGCGGAGTCAGAATAACCGCAAAAAGCAGACTGGCCTTTTCATAGGCGCGCCACTGGCGCCCCGTACCCTGCCAGCCCAGCGCCAGCCACCCGTAACGGCGCCTCAGACGCCCCTTGCAGCAGTCCCTCAGTAGCGCGAAATCCGGCACCAGGCCGATATACCAGTACAACAGGGAAAGAAGAAAATAGGTGCTGACGGCCATGACATCCCACATCAAAGGAGAGGCCATATCCGGCCAAATTCCGCTCACTTCCGGCAGGGGGGAAGCCATCCACGCCATCCAGACACGCCCTACGTGCACTACAGGGAAGACGGCGGCGCAGATGACCGCGCACAGGGTCATCTGTTCCGCTCCGCGCGCAATCGGGCTTCTCCATGACTGGCGCGTCAGCAGCAGGACGGCGGAAATCAGGGTGCCCGCATGCCCCAGGCCTATCCAGAAAACAAAATGCACAATGTCCAGCCCCCATACCACGTTATTATTCACCCCCAGCACGCCTGCCCCCTCTGCAGCAATGCGCCAGGAACTCCACCCGATGCCCCACGCCGCCAGCAATGCGCTGGCGAGAAACACGCTCCACCAGACAGGCCCCGGCGGCTTCCGCACCTCTGCCAGCATAGCCTCTACCGGAATATCGGCGGAGGGAACTGCTGGTGCTGGTCTGTTCATCATCTGCATAGGGACGCAAGCTCGTTAAAGCTTACTTGAGCGCTTTTTCCCGTCAATTCAAAAGGGGAACGCACGTGACATGGCGCACGGCTTCAGGAAACAGAGGCAGAATTCCCTTCGGGCAGGGAAAGATAAGCCACCCTCCTGCTTCTTCAGCGGCAGGGAAAAGGCCCATGGGAACCGTTACCCCCGCTTCATCCGCACTTTCACAAACATTCAAATAGCTGGAATTCCCGGCCACGGCATTTTAACATGAATGGCGCATGGACATAAAAACGCTGACTTCCGGAGCCCTGATCAAGCACCCTTCCCGCGGCCTTCTGCTCGGAACCGGGCCTTTCCGGGAATCAGTGGAACCACCGGATTCCGGCCCCGCCTTTTATGTTGATACATTCCGTCTGGACGATCCGCGGCCATGGAAAATACCGGCAGCCCTTCTTTCTCTTTCACCGGAGGAAAGCCCCCTGCCGCCCGCTCCGGAAATCCGGTGGTCGGAACCGTCTCCGGACGCGTACGCGCAGGTTTTTGCGGAAATAATGGAACAAATCGCCACCGGGCAATTGGTGAAAAGCGTTCCGGCGATGCCTCAGTTCGGGGAAATGCAGCCGCCACACACCCCCCGGGAACTCATACCGCGGGCCATTAACAGCTCTCCGTCCCACTATCCCTACGCCTGGTGGACGGAACGGGAAGGATTCTGCGGAACCACTCCGGAAACACTGTTCCGCCAACAGGGCCGCCTCCTGGAGACAATGGCCCTGGCAGGAACGGCCCGTCCGGAAGATGTGGGGGTCTTCATCAACGACGACAAGGAAATCCGCGAGCATGAAATCGTGGCGGGCAGCATTCTTTCCCGCCTGTCCCCCTGCGGCAGCGTCACCAGAACGGCCCGCAGCGTGCTGAACCTCGGCACCCTGATCCACTTCGTCACCTACCTCACGCTGGAATCGGACGAACAGCACACTCCGGCCCACTGGATACGGCTGCTCCACCCCACCCCCGCCCTGGGATCCCAGCCCCGCACGGAGAAAACGCTCGCCCAGCTGGACGACTGGCGTTCACGCCTGCGCTGTCCGCTTCGTTTCGGCGCTCCGTTCGGGTTTCTGGATGACGGAGACTTCTTCTGCCTGGTAGGCATCCGCTCCCTGTACTGGCAGGGGCAAAAGCTCTCCCTCTGCGCCGGGGGTGGCGTCGTGGCATCCTCCACCCTGACGCATGAATGGCGGGAGCTGAAACTGAAGAGGGATACGGTCAGGCGCAGTTTCCGCCTTCCATGACAAATCCGCCGGGCGCCTCCCGCCCTTAACGGCAAAAACATCATTCCGTCGTCCAGCAAACGGAAAGCGCATCAAATTTATCCTTCACCGGTATCCTCCATACCCGGCCTTCCCTCGTTACGCTGCGGCAAGGAACGCCGTCCATGCATGCGCTGACGGAAATACCCGCAGGCAAGCCGTGCAAAACCACTTCTGCGGACTCATGGAATGCACAGGGATCTCCCTCGCAGTTCCAGTCCAGCTCCAGGGAATTGGAGCCGCCGCGGTAAAGGAACTCATGCACGGCGCATTCCCCGTTCCGGTATGCATACCCGTCCCCTGCATCCTCATACAAATGGGAGGCCACCTCCCCTTCCGGCGCCCACCATACATCCAGCGTCAGCGGCGGGCGAGGCAGTTCCCCTGCATATTGCTGCACCGGCCAATGGGGGACTACCGCCCCTCCGCGGACATACACGGGCAGGAAAGAAAGAGGGCATTTCACCCAGACATCCTTTCCGGTGTCCTCCATCAGGCTGTCCGTGTGATAGGAATACCAGACGCCCTCCGGAATGTAGAGAAACCGTCCGCCTTCCTGCGGCTCATGAATGGGAACGACGTACAGATGGTCGCCGAAGAAGTACTCCGCCCCCCGCCAGTAGGTGTCCTTGTTGGTAAAACATTGCAGGGCCAGGGAACGCAGCACGGGCATGCCCGTCTCCGCGTACCGGCGGAACTGTGTATAGATATAGGGAAGCAGGCGGTAGCGGCCCTCTATGGCGGCTTTCACGCAAGAGGTGACTTCCTGTCCAAACATCCATGGTTCCTGACCGCCGAACTCCCCGGAGGAATGATTGCGGAAAAAACCGTGGAAAGAAGCCATCTGCATCCAGCGGCAAAATAATTCCGGCGTGGGATGCCCCATGAATCCCCCCGCATCCGCTCCCGCGAAGGAAATGCCGGAAGCCGCAAGCCGCTGGCACTGGAAATTGGCCAGCTTCAAATGTTCCCAGTTGGACCGGTTGTCCCCTGTCCATGTGGCGGCAAAACGCTGCAGCCCGGCAAAACCGGACCGGGACAGCAGGAAGGGGCGCCGGTCCGGAGCATGACGCTTCATGCCCAGCCAGGAGGCTTCCGCCATGCACTGCCCGTAAATGTTATGGGCCTTCTCATGGGAACAGGGCATGCCGTCATATTCATGCCGCGTATCCATCGGGAAAGTGCGGTCCGGAAAAACGACAGGTTCGTTCATATCGTTCCAGAGGCCTCGCACGCCAATTTTCCCAATATCCCGGCTGAACAGGCCCGCCCACCAGCCGCGTACGGCCGGAGCCGTAAAATCCGGGAAATTGCAAAGCCCCGGCCATACTTCCTCCGACAATAAATTGCCTTCCGACCGGCGGCAGAAATAATTGCGTTCCATCCCCTCTTTCCAGACCGGATTGGCGGGGTTGACCTTCACGCCGGGATTGACAATCAGGACCGTCTTCACACCGTCCTTCTCCAGGGCGCGAACCATTCCTTCCGCGTTGGGAAAATTCTGCCTGTCCCACGTAAACCCCTCTTTTCGTTCCATGTAATGATGGTCCAGATGCACGGCATCGCACGGAATGCCCAGGCTCCGGAAGCGTTCCACCAGGTTGTACACGGCCTTGTCCGGATAATAGCTCCACTTGGACTGATGGTACCCCAACGCCCACAAAGGCGGCAATTCAGGCGTACCGGTAAGGCGCGTATAAGCGGAGATGATGTCCAGCGGGCTGCGGTCGTAAATGAAATAATAATTCATCAGGCCTCCGGAGGCCCCAAAAGAAAGAACCTTTTCATCCGCCGCGCCGAAGTCGAAGAACGAACGGCACGTGTTGTCAAACAGCAGGCCGTACGCCTTCCTCTCCCGCAAACTGAGGAAAAAGGGAATACTTTTGTAAAGGGGATCCGATTCCTCATGAAAATCATAATGGTCCGCTCCCCACATGGAGAAATACTTGCCTCTCAGGTTCAAGGCGCACGGCTTGTCTCCAAGCCCGAAAAAATGCTCCGTTTCCTGAAGATTTTTCCGTATCCATACCCGGGCGTCTCCGGTCCAGTCCTTGCTCTCCCGGCCAAAGCCGCCCTCATCCGTCAGCAGGGGCTCATCCGTGGCAATATCGTAAAAATCCACCTTTTGCTCTTCCGGGCGGATGCGGATGCGAAGCAGGGACGTTTCAACGACATGCGCTCCGGACTCGTCATACTCACGGATTTCCGCTCCCGGGGCGGAATAACCCGGGCTGACGGCATAACTTGGCTCATCTTCCGGCACTGCCCCGGGGAAGTACGTTACCCGGACAATTCCGGCATCAGCAAGACACACGCTGAGAGTTATTTTGGAAACCGCATTCGTGTACTCCCATTTGACGAAACGCCCCCGGAGAGGAGTTTTTTTTCGTCGTTCAGGGATATTGGACACGGTGCACATCGAAGCCGGGCGGAAGAGAGAATCAAAAGCGTTCAGTCCAGACTAAATCAATTTCATGACGAACGCAAGATTGAACTAATGCAGCGCTTTTCTTTTCATTATTAGAGTAAAATTATTCATAATAATCTAGACCGAACATGAAAAATCTGGTTTTATTGCGTTGGTGCACAACACGGCACGAGTCCGTACCCTTCCCGACACCGACAAACCACATCAACCGATGAGCACAATTCGAGTTCTTACATTAGGATGGGAATTCCCGCCCCTGGTTAACGGAGGGCTGGGCATTGCCTGCCTGGGTCTTTCCAAGGCGCTGGCAAAAAAAGTGGATTTAAGGGTAATCGTTCCCAAGGCCGATCCTTCCGTTCTTTTTGACGGATTCCAGCTCACCGGTCTCAATAACGTCTCCTACCGGGAAGTGGAACAAGTGGACCGGAAATATTCCTATGACAGCTTCGCCCTGGTGGAGCACGCCCCCATTGAACTGGATCCCTATACTACCGTGGAAGGAAGCTCCGGAGTAGTGAAGTTCACCAAGGAAGGCCGCATCACCTTCTCCAAAACTCATGAAGCCGACCTCCAGCTGTTTAGAAACAAGGAAGACCTCTACGCCGGAGATCTGGCCCTGAAAGTCATTCAATTCTCAAAAATAGCGGTAAAAGTCGCCCTCCAGCAGGATTTCGACATTATCCACGCCCACGACTGGCTGACCTACCTGGCTGGCGTGGAAGTGAAAAAAGCCACGGGCAAGCCCCTGGTGGTGCATCTGCACGCTTCCCAGTTTGACCGGGCCGGAGCGGATGCCCGCGGCTGGATTTACGACATTGAAAAATTCGGCATGGAACAGGCGGATGCCGTTATCCCGGTCAGCAAATACACGGGGACCATCGCCAGCGGGCACTATGCCATTGACCCCCATAAGATATTTCCCATTCACAACGGAGCGGATCCGGTCAAAGTTTTCAAAGGCAAGAAGAAATTCCCGGAAAAACTCGTGCTGTTCCTGGGGCGCCTGACGGCGCAGAAAGGCCCGGGATTCTTCCTTCAGATTGCCGCCAAGGTTCTGGAACAAACGGACGACGTCCGCTTCGTTATGGCCGGCACGGGAGAAAAACTCCGCCAGTTGATTGAATCCGGAGCTTTCAAGGGCGTGGGCGACAAATTCCACTTCACCGGTTTCCTGAACAAGGACAAAGTCAATGAACTCCTCTCCATCACGGACATCTACTGCATGCCTTCCGTATCGGAGCCATTCGGCCTTTCTGCGCTGGAAGCGGCCCAATTCAACATCCCCGCCGTGATTTCCAAGCAGTCCGGCGTAGCGGAAGTCATGAAGGGAGCCCTGAAAGCGGACTTCTGGGACGTCAACAAGATGGCGGAGCATATCGTCCATCTCTGCACGGATGAGGAACTGTACCGGAAAGTAGTGGAACAGAGCACGGAGGACATCAAGGCCTCCACCTGGGACGCCGCCGCGGACAAGGTCATCCGGGTCTATGAACATGTGCTGAACCGCTAAAAACGCCTTTTTACCCTATTTAATAACTCTCAGCCCTCTCCCCCCTCCGTCCATGAGCAACATTTCCCTCACTTTCGTGGCTCATCAGCCTAACCGGCTGATTCATTATGACTTCTTCAAAATTGGAGAACACGCCTTTTATGAAGATGATGATCTGAATGCCCGCGTGCTCAGCACAGTGGCGGAACGCTGTTACTTCCCGGCAACCCGGCTGATGAAACAGCTTATTGAACTAACCGGGGGTAAATTCCGTTTTGGGCTGGCGCTCAGCGGAGTCATTCTGGAACAGGCCCTGTACCACAGGCCGGATCTGATTGCCGCTTTCAAGGATCTGGCGGAAACCGGATGCGTGGACTTTCTGGCAATGCCTTACTACAACTCCCTGGCCTCTGTTTACTCTCCTCAGGAATTTGCCGAACAGATTGAAGAACACCGGGAACTCCTCAAAAAACTCTTCCATCAGGAATCGGACGTCCTGATGAATACCGGCATGCTGTACTCCAATGCCATTGCGGCACAGGCGGAAACGCTCGGCTTCAAGGGCATCATGGCGGACGGCAACCCGGCCATGCTCAAGGGATTCACCAGCAATGAAGTCTTCCTGGCCCCCTGGGTGTATAACACCACCACCATCTTCCGCAACCGGGAACTCTCCAATGACCTGGCAATCATGCGGACTGATCCGGAATGGTCGGAATACCCTCTTTCCCCCACTACGTTCGCGGATTGGCTGACGCACCAGCAGGGAAGCGTCACTACCCTGTCCATGGATTATGAAACGCTGGGTGAACGCCAGTCTGACGCTACAGGCGTCTTCGAATTCTGGCGGACGATGATTCTTGCCTGCGTAGACGCCGGCAACCGGTTCATGACTCCGTCCGAAGTGGCGCGGGAAATCAAACCCGTTTCCGTCTGTGAATGCACCCAGGAAATGACCTGCTCCACTTTTGGAACCATGTCCCATTGGAACGGAAACGTCATGCAGGATGAAGCCCTCCGCAAAATCTACCGTCTGGAAAAACCGGTCAAGGCGGCCCATGACAAGGATCTCACCCACGTTTGGCGCAAACTTCAAAGTGCGGACCACTTCCACTACATGCAGAAGGAAAATTCCTTCACGCCGTATGCATCCGCCTTTGACGCATACATTTACTACATGAACGCCTTGGCGGATCTGCAAATACGCGTCAAAAGGGAATCCGGGAAAACGGTTCAGTCAAATTCGGAAAAAGCGTCCTGACCTCTTTTTTCCGAATACTGAAAATCCGGGTGGATTGCAGCCTGTTTGCCGGAAACATCATAGGATGATTCCCGGTTGCAAAAATTGTGTGGTTCCGGAATGCGGTCTTCCCTGCCCGCCTCTTTTGGATGCCATAAAGGCCTGAGGAGCTTCACGGGAAGTTTAATATCCCAACGCCAGACGCTTCAATTTGTTGCGCAGGGTAATCTTCTGTGCGGAAGAAACGCGCTCCACAAAAAGGATGCCGTTCAAATGGTCGCATTCATGCTGCAGGCATCTGGCCAGAAGGCCGTTGCAGTCAATCGTTATTTCTCTTCCGTCAATCAGAAGCACCGTAGCCTTGACAAAGTCCGGCCTCACGACGGAAGCGCGTATCTTCATCACGCTCAGGCAGCCTTCATGAAAAGGATGCATGGGGCCGTAAGGTTCCAGAACGGGATTGGTAAACATCAAGGGCATAATGTCGGAAAGTTCCTTGTCCTCTCCGTTCACTTTAAGCCAGGTGACGGACTCTTCCTCCTTCGGGATATCAATCACCACCAGTTGCATGGGAATGCTCACCTGGGGAGCTGCCAGGCCGATGCCCTCTGCGGCGTACATGGTTTCCAGCATGTTCTCCGCCAGCGTTTTCAGGCTGTCGTCAAAATGTTCTACGGGGCGGCATTTTTCCTTCAATACCGGATTTCCATACTGCGCTATTTCCAATAACATCGGGAGGGGGGATAATATATTGTTAAGGCGCTTACCGTGCGCCGGACTTGTTGATTTCTATTCTGGCAGGAACCTCCCCTGCGTCAATACCCACAGACGTCAGCGCATCCCAAATGCCGACAATGACGCCGAACTCTGCTTTTTTATCCACGTCAAGTTGCAATTTGACGCCCGGATTTTCCTTTTTCAAGGCCTCCAGGACAGCAGCCAGTTCATTCATCTCCACCAGCCTTCCATTCAGGGAAATGGCGGATGTCCCCGTCACGGCCAGAACGGCCCTCTGTTCGGAAGAAGTCTCCCCTTCCATGAATTCCGCACCGGGTACATCTATTTTAAGCAGGGACTGCGGCTTCTTCCACTGCGTATGGACAATGAAAAAAATCAGCAGAATGGTCAATATGTCAATCATGGGGACGATGGGTACCCCCATGCTCCTTGCTTTCTTGCGGTAAAACTGCATGGCCTTGTCAGCGTTGGGAATGATGGCAGCGGAAGGAAACCAGTCCCGTCAGCAAAACTTCCATGGAGGCGGAAATGCGCTCCAACTTGCGGGAATAATAAACATGGGCAATCACGGCCGGAGTAGCGATGGCGAGCCCGGCAATCGTTGTATTCAGCGCCTGGGCAATCCCCTGAGCGATCATGCCGTGACTATCATCCATTCCGAAAACGCTGAAAATCTGCACCAGGCCGCTGGCGGTTCCCAGGATGCCGAACATGGGGGCGATCATCACAATCATGTCCAGCAGGGGCAGGCCCGCCTGAAGCGTTACGAATTCCTTGCGGGCTTTCACCTGGATCATCTCCTTCAGGGAGGCTTCATCCTCCAGCGGGGAATTCAACGCATCCAGCACCAGGCGGCCCTCCACGGAATCCGAGTCCGCGGCAATTCTCTCCAATTCATTGCGCTCCACGGCACCGCGGGTGTATTGCTCCACGGCCCTGGTCAGCGCGGCAGGGCAAATAAAACTCTTCTTCATATTGAACATGCGGTAAATAACGGCCGCAATAAGAAGAACGGAACAGGCCGCCAGCGGGTACATGAAAACGCCGCCTGCCTGGAAGAATGTAATGCAGTCCTTAATCAAGTTCATCATCATATATCTGTGAATGGTATTTGTTGTAGAATGGTAGGTTGTTAAAAATTGAAATCGAAATACATTTCCAAAGAATCCCCCACAAGCATATTCCTGACCTCCGGGGGCATCGCAGGAAGCCTGGCGAGTTTGATGGCAAGAAAGGTAAAGGACTTCTGCACCTCGCTGGCTCCCACGCGGGAAGTCTGCCTCATGGAGGAAACCTTGCCATTCTTGTTAATCAGGATGCGGATGCGCACGGTTCCGGTAACAATCAGGTCGCGGTTCAAATCGCACTGACGGTACCACTGTTCCCCGATGGCCCGGTAAACGATCGCCTGGTACGTTCCCATAGGCGTAGCTTCCACATCCAATGTCGGACGGCGGCCAAAGCTGAATTTGCCGGTCTGCCTGGTCTTCCTCTCATGAGTCTTGAAGCCGGGCTGGCTTTCCGCATTAAACATGGGATCATACAGGGGCTGTTTCTGAACCGGTTTCGTATTGGGCACCAAACCCAGATCAGGAAGATTCAGGGGAGGATTGTCCGCTCCTTTCGCGATGCTCCTGGCCAGTTCTTCAAGCGGGTCCGGCTTCTCCGAATCTCCGGGTCTGGGCAACACTACCGCATGGGGAAGCTGCATGGCCCTCTCCTGTGTATGACGGACGTTTTGCTGGGCCGTTTTTTCCTCTTCCGATTTGCCAGGAATACCCTTTTTGACGGTAGAACGGGCCAGGGAATCGGGATGCCCGGCAGACGGCATGGACGGTTCCAGAGGCTGGTAGGGAACATTGGAGGAAGCTCCGGGGGAGGCATTTTTGTTGCCGTCCCATTCATGGCTTAAATCCCCTTCCTGCCTTTCCTGGTTAAAAAGGACAATCTCTCCGTTTTCCCGTTCCACGCCATCCTGGGCGGGCATGTCCCTGTCGCCGTCCGGATCCTTCCGGCCGCCTTCCGCCCGCGTGTTTCTGTCGCTTTGGAATTTGGGAGCTTCCGGCCTGGTGGCGCTTTCCTGCTCCTCATTGGTCTTCACGACAGCGGGCAGATATTCCGCTGGCTCTTGTTTCCGGCCCTCCAGTTGAGGTTCCACTTTCTTTACCATGCGCGCGCTTACAGCCACTTTCCTCCGCTCCGCTTCAGCCGGACGTGGGGAAGCCAGCCATTCTTCAGGAACCAGACAGCTCCCCGCCAGCAAAAACAGGTGCGCCAGCACAGACAGCAACAGGCATGTGCTCCAGGAAACCCGGAACAGTCCGTTTCGCCGCCGTTGCCTGAAACTCATGGAGGTAAAGTTTTCACGGTTCCATGACGAATGCAATGTAGAAAGGAGACATGATGAAGGACGATTCCGTAATTTAGTATTGCACAAAACCATGTGCAGGATCATACTTGCTAGCGACCAAACACATGCCTTGCCATAAACGGCAAGGCCCTTATCTTATATACCATACACCTCGTTAACACCCATCTTATATGGCCAATCTCAACAAAGTCTTCTTAATGGGCAACCTTACCGCTGATCCCGAACTGCGCTACACTCCCAAAGGAACCGCCGTTACGGACATTCGCCTTGCCATCAACCGTTACTACGCAGGCGACAACAGCGAACGCCAGGAAGAAACCACTTTCGTGGACGTTACCCTTTGGAACCGCCAGGCGGAAGTCGCCGGCAACTATCTCAGCAAGGGCCGCGGAGTCTTTGTGGAAGGACGCCTGCAACTGGATTCCTGGGAAGACAAGGCCTCCGGGCAGAAACGCACCAAGCTGCGCGTGATTGGAGAAAACATCCAGCTCTTCCCACGCGGCGGTGAAGGCGGCGATATGGGCGGAGCACCGCGCCAGCAGTACCAGAATGCTCCCCGTTCCAATAACTACGGACAATCCCGCCCGGCCCAGAACTACAACCCGCCCCCCATGCCCTCCTCCAATCAACCGTCCAACGACTTTGGAGACATGGACGACGAAATCCCGTTCTAAACGCAAATACCTCCTTTTCTTTTTACAGGCCGCCTTTCCTCCGGGTCAGGCGGTCTTTTTTATCATCACCTTCCCCATGAACAAACGGCAACGCCGTGCTGTGAAGGGAAAAAGGGATACAGCCTCATTCCCGGCAATGGAGAAAAAGCACGGGAACAACCGGACAAAAGGAAAAGCCTCACCGTTCATTTCAGCTTGGCAAAACCAGTCCGTCCCGGCATACTGGCGGCGTATGAAAATAGCCGTTATTGGAAAAGGTGGACGAGAACATGCACTGGTCAAGGCGCTCAAGGAATCTCCCTCCGCACCGGAAATGTTCTGTTTCCCGGGGAGTGACGCCATCAACCGTCTGGCTACCCCCATCCCGGCCAGGGATCTCCCCTCGCTGATCGACTGGATGGTTTCCAATAAAATGGATCTCTGCGTTGCCGGGGAGGAAAGCTATCTGGTCAAGGATGAAGGCCTGGCCAATGCCTGCACCCGTGCGGGCATCCCCTGCTGGGGACCGGTAAAAGAAAGCGCCCAGCTGGAAGCCAGCAAAGAATTTGCCAAGGACTTTCTGCTCCGCCACAACATCCCTACCGGGCAGGCCCGCGTAGCGGCCACATTGGAGGAAGCCCGGCAATTCATCGGAAACACCTATCCTACCGTGCTGAAATTTGACGGCCTGGCCGCCGGAAAGGGCGTAGCCGTCTGCATGAGCAAGGAGGAAGCCGACTCTTTCCTGAAAGAAGTATTTACGGACAGGCGCTTTGGTGAAGGGCGGCTGCTGGTGGAAGAATTCCTTACCGGGCCGGAAGTCTCCATCTTCGGCGCTCTGGTGGACGACCATTATCTTATTCTCTGCCCGGCACGGGACTACAAGCGCCTCAAGGAAGGCGATGCGGGTCCCAACACGGGCGGCATGGGAGCGGTGGCCTCCCGCCGGCTGGTGGAGCCGGAAATGCTGGAACGCATTGAAAAGGAAATCGTGGCCCCGACGGTAGCCGGGCTGAAAAAAGACGGACTGCCCTACCGGGGGTTCCTGTACTTCGGCCTGATGCTGACCCCAAACGGCCCCAAAGTCATTGAATACAACTGCCGCTTCGGCGATCCGGAATGCCAGGCTGTCATGCCCCTGCTCTCCGGAGACTTGGCCTCCTTCTGCCTGCATGGGGCCAAGGGAGAATTTACGCCGGAAGAAATTTCCTTCCAAAACGGCTGGAGCGTCTGTTGTGTACTGGCCTCCAAAGGATATCCGGAGACCTCCCATTCCGGCGACGCTATTCAGGGACTGGACGATATTTCAAATGCTTCCGTTTACCACGCCGGCACCAAATGGAATGCGGACAAAAACTGTTATGAAACCAACGGAGGCCGCGTCCTGGCCGTCGTGGCACAGGGGGACACTCTCTCCGAAGCGCGCCAGCGCGCCCACAACGAAATTAAAAAGATTCAATTTGACGGCATGCAACGCCGGCCGGACATCGGCTTTGCCAGCTTCGTCTGATTTTCCATCTCTTTCCTCCCCGTCTGCCCCATGAAACCGGCAGCCCTTCTCTCCTTCCTGTTTCTTTCCTGCTCCGCATGCCTGATGGCGGACAACGCCGCGTTGGCCGCCAAGGCGCGTGAACAGGTAGGAGTGACGGTTTCCTACAATGGAGACTATCAATCCATCCCCTACCCCAACGGGGATGTTCCCCTCGAAATGGGAGTATGCACGGACGTAGTCATCCGCGCCATGAGGGCTTTCAGCCTGGACCTTCAAAAAGCCGTGCATGAGGACATGAAGGCCCACTTTTCCAAATACCCTAAAATATGGGGGTTGAAAACGACGGACCGCAGCATTGACCACCGCCGGGTCCCTAATCTTCGTACCTTCTTTGCCAGAAAAGGCTGGGCCGTTCCCATTACGGAAAACGCGGCGCACTACAAGCCCGGTGACCTGGTTACATGGAACCTGTCCGATAGTATTCCCCACATTGGCATCGTTTCCGACCGGAAAACGAAGGAAGGCACGCCGCTGATCATTCATAATGTCGGCTCCGGAACGCAGGAAGAAGACTTTCTGTTCTCCCACACCATCACGGGCCATTACCGTCCCGTGCTGGCTGAAGGGAAACAGAAAGCGCACCCCTGATTCTTACCCCGTCTTAGCACAACCTGCCATCACGGGCATTTCAGGATATTTTCCCGGAGTTGCGCGGGTCATCCAAGGAAAGCCGTGGAACAGGCAGAAGACGGTTCTTGCCGCCTCATTGATTCATCCGGCCCGGAATGCCCATGAACCTTCTTGCCAAAAGAGGGGGCTTCCGTCATCATGTGCGCATGGCTACACCTGCATTCTCCGACTGTATCAACAAGCTGGGCGTCGATGAAAAAGACGTCATCCCCTTCGGCCGCAACAAGGCCAAAATTTCTCTGGACGTATTGGACAGGCCGGCAGCCCCCGGCAAACTCATCCTGGTATCCGCCATCACTCCCACTCCCTCCGGAGAAGGCAAAACAACCGTTTCCATCGGCTTGGCGCAGGGATTGCAGGCCATCGGCAAAAAAGTCTGCCTGGCGCTCCGGCAACCTTCCATGGGGCCGGTGTTCGGCCGCAAGGGCGGAGCTACCGGAGGCGGCAAAAGCTCCCTGACGCCGGCAGAGGAAATCAACATGCATTTCACAGGGGACTTCCACGCCATCACATCCGCCCACAACCTCATCAGCGCCATCATTGACAACGCCATGTTCTTCCACACGCTGAACATTGACGAACGCAAAGTCATATGGAAGCGGGTCATGGACATGAACGACCGTTCCCTGCGTTCCATCATCGTGGGGCTCAACAAACAGGGGTTCCCCCGGGAAACAGGCTTCGATATCACCCCGGCTTCGGAAATCATGGCGTGCCTGTGCCTTGCCACTTCCTACAAGGACATGGAGGAACGCATCAACCGCATCGTGATCGGATTCACCACGGATGACAAACCCGTGTTCGCAAGGGAACTGGGCATTACCGGTTCCGTCATGGCCCTGCTGAAAGACGCCCTGATGCCCAATCTGGTTCAATCCGTGGAAGGAGTGCCCTGTTTCCTGCACGGCGGCCCGTTTGCCAACATTGCCCACGGCTGCAACTCCGTGCTGGCCACCAGGATGGCCCTGCATTTTGGGGACTATGCCGTCACGGAAGCCGGATTCGCGTTTGACCTGGGTGCAGAGAAATTCCTGGATATCAAATGCCGCCAGTCCGGACTGGATCCGGCGGCCATTGTCATCGTAGCTACGGCGCGCGCGCTGAAGATGCACGGGGGCACTGCCCTGGCGGATCTGAAAAACACGGACGTGGACGCGTTGAAAAAAGGCCTTGCCAACCTGGATGCACATCTGGACGCAGCCGCCCACTACAAACGCCCCGTCGTGGTTGCCGTCAACAAATTCTTTGACGACTCCCGGGAAGAACTGGACGCCATCGTGAAACACTGTGCGGAACGCGGTATTCCCTGCGCCATTGCGGACATCTTCTCCCAGGGAGGAGAAGGAGGAAAAGACCTGGCCCAAATGGTAGTGGAAGCTTCGGACAAACACTCCGCTCCCTTCAAGCCTCTCTATGAATCCGCCCTGCCGGTGGAAGAAAAACTCAACATCATTGCCCGCAACATTTACGGGGCGGACGGTGTGGAATTGACGGCTGCCGCCAAAAAGAAACTGGCCCAGTTTGAAGCCAGCCGCCTGACGGACCTTCCCGTCTGCATGGCAAAAACCCAGAACTCGCTTTCCGACAACGGGCGCCTACGAGGACGCCCCACCGGCTTCACCATCACCGTGCGCGACTTTGAAATCGCCAACGGAGCCGGCTTCCTGGTGGCCCTCTGCGGGGAAATCATGCGCATGCCCGCCCTTCCCGTCTCACCGAACGCCATGCACATCTATCTGGACGACAAGGGCAACGTCCAGGGACTCTGAAAATATCACCAAACGCGCCGCACGCCATGAAAATCGCCATTCTGGGAGCCGGAGCCCTGGGCTGCTATTACGGAGCCAGGCTCCAGGAATCTGGCCAGGACGTATCCTTCATCGTACGTTCGGAATACGGCTATCTGAAAGAACACGGCCTTCAGGTGAAAAGCCTGCATGGGGACATCTCTCTGCCTCACATCAACGTTTACCGGGATACGGAGGAAGTCGGTCCGGTAGACCTCGTTGTAGTTGCATGGAAAAGCACGGCAAACGCCGGATTTTCCAGAGCCCTTCCCCCGTTGATGGGACCGGATACGACTGTTGTTACACTTCAGAACGGCATGGGGAATGCGGAGGAAATTGCCCGCATCATCCCGGCGGACCGTATCTATGTGGGCCTGTGCTTCATCTGCGCCATGCGGGAAAAACCGGGCCATGTCAACCATCTGGAAGGGGGCAATATCCAATTTGCCCCCTTCATCCCCACTCCGGAAGGGACTGAAAAAGCCAGGGAACTCTCCGAGCTGTTTGCCAATGCCGGCATCAAAACGCGCGCCTTCGACGCCGCAGAGCAAATCCAGTGGTACAAACTCGTCTGGAACATCCCGTTTAACGGACTTTGCCTTGCTCTGGGAGGCATCAGCATTGCGGAACTTTACCAAAACCCGGAAAACGTCATGCGGGCGCGCCGCATCATGGAGGAAGTGGTGCAGGCAGCCAAAGCCCGCGGCTACGCCCTGCCGGAAGATTTGGTTGAATTCCACCTTTCCCGTACGGAAACCATGGGGGCTTTCATTCCGTCCAGCGCCGTGGACTACAACGAAGGCCGCCCCGTTGAATACACGGCTATCTGGGGAGACCCTCTCTCCAAGGCCCGGCAAGCCGGAGCCTCCGTGCCGGAATGGGAACTTCTGGACAAGGCCATCCGCAAGCGCCTGAACATGAATTAGCCCGAACCAATTGCGAATCATGCTGAAGACCATCGTCATTTTCATCATTGCCCTGCTGGGCTTCGGCATGATCCGCCTGCCTTTGCAGAATCATATTCTGGAACAGGAAAAGGCGGCGGGGCTGCTGGATAATCCGGCAGAGTTTTCCTCTTCCGATTATCTGGAACAACAACTCGCCATGGTCTCCCTGGGAGGGTTGCGCTCCCTGGTAGCGGCCGTGCTGAGCATGGAAGCTTTCGACTGTTTCCTGATTTCCGACTGGGCCAACCTGGAACGCCGCTACAACCAGGTTACCGCTCTCGCTCCGCACTCCGATTTCTACTGGGACAACGGATCGTGGCATTTGGGCAATAACGCTTCCTCCAGTTATCTGGACAATAAACGTCTTTCTCCCATGGAACGCCGGGAAGGCTTCCGCAAATACATTCAAAAGGGGCGCCGCTTCCTGGAAAAAGGCATCAACGCCAATCCTGACAGCTGGTACCTTCAATCCCTGCTGGGCAACATGTACAGCGATACCTACCGGCAGCCGGACTTTGAAAAGGCGGCGGAAGCCTACCGCAAGGCACGGGATTTGGGAGCGCCTCCCCTTACGGCCCGCAAAGAATTTTATGCGCTCGTCCGTGTTCCTTCCAAATCCAGAGAAGCTCTGGAACTGGGCCGGGAGTTATTCAAGGATCCCCGCAACAGGACCCCCAGCCTGGTGAGTAATATTTTTGTTCTGGAAAACAGGCTGAACATACCGGAAAAGGAGCGCATTCCCTTCCGGGAACTGTTTCCTACGGATGAGATCGCCCGTGACCTGATGACCAGCCATCTGTCCAATTCCCTGAAGTATCCGGTAGACGGGCTGAGAGAAGCCCTGGAATCCTTGCCTCCGGCAAAAGGCGAGTAAAGTAAACAGACGCAAATAAGGGTACATGGGAGGGACGGGACCCTGTGCCGCAACCATGATTTCCTGTGAGCAAACGCGCTTGGCAAAACCTGCCCAAAGTGCTATGCTCTTTGCTTGCAATACCATGAGTAGAATAGCCCTGATTAGTGACATCCATGCCAATCTGCCCGCTCTGGAAGCAGTAATGAAAGATATAGAACAGCTTCAGTGCAACGCCGTTTACTGCCTGGGAGATGTTGTGGGCTATAACGCTAATCCGTCCGAATGCCTTGAATTCATCCGCAGCCTCCAGATTCCCACCGTGCGCGGCAATCATGATGAGGAAGCCATTAGAGAAAACAATCCGGCGGGAATGAACCCTGTGGCGTACAATGCCCTGATGTGGACGCGGCAGCAACTTTCCGAAGAACAGAAAAAGTGGCTTCGCCGCGCTCCTTTCCAGCGCATTCTCCCTAATGAAATCGTTCTGGTGCACGCCACACAGGACAAACCCAACTCCTGGGCTTATGTCACGAATGTAGATACGGCCACCCACAGCGTCAATATGCTGCGTGACAATCAATTCCTGTGCTTTAACGGACACACGCACGTTCCCCGCACATTTATCCGCCATGAAGGAAGCATCCATGAATATGAATCCGGGGATATTCAGCTTCTTAAAACTAACAAATATCTGATTAATGTGGGTTCCGTGGGCCAGCCCAGAGACGGCGATCCCCGCGCCGCCTACGGCGTTTTTGACGAAGACAGCATGGTGTACTACCAGCGCCGCGTGGAATACGATGTAGAGGAGGCCCAAAGACGCATTCTGGCTGCCGGCCTTCCGGACATGCTGGCGCGCCGGCTGGGAGAAGGAATGTAATATTCCCCGCCTCTCGAAAGGCCATTCAGGAATATGAATGGGAATTTGCCGTATTTTATTGTTTCCCTTTCATCTTAAGAAGAACAGGGCCATGCTTCATGTTAGCAAAGGCTCACAAATTTGTATTGCTACTTGCCTCACCTTCCACAAACCGGTAGAGTTCAGCGCGACGAATGAAGACCTATATCATCAGACGACTCCTTCTCATGCCCTTGACGCTCCTGGGGGTTACGTTTCTCGTCTTTTGCATAACCCGTTTTGTTCCGGGAGGTCCCATTGAGCAGATGATGCAGCAGCAAAGCATGAGCGCCCTGTCCGGACAGAAAGCCGGCTCCCAGCGCGGCGACAATAACCTGAGTGAAGCGGATATGGAGCGGCTGGAAGAGCAGTACAGCCTGCAGGAGCCTATCATCACGGCTTATCTGCAATGGCTGGGCGTCCTGCCCAAAAAGATTTTCATTTCCCGTGAGGAATTTGGGGAAATCGGCGGAGCGGGAGAGGAAGACAAGGAGGATGAATATTCCGGTATTTCCGATACGCATACACGGATCAACCTGAATGAAACAGGAGAACAAGTCGTCGTCGTTCGCCAGGACAAGGATTCCGGCAGCGTGAAAGATGCTTTCTTTTCCGGCACGCCGTCCCGGAAAGCCTCTTCAGAAGGCTGGACCGTGGATATAGAATCCCCCATGGACCGCGCCGAACGCTGGGCACGCCGCATGAGGCAGACGGATAATACGGAGGCCGTCCGCGACAAGGCCCGGGGCTATGCGTGGCGGGCCGTTATGTACAAGACCAGTTTTGACGGGCTGCTCCAGGGCACTATGGGCAATTCGTTTAAGTACAATGAACCCGTATGGGACATGATCAAGGAACGCATTCCCGTTTCCCTGTACTTCGGCATCCTGAGCGCCATTATTACTTATTCCGTCTGCATTCCCCTTGGGGTAGTAAAGGCCATCCGCCATAAAAGCCTGGTGGACAACATCTCTTCCGTCCTGATTTTCCTGGGATACTCCGTGCCTGGATTTGCTTTGGGCGCCGTACTGGTGGTGTATCTGGGCGCTCGGCTGGAATGGTTTCCGCTCTGCGGGCTGACGTCTCCGGACTTTGCGGACATGGGGTTCTGGCAACAGGCCGGAGACCTGCTGCACCATACGGTGCTTCCCCTGATTTGCTATGTAGTCAGCTCCTTTGCCATCACCACCATGATGATGAAAAACAACCTGATGGATAACCTTTCCGCGGACTATATCAGGACGGCCATGGCCAAGGGCGTGAGTTTCAGAGGGGCCGTCATCAAGCATGCCTTCCGCAACTCCTTTATACCCATTGCTTCCACTCTGGGCAACCTCATCAGTCTGATTGTGGCCGGCTCCATGCTGGTGGAAAAGGTTTTCGATATCCAGGGGTTCGGGATGCTGAGTTACCAGGCTCTGATGGACAAGGATTACGCCCTGATCATGGGTACGTTGCTGCTTACCTCCTTCCTGATGGTGCTGGGCAACCTTCTCTCCGATATCATCGTGGCCGCGGTAGACCCGCGCATCAAATTTGAATAATACACATGGTTAGAAAACTGGCATACCTTTTGGTCATCCTGGCGGTGCTTACTGCCGCGGGAGAGCTGTGCGGGCTGCTCCTGCCCACGTTAAGCTGGCCCTTCACCGTCTCGCGGGAAATGAGCATGCTCAACATCGTCTGTACGGACCAAAACAACAGCGGCCTTCTGACGCCTCAAGGGAAATTCCTGTGGTTCGGCTGGGTTTGCGTGCTGGTCATGGGAGGCCTCGGTTTCTGGCTCATGCTGAAAGGCCCCCGGAGGTTCCATCCAACGCCGATCACCAAGCGCCGCCTCCAGCGTTTTAAAAGCATCTCCCGCGGCTACGTATCCCTCCTCATTTTGCTTGTATTGACGCTATTGGCCTGTATGGACCAGTGCCTGGTAGGCAAGCGTGCCCTCCTTGTCGTTCAGGACGGCTCCTGGTACTTTCCGGCCATTATGCGCAAAGTATACAAGGGTTCTACCTTTGGCCAGACCGGAGATTTTGCGGATGCGGAAGCCAACTACCGCGAACTGAAAAAACAGGCAGGCCAGCCAGGAAAACCTTCCCTCGTCATCATGCCTCTGGTTCCATACGATCCCACGGGAGATTCCACCAACCCGGTTCGGAAGCTTTGATGGTGAATGAAGACGGCCTCGTCTGCGAGCCCGGCGGCAAGCCGTATTCCGGTTTGGCCTCCCGTTTGCATAAGGATGAAGAAGCCCTTCCCCACATCAGCTACAAATTCCGCAAGGGAAAGAAAGTGGACCGGGCCACCGGCTGGCTGGAAGACAGAACGGAGGTGTACAGCGCCACATATGAAAACAACAACATTGTGGCGGAACATTACAGCGGCCCCGGCACCAAGGAAGAATTCCTGAAACAGACGGATGAACATAAAATCAGCCGTATCTTCTACCACCCCTCCCCGCCCCTCAAGGGGGGCCACCTGCTTGGCACCAATACCCAGGGGGCGGACATTCTGGCTTATCTGTACGGAGGCCTCCAGGTAAATATGAAAGCCGCACTCTTCTACCTGCCTATCGTATATTTTATCGGCATCACCTTTGGAATGATGATGGGATACTTCGGCGGCATGTTTGACCTCGGCATGCAGCGCCTCATTGAAATCTTCTCCCAGGTTCCCTTCCTTTTCATCATCATGATTATTTCAGATATGGTTCCCCTTCACATGAAAGGCATGTTCCTGATCATCAGCCTTCTCATCATGTTCGGGTGGATGTCCATGACCTACCAGCTCAGAACCTCCACCATGAAGGAAAAAGCGCGCGACTACGTAGCGGCGGCCCGCGTGCTTGGGGCTTCCACCAGCCGTATTCTTTTCGTCCATATCCTGCCCAACCTGGTCGCCATTCTGGTCACTCTGGTTCCGTTCAGCGTTTCCGCCCTCATTTTGGCTCTGGCTTCCCTGGATTATCTGGGCTTCGGCCTTCCTGACACATACGCCAGCTGGGGGCGCCTGCTCAATGACGGACTGGCGGATCTTTCTGCCAGCTGGGTGGTCACCTCCGCCTTTTCCGCCCTGGTGATTACCCTCCTGCTCGTCACCTTTATCGGAGAGGCTGTCCGCGAAGCCTTTGACCCTAAAAAATTCACTACTTATAAATAAAAGACTCCTGTTTTGCCATTCCCTATGCTCAAGCTGTCCACCATCTTCCGCTCCATCCTTTCTTCCGTGATGCTGTCTCTTTTGCTGACAGCCGGAGCCGGTTGCAAGGATTCCTCCCAATCCCAGGGGGCAGGCTGGCAGCCAAACGTGCCTTTCGGCACGCTCCCTCCGGGATTTGATTCCTTCCCGGAACGATGGAACAAACAGATCAATGACCGCCTGGCCCGTGAGGAAGCCGCCAAGCAAAAGGAAATACGGGAACTCCGGGACAAATTTTTCAAGGAGGAAGATTCTAAAGTCAGGGAAAAACTGCAAAGCAAACTTATTGCGGATGAAGCAGCCCTGTCCGTCATTCACCGCAGGCAGACGGAAGGCGACTACATTAAATTCAAAACCCCGGCGGACATTCCCCAAGACCTGAAATGGGAAGATGGACTGGACAATCCGGAGATAGGAGATCCGAATGCCAAAAAAGGAGGCGTGCTGCGCCAGTGGGCCCCCGGCTCCTATCCGGACACATTCCGGCCCAACGGCCCGAACAGCAACAGCGGCTTCCGCGGCCCCCTGTATGATGAAATCATCATCGGCCTCGTTTCCATCCATCCGGTTACGGGAAAAATCATTCCGGGAATCGCTCATAAATGGGCGGAATCCCCAGACAGGCGCACTGTTTACTTTGAACTGGATCCGGATGCCCGCTATACGGACGGAGCCAAGGTAAAGGCCATCGACCTCCTGGTGAACATGTACATCCGCACTTCGGAATACAGTCGGGATGTGTTCTATAACAACTTTTTCTACCAGAACGCTTCCAACATCACCATTTACGACGACAGCCGCTTTTCAATCACGCTCCCCTTCGCCAAACCTCTGCTCCCGTACTACTGCACGCTGTTCATTCCTTCCCCTCCGCACTTTTACTGCGAGTTCGGCCCCAACTACGTGGAACGCTACCAGTGGCGCGTACCGCCTACCACGGGCGCTTACGTTGTCAAGCCGGACGGCATCATCCGCGGCCGTCAGGTAACGCTCCAACGCGTGGCGGACTGGTGGGCCAGGGACAAAAAATTCACGAAATACATGTATAATGTGGATCAAATCGTGTACAACTTCATTGCGGAACCTTCCAAGGCCATCGAACTCTTCCGCATCGGAGAGCTGGACGTTTTGAACATCACCAAACCGGAACTGTGGCACGAACGCATGGAAATACCGGAGGTTCACAACGGCTACATCAACCGCAGCACATTTTACACCATTTACCCCCGCCCTCCTTACGGAGTCTTTCTGAATACCTCCAAGGCCCCCTTCAATGACCTCCATGTTCGCCGGGGGTTCCAGCACGCGCTTAATATCCAGAACATTATTGACATTACCTTCCGCGGAGACTACCAGCGGCTCAATTCCTACAATTCAGGTTTCGGCAAATTCACCAACCCTTATATCAAGGCGCGCCCCTATTCCCCGGAACAGGCCCGCGCTTATTTCGCCAAGGCGGGCTACACCATCCCCTGCCCGGACGGCATCCTCCGCAAGCCGGACGGCACCCGGCTCACCGCAGCCATCACCTTCCCCAATTCGTCTCCTTCCCTGGCTTCCACCCTGGGCAAGCTGAAGGAAGACGCGCGCAAGTGCGGCCTGGAAATCCAGCTTGACCCTCTGGACTCCACCGTAGCTTTCCGCAAAATCATGGAAAAACGCGCCCAGGCCTCCTTTATGGCATGGGGATTCACTCCCCCCCATCCGATGAACGAGCAGGGATTCCACTCCCGGTACGCCTATGACGAACGTGGAGGCCTTCTTACCTATACCAACAACATCTGCGCTTACGCGGACAAGGAAATGGACAAGCTGCTGGACGCAGAAACAAATGCCGCCACGGAAGACGAACTCCAAAAAGCCACGTGGAAAGTGCAGCAGAAAATTGATGACGAAGCCCTGTGGGTTCCCTGCTGGACCACGGAATTCATCAGGCTGGGCTACTGGCGCTGGGTCAAATGGCCGAACAGCGCGACTACGCAATTCTGCCACCCCGTCGTATTTGACCCCATGGAAAGTTATCTGTACTGGGTGGATAACGATATTAAAAAGGAGACGCTGGACGCCAAGCGGGAAGGAAAAACATTCGAGGAAGTGGATGCCGTGTATGACCAGTACCGCTACATGGACTCCATTGAAAGCCTGGATAACAAAAATGGCAGCGGCAGGCTGCCGTCTGTTCCTGTCATCCCGGAAAACGGCGCCCTTCTGGAACCTTCTGCTACGGAAAAATAACACATGAGCGATCCCCTGTTGGAAATCAAGAACCTGGTCACCGGCTTCGAAACGGAATCCGGCCTGTTGAAAGCGGTGGACGGCGTCAGCTTCACCGTCCCCAAAGGCACCTGCGTAGGCATCGTGGGGGAATCAGGCTGCGGAAAAAGCGTTACAGCCATGTCCATCGTCCGGCTGCTACCCCAGCCCATGGGGAAAATTCTGGACGGGCAAATTCTGTTCAAGGGCCGCGACCTGGTTCAGGCAAAAGAGACGGACATGCACGGCATCCGCGGCCGCCATATCGGCGTCATTTTCCAGGAACCAATGACGGCGCTCAATCCCGTACACAGCATCGGCAGGCAAATTGGGGAATCCCTGATGCTCCACCGGGGAATGAACACCAGGGAAGCCCGGGATGCAGCCATCCAGCTCCTGCAGCGCGTCCGCATCCCCGCTCCGGAACAGCGTGTGGACGAATTTCCTCATCAGCTCTCCGGCGGCATGCGCCAGCGCGTCGTCATAGCCATTGCCCTGGCCTGCCATCCGGAACTCATCATTGCGGATGAACCGACCACGGCCCTGGATGTCACCGTTCAGGCTCAAATCCTCTCCCTACTCAAGGATCTTCAGGCGGAAATGGGGTCATCCTCCATCCTCATTACACATGACCTGGGCGTCATCGCACAAAGCTGTGACTCCGTAGTCGTCATGTACGCTGGCCGCGTGGTGGAAAAGGCCCCTGTCCGGGAACTTTTTGCCAACCCTCGCCATGCTTACACCAAGGGACTGCTGGCCTCCATCCCTCAGCTAAGTTCCGTGCGGAAAACCAAACTGCCCACCATTCCCGGCCAGGTGGCCTCCATTGCGGATTTCGTTCCCGGATGCCGCTTCTGCCAAAGGCAGGGCGTGCCCGCGGAAGAACTTACGGAACGCCCTCCCCTCGTGGAAATATCCCCGGACCACTTCGTGGAAGCCTGCCCCCGCTGCACTAACCTTTAACTTCTTTTTTCTCCCAGCCATGCCGGAACCACTCTTGCAAGTAAACAATTTGAAGATGTACTTTCCCGTCCGCTCCGGAATCTTCCTGCGGCAAGCGGGATGGGTCAAGGCTGTGGACGACGTTTCCTTCCATATTTACCCGGGGGAAACGCTGGGCCTGGTGGGGGAATCCGGCTGCGGAAAATCCACCATCGGCAAAAGCATTGTCCGCCTGCTGAAACCCACCGGGGGCTCCATCCGGTTCAACGGCAACAATATCGCCAGACTTTCCCAGCGCAAAATGAGGCCTCTGCGCCCGCACATCCAGATGGTTTTCCAGGATCCTGCGGAATCCCTCAATCAGCGGCAGTCCATCGGTCAAATCGTAGCGGAACCCTTCGTCATCCACCGCATGGGCACACCCGCCGCGCGCCGGGAATGGGTGCGCGGCCTGCTGGACCGCGTAGGATTGCCGGACAGCGCTATTGACCGCTTCCCCTTTGAATTCTCAGGCGGGCAACGCCAGCGCATCGGCATCGCCCGCGCCCTGACATTGAATCCCAGCCTCATTATTCTGGACGAACCTGTTTCCGCCCTTGACGTATCCGTCCAGTCCCAGGTTCTCAACCTGCTGCTGGAGCTTCAGGAGGAACGCAAGCTCTCTTACCTGTTCATTGCCCATGATCTGGCGGTCGTCAAACACATCTCCGACCGCGTGGCAGTCATGTATCTGGGTAAAATCGTGGAAATGTCAGATGCGGAAACCATCTACCAAGCCCCCAAACACGCTTACACCAAGGCTCTTCTGGACGCTATTCCGGAACCGGACCCTGCCAGGGCCAACAAGCACCAGCCCCTGCCGGGAGACGTTCCCTCCCCCATCAATCCTCCGCTCGGTTCTGCTTTCGGCCACCGCATCCAGCACCCCTCCTATCCGGAGACGGTGGGCGCGGACCTTACCCCTGTGGAAATAGAACCGGGCCACTGGGTAGCCCCTGATCCCTGCGCTCTGGAGCCGGAAGACTGGAATAGGATCCGCCAGCGGTAAAAGTACGGTAAAACGTTTATCCGTGCCCGCCGGGGAAAAATATATCCGCAAACAAACCCCCTGATTTTCTCCGGGTGGCGGGCAACAGCTCCCAATCGCCTGGCATCCGCACCGTTTCAGCTGACAGCCGGCATCCTCCTACACGTAAATCCGGGGCACGCGGGCGCTGATGCTGGTCAGTACGTTGCTGGGAATGGTATTGGCGCGGCGCGTCAACTCCTCCCAGCTTACATTTGGCCCCATGATTTCCACCAGGTCTCCGGTCTCCACATGGTCCATATAGGTAACGTCCACCATGATCTGGTCCATCGTCACACGGCCCAAAACAGGACAGTACTGGCCATTGATATACACCCTCGCTCCCTGGTTGGACAGGTATTGAAGATAGCCGTCCGCATAGCCGATGCCGATAGTGGCCACCTTCGTGCTCCCCTTCGTTATATAACAGTGGTTGTAGGAAACGCCGTGATTTCCCGGCAGCGTGCGTATCAGAGTAATGCGGCTGTACAGGGTCATGGTAGGCCGCAGCTCCTTATTATAGGGAGACGGCATGGGGGAATACCCGTACAGGATTCTGCCCAGCCTCACCATGTTGGCGCAGGGAACCTTGTAATTAAACACAGCGGCGCTGCTGCACAGGTGCCGGAACCTGTACCGGTGGCCTTGGGAAAGTTCGTTTACGGCCTCCGTAAAGCCGCTGATCTGCCCGTGGGTGAAGGAAATATCGTCGGAAGCTGCGGATAAATGGGAAAACACGCCCTCCAGATCCAGATAACTGAACTGTTTGAGTTTATCCGTCAGGCCGTGCAATTCGCTCGGTAAAAAACCGCTGCGCCCCATGCCGGTATCCACGCCCAAATGAACATGGACGGTTTTGCCGTAAAGGGCGCCCAGGGAATTGAAATGCTCCGCCTCTTCCAGGCTGGAAAGAGCGGCGCGCCAGCCGTTCTGCACAATTTCCTCCCGCTCCCCCGCAAAACAGGGGCCGAGAATAAACGGGCATGTTGTTGCCCCGGCATCCCTCACCCGGCAGGCCTCCGCCACCGTGGCAACGCCAAAAAAAGCGCAATCTTCGCCATCCAAGGCCTTCACCACCCCTTCCAGACCGTGCCCATAAGCCTCCGCCTTAACAATAGCCATCAGACGGTGATCCGGCATGACGCGACGGACGACATTCAAATTGTGTCTCAGCGCATTCGTATCAATCTGGGCCCATGCTCTGGGAGGGCTTGTGCAACTCATGCCCGGAGTGTAGGAAGACGGTTGATGCTGTACAAGCCGGAATTAAGCCACCTTTCCACTTTTCCAAACGTTCCTCGAAGAAGACAGTACGCCGGTCATTCCTCCGGGAACTTGTTGACGGCGGAAAAGCGAAATCCTTTTTCACCCGATTTCAAAAAACTCCTTGCCAATCCCCGGCACGAACGATATATTCCCTCCGCACTGCAAATGCGCGGTTAGCTCAGTGGTAGAGCACATGCTTCACACGCATGGGGTCACTGGTTCGAAACCAGTACCGCGTACCATTTTCCTAAACACCCCGGAATTCAATATTCCGGGGTGTTTTTATGTTTAGGAGCATTATCTCACCCCGTTTTTTGGGTAATCTTGCATGTCCCCGACTATGTGCTCTGCGCCGTGGGCATTGACTTGGTTTTCCTTTCTCCGTATGCTCCGCCCGCATGTCTGCGTTGCTGCTCACGTCTTTCATCTGGGCGTTGTCATTCGGACTTTTGGGAAACTGCCTGTCCGGCCTCCCTGCCAGCTTTGTCGCGATGGCGCGCATGGCCGGCTCGCTTGCCGTTTTCCTCCCCTTCGTCCGGAGGGTTCCTTTCAGTCATGCCTTGGTGATGATGGGCATAGGCGCCGTCCAGTTCGGAGGAATGTATCTTTGCTATATCGCGGCCTTTCACTATCTGCCTTCCCACCAGGTTGCCCTTTTTACAGCCACCACGCCGATTTATGTGGTTCTGATTAACGGTCTGATGAAAAAACAGCTTCCGCCGCTCCATCTGGCGGCGGCTATTCTTGCGGCCATAGGAGGAGCGGGCATCCTTTGGAAAGGATATTCCGCCGGTAACGGGGTGTTTACAGGAATTGTTCTTGTCCAGCTTTCCAATCTCTGCTTCGCGGCAGGTCAAATAGCCTACATTTCCTTGAAAAATTCCCGGTTCGGGAGAAGTGAAGCTTCCTGCTTCGCCTATGCCTATGCAGGCGCTCTGCTGGTCACGTTACCCTCCGGCCTGCCGTCAGGGTTGTCCTGCTGGCAGGGGATTTCCGCCGTGCAATGGTGGCTGCTGGCCTATTTGGGGATCATCGCTTCAGGAGTCTGTTTTTTCCTCTGGAATTACGGCGCTCGGCGGGTAACTCCCGTGAAGCTGGCGGTTATGAACAATCTTAAAATTCCCCTGGCGGCCCTGACTTCCCTTCTTCTGTTCAGGGAGCATCCCAACATGTTCCTGCTGTTCATCGGCTGCCTGCTTATCCTGTCCTCTTTCCTGATCGCCCCCATCCCCTTCAAAAAAACTGCGCAGGAATAAATTCCAGACGCCTATATTCCGGACCGCATGCCCGATTCAGCCCAGCCCCGGGAAAAGCATAACACATCACATCCGTTCCATTTTAACGGAAAATTCAAGGAGCAGGTCTTTTCAGGCAGTGCTTTTCCCCCTTCATATTCAAACGCGGCTCCCATTTTCCTCCATTTTTGTGCTGCTTGCCGCCGCCCGGCGGCCGGAGAACGCGACATGTTACGCCAGATTCACCAAAAAAAACTGCGCGCCCGGCACACGCTGCCCACGCTCCTGATTGCGGACGCGCGCATTGACACGGACGGCAAGGCGCTCCTGCAATTGGAGCGGGACTGACGCTGACCTATTGAATGCCCTCTCTATTTTCTTCTGTTCCAGCCGGGCATTCCCCTGTAGCATTTCTTTACCATGTCAGGGATGATGAATTGGCAGCAGCTTTTGTCGGACGCGCGCTGGGGGTCCAGGCATCGGAGCACGGCGTCTCCGCAGAAAAACCGCAGCAATTATGACCGGGATTACGGCCGCATTCTGTTTTCCAGCGCGTTCCGCCGCCTTCAGGACAAGACACAGGTTTTTCCCCTAGGCCGCAATGATTACGTCCGCACCCGCCTGACCCACAGCCTGGAGGTAGCCCACATCGGTTCCTCCCTCGGCATGCTGGCGGGGGAGTGGCTGGCCCAAAAGGGTTCCCTGCCTGCTCCTATCATGCCTTCCGATGTTGCCACCATTGTTTCTACCGCCTGCCTGGCCCATGACATCGGCAATCCGCCCTTCGGCCATTCCGGAGAAGACGCCATTGAAACCGCCCTGAAACGGCACGGCCTGGAGCTGCCTTTTGAAGGTAATGCCCAGGGATTCCGCATCCTGACACGTACAGGTGATCCGATGGAGGGCAGCGGCCTGAAACTGACGGCAGCCGTTTTGGGTGCCTTTATGAAATATCCCTGTACGCAATCCTATTCCGCCGCCGTCAAGAAAGGCAGCATAGTTGCGGCCAACAAACTTGAATGCAAAAAATTCGGCATCGGGGAACAGGAAAGGGAAGCGGCTTCTTTCATGGCTGGCCATCTGGGTCTGATCCCGCGTTCCACACCTGATGCAGCCCATCTTTGCTGGAGCCGCCATCCCCTGGCGTATTTAATGGAGGCTGCGGATGATATTTGTTACCGCATCGCGGATATTGAGGACGGGTACTTTTCCGGCCTTCTGGATTTTGCTCCCACCAGGGATTTATTCAGTCCTTTCCTGACGGAATCCCAGCTCCGTTATGTCCGGGAGCTGGAAGAAAAGAAGGAAAAAGATTCCTGCATCCATTACATGCGCGCGATCGCCATCGGAAAAAGCATTCAATCCGCTGTGGACAGTTTCGTGAACCACGAGGAAGATCTGCTGCAAGGAAGGATGGAACAATCCCTGATAGACAGCTCGGAATTGTCCGCCCCGCTGAACGGCCTGTACCAGTACGCCATCAAGAATGTGTACCGCGCCAGGGAGGTTATTGAGGTGGAAGCCATGGGGTACAAGGTTCTGGGCGAATTGATCGACTTCTTTATGGAATGGGTGAACCATCCGTCCTCCGGACAATCCCAAAAAATCGCCATCATGCTTCAGGGCACCGACGTGCCCCAAAATAACGGAGGGGAGGCTGCGCGCCTGGCGCATATGCTTGATTATATTTCCGGCATGACGGATTCCTTTGCCCTGGAGACTTACCGGAAGTTGACCGGAATTCTGTAGCTCCTTCCGGCAAGCCGGCTTGTGGCCGGATTGCAGAATTCCCCTCCCTTTCACTGAATAAAAAAGCTGCCCCATACGGGGCAGCTGCCGTTAATTCCATGAATCCGGATTTCCCCGCTATTTCATGAAATCGTTAAAAGCAGAAATTGGTTTCTATGTTTTTCAAACGTTCCCTGACGGCTTCCGGTACAGCGGCTTTTTCCTCCTGCGTATTGTAGGGACCGGAATACAGAACTTTCCCTGCGGAGTCCGTCACATGAACTGTGGTTCCCGTCCGGGAATTGGAAGAAACCACGATAGTCCCGTTGGCATCCGACATCCGGACGGAAGACGTGCTCTGGCCTCCTCCGGAGACCTTGCCCATGGGAGGCATAGGCATTTGGTGAAGGCCCTGCAAGCTCCGAAGCATCTGCGCCGCGCCGGGAGTCAGGTTCATCCGGCCGATGATGTCGTCCATCCGGGAATCATCCATGGCGGAATCTCCCAAAAACTCATCCATCATCTGCTGAATATCCAGAATACGCTGAGAAAGATGAGGCCGTGCAGACATTCCGGAAAAAGGCGCCGCCTGACGCCGAACGGAGGGAACTGCGTGCGGCTGCGTGCGGGGATCCCCCTGAGCCGCCAATATTTCTTCAGCGGAAAGCGTTCCCCCATCCAGGGTAATTTCAGCAGTCTCCCGCTTTCCTTTCCGGTAGAATACCGCTGTAATCCTGTCTCCGGGAGCCTTTTCAGACAGGGCTTCCGTCACGGATTGCGGACCGGACAGGGAAACATCCCCCAGCTTGACGATGACGTCATTTTCCAGAAGCCCGGCCCTGGCCGCGGGGCTGTCCGGCATCACTTTGGTCACCAGCACTCCGGGGAATCCGCTCAGTTCCAGCTGGGCAACAAGCGCTTGAGGCACCGTGCCCGGAACAATTCCCAGTCTGGCCGGTTTGGAAGAGGGGAGAGGCCTGACCTGATGCGTGTATGGCGTCAGAGGAGGCGGCTGAAGGTTATCCGTACTTCCTGCGGGCCGGTCAATGGAATATCCGGAGCCCGAACCTGCCAGCAATCCCAATGTCAGAAAGATACAGGGTTTCATATCCATGTGGGATAATATACAACATCTGTCCATACAATGTTCAAAATTCGTGCATTTTTTCTTCCTTCCCACGCCGCAGAATATCGGAGAATACCATATCTCCAAAATAAAAGATTCTCCCCTTGGGATAAAACCGCTGATTTTCCGGCTTCTTATCACCATGACGCCAGCCGGGCTTCTTTCCTCCCTACCAAGAAAAACCTGAAGGCCGCAACAGATCGCCCATTCCGGCGAGATGCATGCACCGCACTTTCTTAGTATTCCTTTTCAGGAAGAATCCTGCGGATAACGGCAGGAGCAATCACAGGCACACGCTCATCCCCTCCCTGCAGTTCAAAAATGGTGGGCATCCGGAGCAATTCCCGCTTTTCACCGGGAATTACAGGCGTTTCAGCCTTTTCCGTGGAGGCTTCCCCGGCATTTCCGGCAGCCACCGTTCCGCCGGAAGGCGCCAGTGCATGTTGAACCAGCATGACAGCCCCCACAGCGGCAGCCGCAGAAATGCCGGAAATACAGGCAAAACGCCGCCACAGGGAGATGTTCAACGCTTTTTCCCGTTTCTCATCACTGGCGCAATTCATGGCTTGCGCCATTTTACAGACGGAAAATTCCAGCATGGAAGAAGCGGAAAGCCTTTTCAACCGGGTTTCCATCTCATGTTCGGATTCCGCGCACATCAGGGCACAGCACTGCTCCCTGAACAGGACTCTTGCCGGAGAGGGCTGAAGACGTTTCAAGAGGGATTCCATCTCATGAATTTCATCATCGGAGATTTCATCGCGGCGGAAACGGTTGTTCAAAGGGAAGATTTCCTCACACTTTCCGGCCAGCCGGGAAATCAGTTCATCAGATACGGGAAGGGGCTGCAGGGCGGCAGTACCGCCGCCTTCCTCCCCTGCGGCAGATGATGTTGTCTCATGTTTCATAAGGGCGGAACGGCGTTAGAATTGATTCTTTTTATTTCTTAAAGCCCTGCGGAGCAAGTCAATCCCGTAACGGTACCGGCTCGCCGCCGTATTCTGTGAGATTTCCAGCGTTTCCGCAATTTGCTGAAAAGTTTGCTCTCCCCATATTTTCAGGACAATGACTTCAGAGAACTTGGGAGGGAGCTTCCTGAGCTGCGTTTCCATGAATTGTTTGAGTTCCTCATCCGCCGCAGCGCTGGAAAACCAGGGGTCCGCATAAACATCCTCATCCTGTTCAGCGGCGCAGGCCTCATCTTCCCTTTTCTGACGGCGGTCGGATTTGCGGCCATAATCCACCGCCAGACGCCGGATGGAGGCAAAGACATAGGAGAGCCACGCCTCCTGCCCTCCCACAAATTCCCCGGAGGCCTCCTTGCGCGCCAGGCGTATCAGGGCATCCTGAAGTATGTCCTCCGCATCTTCCGGTGAGCGGGACTGCTGGCGGGCAAACAACAGCAACTGGGCAGCATGTTCCCGCAGCCACTCATCCCAACTCAGCAAATGGCTGCTTTCTCCCTCGATCACCTCCTCTTTTCTGACATAGGCCGGCGTATTCATTTCTGCATATTCGTTCCCTTCATCAGCCATAGCGCAACAGCCCCATTTTTTTGTTTAAAATAAAAAACGGAAAGGCATGGCAGCCTCCCGCAGAAGGCCGCCATGCCTTTCCGGACAACTTCTACTTCTCCTGATTGACAAATTTCCGCATGTTTTCAATCCATGGTTCCAGCTTTTTGGCCGCCTGTGATTCCGGATCGGCATCCCGGGCAATTTTCAAGTATTCCAGAACCTTGGGGAAATTACGTTCCAAGGCATACCCATCGCTGATATATTTGGCGATTTCCAGACGAATCGGAGGGAGCATGTCTTTATTTTCCAGCATATTCAATGCTTCCTTACGGGCGGCGAGCATATCTGCCGCAGAGAATTTTCCCGAATATTTCCGGCAGAATTGCTCCCACATAAGCCGTTGCTTCTCCATGGTTGCAGCCTTTTCAGACTTCCCCGAGAATCCGTATTTATCTTCCGGGTCCAAGACGGAAATTTCTGCAATCAACTCCTTCTGAAAAGGCTGCAAATCTTCCGGAAGCACGTTCAGGGCCTTAACAAGCTGCTCCAGTTTTTCCTTTCCTTTCAGCGGCAGGGCCGCCGCCACAGCCTCTTTCAACTTCTTCCTCGTTTCTCCGGCAGCCTCCAGTTTCTTCAGATATTCCTCCGGCGTCCTGGTCGCACTCATTATTTTAGCATAAGGAGCGCCATTCCCTTCCATCAGCAAAACAGTCGGGAATGAGGAAACGCCGTAACGGCGCATCAGATCTTCATGGAATTTAAGCTGTTCCGGAGGCATTTTCCCGGCGGTCTTGGGAAAATCCAGCTCCAGCAGCACGAATTGATGATCCGCCGCATATTTGGCGAACGCATCCGTGTCAAAAATATTCTTGCGCAGATAAATACATCCGGGGCACCAGTCGGAACCGGTAAAGTCAACCAGTACCGGCTGTCCGCTCTTTCCGGCTTTCTCCAACGCCTTATTCCAATCAGTCTCCCAGGAGGAAGACGCGGAACAAATCAAAGCGGAGGCCAAGGAAAGAACGCCAATTGCAGAAAAAAATGAACTTCTCATGTTAACCGCACTATAGCATTATCCCTGCGCGTGTCATTCTTTTTTAAGAAGAACCGGCTTCATCAGAAACTCCTGAACAAAGACGCCTACTGTTGCGAGCGGCGGCGGACATCCTGGCTCAGGCGCATGGCGCAAAAATCCGGACCGCACATGGAACAGAAATGGGCTTTTTTGGCGTTGGCATGAGGAAGCGTCAGGTCATGGAAGGAACGCGCCTTTTGCGGATCCAGAGAAAGATTGAATTGATCCTCCCAGCGGAATTCAAACCTGGCCTGGGCCAAAGCGTTGTCCCTCCATTGCGCGGATGGATGCCCCTTCGCCAGGTCTGCGGCGTGGGCCGCCAGCTTGTAGGTGACCACGCCTTCCCTTACGTCTTCCCTGTCCGGAAGCCCCAGATGCTCTTTTCTGGTTACATAGCAAAGCATGGCGCAGCCGAGCTGGCCGATAATCGCCCCCCCGATAGCTCCGGTAATATGGTCGTAACCGGGGGCGATGTCCGTTACCAGCGGCCCCAGCGTATAAAAGGGCGCTTCCATGCACCATTCCAGCTGCTTGCTCATGTTTTCTCCAATAAGATGCATGGGAACGTGGCCGGGGCCTTCATTCATGACCTGCACGCCCGCCTTCCATGCGCGCATGGTCAAATCCCCCTGCACTTCCAGCTCCGCCAGCTGGGCGAAGTCGTTGGCGTCCGCCACGGAACCGGGCCGCAGGCCGTCCCCGATGGAGACGGCAATGTCGTAAGCCGCCAGAATGGAACAAATTTCATCCCAGTGGGAATAAAGGAAATTTTCCTGTTCGTGGATCATGCTCCACTGCGCCATGATGGAACCGCCGCGGGAAACGATGCCCGTCATGCGCCGTGCCGTATGGTTCACGAACCTGAGCAGAAGGGCGGCGTGCACCGTCACATAGTCCACACCCTGGCGGGCCTGCTCAAGCAGGGTATCGCGGAAAACCTCCCAACTCAGGTCAGCCACCTTTCCTCCCACCTTTTCCAGAGCCTGATAAATGGGTACAGTCCCGATGGGAACAGGGGAGTTTCTTAAAATCCATTCCCTCGTCGCGTGGATATTCTTCCCGGTGGACAGGTCCATGACGGTATCCGCCCCCCAGTGAATGGCCCAGCGCAGCTTTTCCACCTCCTCCTCAATGCTGGACCCCAGCGCGGAGTTGCCTATGTTGGCGTTGATTTTTACCAGGAAATTGCGGCCGATGGCCATCGGTTCACATTCCGGATGATTGATGTTGGCGGGAATCAGCGCACGGCCCGAGGCAATTTCATCCCTAACGAATTCAGGCGTAAAGTAAGCTGGCATGCGGCAGCCCTTCCGACGTTCCGGGGCATGCTGGTGATCCAGCCGGTCGCGGGCCACCATGCTGGACGGCCCAAATCCTTCCTGCGCCTCCAATTCGGACGGCCTCGGCATCATGGTAAGCGTTTCCAGGGCTTCCGCAGCCCTGTCCGGGCGGCTTTTGGCGTTCGGATAGCGGTCGTATATCGCCTTGAAAACCTGTTCCCTGCCCAAATTTTCCCGGATGGCGACAAATTCCATTTCCGGCGTAACAACGCCCTGTTGAGCGTAATAACGCTGTGTCACAGGCGTTTCCCCCGCGGCACGCAGGGAGCGCTCCTGCCCCTCATCCTCTTTCACATCCCCGCGGGCCCGTATCCAGGCGGCACGCAGGGGGGGAAGCCCGTTCTCTGCAGTCCCTTCATACGCAGCGTCCCCCCAGGGGCCGGAGCAATCGTACACGCGCACCGGGTCATTAGGATGGGAGGTGCCGTCGGGCAGCAAGGTATCGCTCAAAAGGATTTCCCTCATGGGAACCCGGACATCCGGGTACAGACGGCCCGGAACATAAATGCGGCGGGAACCGGGATAGGACAAATTGGAGGTATCGTTCATGGGATGAGTGCTGTTCTGTTCCGGCAGGGGAACAGCGGAAACGAAACCTCCCCGAAAAACGGGACAAGCCCGTTCCATCGAACTCCCTGCGGCGGAATTATTCGCATCAGGTTTGAAGGGTTCTGCGGAAACAGCATGCCGTTCCCGCAATCTCAGCCTTTATTTGGGCACCCCTGCCGAACTGGAAAAAGAATAACATGGACTTTCTCTCCATCCAAGCGTTTTCCAGCCCGGCGTGGTGAAACCGGAGCGCCAAAGGGACGGACGCCATTCCTCCCGGAAATCAACACGGGGAAGCCCCCCTCCCTCCGGGGGAACGTTCCTTCTGGCACGCGTCAATCCAGTTGAATCGATCTTCCGGAAGGCATTCCGCCCCCCCTGACAATCCCCTTCCGCCCTTGTCAAATCGGCGGGCATGGAAGGAATCCATCAACGCCCCGGCCCCGCTTCTTCAAAAGCGTGAATATTTTCCGGGCTTCGAAAAGAGCAAAAGTTTTACCAGACCCCTGTGCGAAAAAAGAAAGACCTGTTTTCATCTCGTCAGCCATGTAAAGACAGGATAAACTTTTTTCTGGAATACGCCCTGCCGGCCGCAACCTTTCACCGGACACGGGGTTTATAGAAGGGTATTTCATGGACGAAGCACAAGACATGCCGCCTGCGGAACCAGACGAAGATGCCAAGCTGATGCTGAGGGTCAGGAATGGCGACGCTTCCGCCATGGAAATGCTGGTCCGCAAACACCAGAATTCCGTATATGCGGCTGTGGCCCGCATGTTGAACAACGGTCCGGAGACAGAGGACATCGCCCAGCAGGTATTCATCCGCATCTGGAAGGGAGCCGGGAATTACGAACCTTCCGCACGGTTTACCACCTGGATGTTCACCATCCTGCGCAATCTGGTGTTCAATGAAGTGCGCCGCCAGAAACGCAAGCCTACCACCTCCGCAGACGCCATGGAGGAGGAAGGAGGAATGGCCGTATTTCTGGAACCTTCCCAGGCCCCGGACGAAGCGCTGGAGCATACGGAACTCCGGCAAGCCGTGGACGCGGCAATCGCAGCCCTGCCGGAAAAGGCGCGGCTGGCCGTTCAATTGCGCCGTTTCGAAAACATGCCCTATGAGGAAATAGCCAGAGTGCTGGATATGACGGTTCCCGCTACCAAAAGCCTGCTGTTCCGCGCCAGAAACATGCTGAAGGAAGCTCTTGCTTCCTTTTTATCCTGACAATTTCGTCTTTCAAAAAATTAACAATGCACTGCCAGCTTTCCCGTCAGAGGGAGATGAGCCGTTTCCTGCACGGTTTTCCGCCTTTAGCGGCAAATAATCTCCCGGAGCCCGGCGGCCAGCTCCTTTCACAAAAACACACCCGGAACAAAAAACGGGCCGTTCTCCAGAGGAAACGGCCCGTTCAACATGTTACCGGGAAACGGAATCAGCGCGCATTTTTGGCGTTAAGAACATCCTTGTAGGGAATTTTCAGGAAATTCAGCGCTCCCTGGGATTCGTACAGCACGCCCACATGGTTCTTGTCCACCGGCGCCAGGCAGGAATACCCCCAGCCTTTGCGGGCATCGTAAAGGAGCCACTTGTCTTCCGGCCATGAACCGGCGTCATCCGTAGAGGCTTTCAGCGTCATGTGGGAACGACCGGATGTGGTATTGGGATTGGAAAACAGAACCACTCTGCCCGCCCCCGGCACGCCGTCCACGGCAAGCAGGCTGCCCTGACAGACCGGCTCCTTCAGCTGGGAAGTGCGGTTGGTGGGGTGTTTTTCCCAGGTCTGGCCCAGGTCCTTCGTAACGCCCACTACGCGGGAACCGCCCCAGTTGCACCGGGCGTTGATCATGATGGAACCGTCTTCCAGCTCAATCACCTGGGCTTCCGTCGTCTGCTGGTTGACGCCCGTGCCGCAGTGCCAGGTTTTCCCCCGGTCTTTGGAATAAACAATGGTGGACCACGGCACCCCCTTGCCGTCCCAATACTGGGCGGCGAAAACCAGCGTGCCGTCTTTCATGCAAATGCCGTTGCCGGGGCCATTGAACAAAATGCGCCAATCCTTGTTCTTGGTCTGTTCCGTAATATTAATCGGCTTGGACCAGGTCAGGCCATCGTCATCGCTGTAGGCCAGCACCAGCTGTCCGCAGGCCTCCGGGGAATTGTCTCCGGACTTGCTGCCCCAGATGGAATGCCTGTGGCTCCATATGGCGGCCACCCAGATGCGCCCCGTCTTTTCATCCACCAGAATGGCCGGATCCCCTACGCCTTTGGTAGCCCCCAGAGAAGGGTCAATCCTGGAATCATCAATGGCGATCTTGACGTCAGACCAGGTACGGCCTCCGTCCGCGGAACGGCTTACGCCCACGTCAATGTTGGCAGGCAGGTCTCCGGCATGATTGTACCGGATATCGTACACGGCCAGCAGAGTTCCCTTCTTGGAACGGGCCAGCCCGGGAATACGGTAAAATTTGGAGTTGAAATCCCCATGCCTGACTACGGCCGCGCCGATGCGCTGCGCTACGGGAGCCGCATTGGCAACCTTCACCAGTTTATTGCCCGCCACAAGGCTGGCCGGACGCACCACCACCCTGCCGTCCAAGGAGGCACCTTCTTTCATCGTCACGCAAGCCCACAGGTAATTGTCTCCGGGCTCCAGCTCCATGTTCCCCTTCACAGAAATCTGGGGTCTCGTGGAACCGGCAAGCTTTACCGTGCCAAGAACCTGGGAAGAGTCTTTCGGAAACGGCTCTTCCCCATGATGAACGTGGGGCTCCTCTTCCCCCCGTATGACGGTCACGGATGCAATGTCGGAAAGCTTCGTCGTACCCGTAAAATCCAGATTGACGGCTGTCAGGAACTGGGGATTAAGGCAGCCGTCCGTCCGGACATTCAGGGAAAGAACAGGGTTGCACGGGATGCGCACCATCACCGGATAGGCGGAAGAGGCCATCTCCACCTGAGGATTCACCTTCATGGGAATACAGGGAACGATGAACAAATCGTCCAGCTTCATTCCCTTATTCTCCGGAGAAGTAAGCCTGAACAGCAGGGAACGCGTTCCGGCGGGAACACTGGCTTTTATCTTGGTATGAAACCCGCCCGTCCTGATATCCTTGCCGTCATAAATCTTCTTCTCTCCCTTCGGCCCTATGGCCACAATGGAAAATTCAAAAGGGGCCTGTCCGGTCCATCGCTCCGCCCAAGCAGACAACCGGACTTCTCTGGAAGGAATATCCTTCAAGTCCAGTTTCAATTCGGTATCCTGCCCGCCGAACATTCGCAGGGAAGATTTCCCGGATTTTCCTCCTCTCCCGATTTCCGCCACGCCGTCCCCGCAGGACATGGGGCCGTATTTGGTGGGAAGAGACGTGAACCTGCCTTGTTTGGCCTGCTCAAAGCTTTCCGTACCAAGAGCAGCGGGAACAGACAGCCCCAAGGCGCACAAAAGGGCTACCCCCGTTAATGTATTCAAAGATAAACGCATCGTATTTATGGTGTGTTTCGCTGGATATATACGCCGCTCATCAGGCCAATCTTGCCCGGAGCAGCGCCATTTGCCGGTCCGTTTTCTAACACACGGCTTTCCGTTGCGTCCAGCCCCGCTTGAACAGCCTGAAGAAAGACCAGTCCTTATTTTCCCGTTTTTCCTTCGGAAAGAGCCGCCGGCTCCACGGAAATCACGGGGCGTTCCGGGAAAGAACTGGAGTTCCGGTGCATATAGTAATGGGCCCAGTGAAGAACCACCTTGTCCCCCGGTTTGAGGGCGGATATCTTCTTCAAAACATCCGCGCCCTGCAGAAGGGGCTTGTGTGCCGGATTAACGTCCACCATCAGCTGCTCCTGCTTTTCATCGCCGTACTTGCCCGGCTTCCGGTAATCCAGGTACTTGACGATCCGGAAAACGGCGAAATCCTTGGCGTGGTCGCACTTGTCCGGACACAGGGAAGTAAGAAACATGCATTTCCGGTGAATCATTCCCGTAAACTCCGCTTCCGCCACATGATCCGACAACAATTCCCCTGAAAGCAGTTTCGCATCGCTTTGTTCATTTACCCTTTCCGGATCCGCAATGGGGGAATCTTCAGCCTGAACGCTCCAGAATCCCGCCAGGCCCAGACAGACTGCCAGAATGCTCTTTTTCATCTTTCTGTCCCTAGCCGCCGCAAAAACACAAGTCAAGAAGAAAGAGCTTCTGCTGCGGACACTGACGGGGCATCACCACGAAAAAAACATCCTTTTATTTTTTCTATCAACAGGTTGGATAATTTCTGGACTCTTTCAGGTTTCCAGATTGACGCACCGCCGTCCTTATGAGAAATTGGCAAAAGCAATATGGATAACAACCGTACCTCTACCGTGCCGATCGTTCCCCAACGGTACCGGTTGCCGTTCTTCATGCTGGTCTCCTGTTTTGCGCTGTGGGGCCTCCTGAACAACATGACGGACAACCTGGTCCCGGCATTCAGCAAAATATTCATGATCAATGCTTCGGAATCCGCCGGAGTTCAAATTTCCTTTTATGGGGCATACGCGGTGCTTGCCATTTTCGCCTCCATCCTTCTGGAGGAATTTTCCTACAAGGCGGGCGTCCTCATCGGACTGGGGCTCTACATGATAGGCGCGCTGTGCTATATTCCCGCCGCCATCGGGCAAAGTTTCGATATCTATCTGGCAGCCATCTTCGTGCTGGCCGGAGGCCTCTCCATTTTGGAGACCACCTGCAACCCCTTCGTTCTCTCCATGGGGGCCCAGGAAACGAGTGTCCGCCGTCTGAACTTCGCCCAGGCCTTCAATCCCATAGGCTCCCTGACGGGTATTTTCCTGGCCAAATATTTCATTTTGGCGCACTTGAACGATGCGGACATGGACACCCGCAAAGCTATGGACCCGGAACAGCTGAACGCCATTGTCAGCGATGAACTCTTCTGGGTGTGCGTTCCTTATGTGGGCCTGGTAGCCATCGCCGCCGTAATCTGGTTTTTCTTCTGCCGTTACCAATCCGACGATAAAAACGTGCCCACCCGGGAAAACACGCAGCCCCTTTCCTCCAAACTAGGCCGCCTGGGCCTCTGCATCGCCCTGATTCTCATCCCCTTCCTGTTCCAGTACTATTCCTCTTTCGAATTCAGCATGGTGCAGCAAATTCTGATTATGATGATCGGCCCCATCGCCTTCCTGCTCATCATGCCGGACTACCGCTGCCAGCTTATGAAGCTGGTGAAGCTTCCGCGCTACTTCTGCGGCGTGGCTGCCCAGTTTTTCTATGTAGGCGTGCAGATCGCCGTGTGGACGTGGACGATTAAATACATCATGTCTGTCTTCCCCGGAATGCAGGAAGCGGCAGCCTCCAACTACTATATCTTTTCCATCATCCTGTTTATCGTCTGCCGCGCCATCACTACGGCCCTGATGAAAAAATTTAACCCGGCCAACATGATGTCCCTTTTCGCCGTCGCCGGCATTTTCTGCTGCCTGGGCACCATCTATCTGCCCAGGGAAATCTCCGTCTGGACGCTGGTCGGCATCTCCGGCTGCATGTCCCTGATGTTCCCCACTATTTACGGCATCGCCCTGCGCGGACTGGGGTCTGAAGTGAAACTGGGAGCGGCGGGCCTTATCATGGCCATTCTGGGCGGTGCAGTCATTACCCCGTACATGGGGTCCTGGATAGACAACACCACAGTAAAAAACCAGGTGGCCTATTTTGAATCCATCAACCGGCCCCTGATCGCGCAGGCGGAAGCGGCAGACGCCCGCAAATCCTTATCCGGAGCCATGCTGGCGCTGTACAGGATGTCTGAAGCCAACCCTGCGGACGGAGAAGAACAGGCCAGGGCCGCCGGCAAATTCCAGAAAAACCTGGCAACTTTCCTTTCCCTTCCCTCCCTGGAAGGGGCAGCTTTTGAGCAGGCGGCCCAATCCCTGCCCGGCTGTTCCTCCCTCAAGCCCGAGGAACTGGCCGTTTTCAAAGCCAATCTGGAACGCCTCCCCGCTCCTGCCGGAAGAGAACAGCAAATTCAGCAATTCTCCCTGATTCCCGCTCTCTCCACGCTCTCCGGGAACCAGGCGGAAGTGCTGGACAACCTCATTGCCCGCCCCCTGGATATGAAGCAATTCCAGACGGCCCAGGAAAACTTTGTGGAAAAAGCGGTACGGTCATCCTTCTTTATTCCCATCATCTGCTTTGCCGTGGTACTAATCTACGGCTTCTTCTTCCGCAACACTCATCTGAAAAAAGAAGAAGAGCCTGCCCGGGCATGACCAGCTTCACATCACCTACGCAAAATATGAAAACAGCATTACCAACCATCGGAATCCGCCCCACGATTGACGGGCGCCGCCTCGGCGTTCGGGAATCCCTGGAAGATCAAACCATGAACATGGCCAGGGCGGCGGCGGCCCTCATTGAGGCCAACATCCGTCACGCCTCCGGCGAACCCGTTAAATGCGTAATCGCGGACACCTGTATCGGCGGCCCGGCGGAAGCCGCCGCCTGCGCGGACAAGTTCAAGGCCAACAACGTCGGCGTCTCCCTGGCCGTCACGCCCTGCTGGTGCTACGGCAGTGAAACATTTGACATGGATCCGTTCACTCCCAAGGCCATCTGGGGCTTCAACGGCACGGAACGGCCCGGCGCCGTGTACCTGGCCGCCGCGCTGGCCGGACTGAACCAGAAAGGGTTCCCGGCTTTCTCCATTTATGGAAAAGACGTGCAGGACGCCACGGACACTTCCATTCCGGAAGACGTAGCTGAAAAAATCCTGCGCTTCTGCCGCGCCGGCCTCGCCGTAGCCACCCTCCGCGGAAAAGGCTATCTCTCCATCGGCGGCTGCTCCATGGGCATTGCCGGTTCCATCGTGGACCAGTCTTTCTGGGAAAATTACCTGGGCATCCGCGTACAGGCCGTGGATATGACGGAAGTGCGCCGCCGCATGGACCAGAAGATTTATGACGAAGCGGAATTCGACCTCGCCATGCAATGGGCGGACTCCGTCTTTAAATTCGCCGAGGACAAAAACCGCCCGGACCTGAAGCTGGACGAAGCCGGACGCCGCAAAACCTTCAGGGAAAGCGTGCTGATGGCCATGATCTTCCGCGATATGATGCAGGGCAATCCCAAACTCAAGAAAATCGACCGCGAAGAAGAATCCCTGGGTTACCAGGCCATTGCCGGCGGTTTCCAGGGCCAGCGCCACTGGACGGACTTTTACCCGAACGGAGACATTGCGGAAACCTTGCTTAACTCCACCTTTGACTGGAACGGCCCGCGCGCCCCGCTTCCCTTCGCCACGGAAAATGACTCTCTCAACGGCGCCTGCCTCCTCTTCGGCTATCTGCTGACCGGACAAGCCAACGTCTTCGCGGACGTTCGCACCTACTGGAGCCCGGAAGCCGTGAAGCGCGTCACGGGTTATACGCTGGAAGGCCATGCCAAGGACGGCATCATCCACCTCATCAATTCCGGCTCCGCCGCCCTGGACGGCTGCATGGCCTGCACGGACAAGGACGGACAGCCCGTCATGAAAAAACACTGGGACGTCACCCCGGACGATGCGAAAACCATGATGGAGCAAGCCGTCTGGTGCCCGGCCAACCGGGAATACTTCCGCGGCGGCGGCTACTCCGTCCATTACGTCACCAGGGGCGGCGCCCCCGTCACCATGATGCGCCTGAACATCGTCAAGGGGCTCGGCCCCGTTCTGATCGTGGCGGAAGGCTGGTCCGTGGAGCTGCCTGCCGAGGTGCACAAAACCCTGGACGAACGCACCGATCCGGGCTGGCCGACCACCTGGTTCGCCCCGCGCCTGACCGGCAAGGGAGCCTTTACGGACGTGTACAGCGTCATGGCCAACATGGGAGCCAACCACGGAGCCTTTACTTACGGCCACATCGGCGCGGACATCCTGACGATGGCCTCCATGCTGCGCATTCCCGTATACGCCCATAACATTCCGGATGACCAAATCTACCGCCCCTCCGCCTGGGGTCTCCACGGCACTGCGGATCCGGAAGGGGCTGATTTCCGCGCCTGCGCCAACTACGGCCCGCTGTACGGGAAATACTGAAAACGAAAGGCAACAGTTAATAGGTAATAGTTAACAGCTTCGGATAAAACATGGCAGAAAGTCTCGTTTCCTCTAAAAGCTTTTCTTTCTCGGGCCGCATCATTCAATGATGCAGGCGCTTGAAAAAGCAGGAGGCAAGCGGGAATTGCCCATCCGGCTCATACGTTCCGGTACGGGCATTGCCGCCAATTTATCCGAAGCTGTCTATGGAAGCAGCAGAAGGGATTTCTTTCCCAAAACCCGCATATCCTGAAGGAATGTTCCGAGACGCATACATGGCTTAAACTGCCGCATGCCGCCGGAAGCCTGACGAAAAAGGAAGTATTCTTTATCGACCAGGACTGCACAGAAATCCTTAACATGCTCATTTCTATTAACAAAACAGCTCAACCGGATTCCTATTAACTTTTCACGATTAACTCTTAACTCATGTACTCCCTTTGCTTGGACTGCGGCGCGACTAACGTGCGCGCCATGGTTGTGAATGAACAAGGCGTCATTGTGGGGAAAGCCGCACAGCCGAACGCCACGCTGCCCGGTGAGGAAAATCCCGAATTTCATATCTGGGACGCCGACCGGATTTTCAAACAGCTCTCCGAATGTGCCGTGAAAGCCCTGGAAGGCCTGGATGTCAAACAGGTGGTGGCCGCCACGGTTACCACCTTTGGCGTGGACGGGGCGCTTGTGGATGACGCCGGCAATCTGCTCTATCCAGTCATCTCCTGGAAATGCCCCCGCACAGCGGAGGTCATGAAAAACATCGGCAAATATATCCCGCAAGAGGAACTTAACCGTATCTCCGGCGTGGGGGCCTTTGCCTTCAATACCATTTACAAACTCATCTGGCTCAAGGAAAACCGCCCGGAACTTCTGAAAAAAGCCCATGCGTGGCTCTTCATCTCCAACCTGCTGGCGTACAGGCTCACCGGCATCATGGCGACAGACCGGACCATGGCAGGGACCTCCCAGCTCACGGATCTGGAAACGGGAGATTTTTCCGAACTTATTTTGAACCGCCTCGGCCTGAGACGCAGCCTCTTTCCTGCCATCGTGAATGCAGGGGAAACTATCGGCCACCTTACGCCGGAAGCGGCAGACGCGATGAATCTCCCAGCCCTGGAGGGTATTCCCGTCATTTCCGCCGGGCATGACACCCAGTTCGCCATTTTCGGATCCGGCGCGGCAAAGGACCAGCCCGTCCTTTCCTCCGGCACATGGGAAATCCTGATGGCGCGCTCCGCGCAGGCCACGCTGACCCGGGAAGATTATGAGGACGGCGCCACAGCGGAATTCGACGCGGAATCCAGCCTGCTCAACCCCGGGCTTCAATGGCTGGGTTCCGGCATTATCGAATGGGTGAAAGCAGCCTGCTTTCACGGGGAATCCTATGACGCCATGGACGCGGAAGCGGCCGTCGTCCCTCCCGGTTGCGACGGCGTAACCATGATTCCGGACTTCCTGGCCTCCGGAGACCGGAAAGGCTCCATCAACGGCCTAGTTCTGGGAAGAACACGCGGCCATATCTACCGCGCCGCCATGGAAGCGCTCACCTGGCGGCTGAAATCCCGTCTGCGCCGTTTGGAATCCGTGGGCGGGTTCAAAAGCGAATTCCTTATCCTGGTGGGCGGAGGCGCCAGAAACAGCGTCTGGACCCAGATAAGGGCGGACATTCTCCGGATTCCCGTAAAAGTCTCTGAAGTTTCAGAAAGTACGGTATTGGGAGCATCCATGTTTGCTTTTGCGGGCGCCGGGGTGTACTCTACGCCGGAGCAGGCCCGGGACGCCTTCGGCATTACCTACCGGACATACATGCCGGGTTCCCAGGAAGCCGCCTACGAAAATCTCAATCAATAACACGCTATTACATCTCAATATGTCAGAAGACTGGTCAATCTCCCCCCCCCTTCCGGACAAAGTGTTCCCATGGGAAAAATACAACCCCGTCACGCGGGAGGAAGTGAATGAATTCTTCCATTCCCCGGAAATTCTGGTCATCAAGGAACGCATGTGCGACATAGGGCGCCGCCTGTGGAACCGGGAATATGTGGACGGCAACGGGGGCAATATCTCCGTGCGCGTGGCCCAGAACCTGCTGCTCTGCTCCCCTACCCTGTGCTCCAAAGGCTTCATGACTGTGGAAGACATCTGCATGGTGGACATGGACGCGCGCCAGAAGGCGGGCATACGCCCCTCCACCAGCGAGGTGAAAACGCACATTGCCATGATGAAATCCGTGGGAGTCAATGCCTGCATTCATGCCCACCCCCCACACTGCAATGCTTTCCTGTTTGCCGGACAGGTTCCCCCCTCCGGAATTAATCCGGAAGCGGATATCTTCCTGGGACATATCCCGCTGGCCCCTTACGGAACGCCCGGTTCTCTGGAAACGGCCCGGGCTGTGGCGGAAGCTGCCAAACAGTCCACCGTCGTTTTCATGGAAAACCACGGAGTCATTACCGGAGCACGTGACGTGGAAGAAGCGGAATGGTTCATGGAAAATGCGGACACCTACTGCCGCATGGTGCTGATGGCCGGCCTGCACAAAGCGCCTTTGAACCAGGTGGGGCCGGAAGGCGTGGCGGACTTCCTCGCTATTCGCAAATCCATCGGCTACGCCGTGCCGGACAATCAGCCCCTGTACAATACGGAAACCTACGCCGGGTACAGGCTGGGCAAATCCGGCAAATAGCGCATTCACCGTTTTTCAAAGGGGCGCCGGCATCTGCAAGGCGCCCCTTTTCCCCCAGCTTTCTCCCTGCCCTGTTCTTTCCCGCGGCCCGCGCACACGGCTAAAATCCGGCTCCCGGCCTTTTTGATGGGCGTTTATCCGTCTCCCTTACCACCTGCGTTACAGAAGGGGTTCTTCATGCCCGCATCCATTGATTCCCGTGATCTCCGGGGAAAAGGGAAATACAAAATTTCAACAAAAATTCATTCTCCGAATTTCCCCGGAAGGGAACGTACCCCCAAGTTGCCCGGAAACAACATTGGAATGCAATATTCTTTCATAAAAAGAATAAATAATTAAGGATAAAACGGTTCCAGATAATCTTCAAAGGTTTTCATGGCGCCGGGGAAAAGGGTTGCTGACAGCGGATTTTTAATCCGCTGTTAAAATAACGTTTTAACAATGAATATATTAGAAAATATTCTAATTTCCCTGGAATATGCTTTTCTGGAGAAGTCCGGCGTTTTGTGACCCGGAAAAGTACAGCCGTCTGTTTTACCCCTTGGTTGAAGTTGCGTTGTTATATGTTCATGGTCAATATATTCTTATTATTTTTCCCGAAACATCCGCCAAAACGATATGAAAAAATTAATTCCTATCAAATTAATAGGATTGACAGCGGATTAAAAATCCTCCTATGATGCGGCGTCCTCATATTAATGATAATTATTATGAAAATTACTATTCCATTAACATTACGCCGTTTTCTCCTGACACACTTCCTTGTTGCCGTAACACTGGCTTCCGCCGCTACCGCGGCGGAATTCATGGTGGATGCCTCCCAGACAACCAACAAGGACCGGAACGTATACGCCACGCTTCAGGAACTGGCCGTTTCCGGGACTCTGTCTTCCGGAGACACCGTTATTCTGCACAATGACGATGCTACCCTGAAAACCAGCCTGCCGGCCGCCGTCAATTTTCGTTCCAATGATTCGGGAACTTTCCGCACCATCAACCTGTCCGGGCTGGGTCTTGACAAGCAACTGTATGCTCCCGCAAAACAGCAAGACAACGTGATTCTGGAAATGGATTCCATCATCTGGAGCAATTTCAGCCGGCCCCTCATTACTGATGAGTTAGAGGCTTCTTCCATAAAAATAACGGGCCGGGTCCAGTTTACCCAGTGCGATGATGGATACTACGTAGTGGAAGTTAGCACTCCCACAACGTTTGGAGACGGTGTCGTTTTCCACAACAATACTCGTGTTTCAGACGTTGCTGGGAAATCTGCCGGGAACGGTGGATTGATTATGAATATCGACAATCACCTGACCATGGGGAACGGAGCAATCTTCTCCGGCAATGTGATTATGTCCACTTCGGAATACGACCTGTATGCTGGTGTGATTTATAACAGCGGGGGGAGCGTGACCATAGGGGACAACGCTGCCTTTTTCGATAATTCGTCCAGAATCGCCAGCTATCGTGGAAACCATATCTATGGCGGGTCCATTTACAGCTACGGCGGAACAATCACTCTTGGAAGCAACGCTGTTTTCGCCAGAAATCAAGTTATTAATTCATCACAGAGCGCTTTTGGAGGAGCAATTGTTGCCGCCGGCTCCGATTTTATCTTCCAAGACGGGGCAACATTCATGAACAACTATGCCACAACATCAGGAGGAGCTATTCACGTTTCCTCAAGCGCTGCCCTTTCCCTCCATGCTCTGACGAAGGACGTGCTCTTCAGCGGCAACATGACCGGGGGAGTCTTCGACGGGAATGCATTCTCCCTGGATACGTTACGAAACGGCATCGCCAATGCCATTCACATAAACGACGGCAATACCGTGCTGACGCTTGCCGCGGCGCAGGGGCGCGAAATCCGCTTCAACGACCCGATCACTTCGGACATACTGCCCGACGCCAGGGAAACCTTCACGCTCAACCGCTACACGGATGAGGAAGGGAAGGTTCACGACACAAACGGAACCATCATTTTCAGCGGCGAACTCTACCAGGGGGATGAAGCCCACCTCGCCGCCAGCCGGTACAACAACTTCGTGGCCGACACCACCCTCTATGGCGGCGCCCTCCTGTTGGAACACGGCGCCGTCTTCGGCAGGAATCTTGAAGACATCATTAACGACCAAGGCTCCTCCCTGACGGTGCGGCAGGGCACACTGGAAATCACCGGAGGAAGCACGGCCAACGCCACCTCCTTCTCCCTCTCCGGCAGGGACGCCGTGCTGCGCCCCGGAGACAGCGCCTTCATCAACGCCAACACCGCCGACTTCTCCCGCGGCTTCACCTTCGACATGCGCCACCAGCTCCAGGCCGGGCCGGACTTCGGCCCGGGCCTGACGCTCTCCGCAGCCCAATCCTTCACGGCCGGAGGCCTCATCGGCGTGGCGGACACGGGCTCCAACGCCCCCTTCTTCTACGCGGACCGCTCCTGGAAACAGGACCGCGTCTTCCACGTGCTGACGGACGCGGAACACACCCTTCAGGGAAACTTTGACGGGGTCGTCTCCCAGGCCACGGGAACGGACCGGGTGGACTCCCCCTACTCCTACACGGGAACCTGGAGCCACCGGTGGACGGACGCCGACGGGGACGGCTATGCCGAACAGCTCCAGCTGGTCTGGAAGGCGGACGGAACCCCCATCAGCAGCATTGACCCGGAACTGGCCGGTGAGCTGGCCTTCAACTCCCTCTGGAGCTCGGCCTCCAACGCGGCGGCCCTGGGCGGCAATGTCCTTTCCCGCCTGAACGCCTTCCGCCTGGCCGACAAGCATGCGCGCGACCTCTGGGGCATGGGCCTGGGAGACTTCGCCCGGCAGCGCAGCCGGGGAGGCGTGGACGGCTACGACTACAACGGAGGCGGCTACTCCGTGGGGGCGGACAGCGGGTTCGGCCATGACAACGGCATCTGGGGGATCGCCTTCGGCCAGCTCTACGGGCATGCCAAAAGCCGGGACTTCCAGGGCCGGAACACGCAGGACACCCGGATGGGCTCCCTGTACTGGGGCCGTCTGCTGGAAGAAAGCAGGCGCGCCCGCTGGACCTTCAAGGGAAGCCTCACGTGGGCGGAGACGCACAACAAAATGAACAGCCGCCTGGGCGGAGCTCCGGCATCCGCGGCCAAATGGAACAACGAGACGTGGCTGGCGCAGGCGGAAGTGTCCCGGACGGCGGACTATGCCGGAGGGTGGAGGCTGACGCCCTTCCTGAGGGTGGAATTCACGCACGGCACGCAGGACGCCTTCCGGGAACAGGGAGGGTACGGCCGTGATTTCGGAGGGGCGACGCTGAAGCGCCTGTCCATTCCCGCGGGGCTGGAAATAGGCAGGACGGACGAATGGAAGGGAAGGCCGTGGGCGCAGGCCCTGCGCGTGTCCTACGTGGGAGACGTCCTGCAGGACGCGCCGGAAGGAACGGTGTACAGCCCGTACAGCGACATGAGCTGGAGAGGGAGGGCGGTGAGCCCGGAACGGCACGGCCTGCGCGCGGAGTACAACACGTCCCTGCAGTGCAATGAGCGCTGGAGCGTGTACGGAGGCTACAGCCTGGAAGCGAGAGGAAACTCCCTGTACCACCGCGTCAATGCCGGTGTGGCCAGGAGTTTCTAGGAACAATTCTTCAGTAATACCTGAAGTCATCAAGGAAGTAAGGAGGGGGGCGTTTTCCGCGCAGGGCGCGGGAGGCGTCCCCCTCTGATTGATGGGCGATCGTCGGCATGATGACGATGTTTTGCCGGCCCCGGATGGCGCTCTCTTCCTGACGCGGACCATGAAACAGACGAAGGCGGGAAAGAGGTCTTCTTTTGACGAAGGCCAAAGCGTCTCTTTTCATGTTCCTTTTGCCATGCGCTACCTCTTCCGGATGGAGGCCGGCGCAGGTGGAACAGGGGCTTTCCCTCCGGAGAACGGAGCGAAGTTCCAGGAAACATTGCTTAAAGGCCCCGTGCCGCGCACCTGGAACAACCCGCCGGCCAGAAGGAAGACGGGGGAGGTAATCAGCCCCGGCAGGCCACGCAGCCCCAGCTTGAAATCTGAATTGACCTGCAGGTCGGAAAGCCGTACCCAGCCCCCGCCCTCCAGAGACATGTTGCTTCCCTGGGCCGCGAAGTTACTGGTGCGCACATAACCCTTTTCAATGGAAAAATCGCAATCGGCCCTGGATATCTTGTAATTGATCAGATGCCCCAGTCCCGGAATATAATTGGAGAGGGCTTCCCCCAAAAATCCGAACAGGGGAATTTCCACCAGGTCTCCATGCACCAGGGCCGCCTCCCCCTTCGCCTGAATAGAATTCATGTTGCCGCCTCTGGATGAAAATTCAATGGCGCCGTGCACAGTGGCTTTCTCCATCTTCTTGTCATAGGATTTCCCAATGGACGCCAGGTTCATATCCTGGAGTACAAAGGAACCGTTCAGGGCATCACCATCGTCAATCTGTGCCAGGACACGGCCCGTAAAAGAACCGTCCCAGATGGTTCCCTTCATCTTGTCCACAACCACCCACTGCGGAGAAAGCAGCACTTCTCCCTTTGTTTTTCCGAGGTCCAGCGTAGTACCCAGCAAGGGATAGCGCACGCGCCCGGCGGAAGCGTCAAAGCGGATGCGCCCCTTCATCAGCTTCATGTCGTCCCCCATCGGGAACATGCCGCCGCCGGAAAGCGTTACGGGCCGTGTAAAGACGAACTCCTTCAATACCCTGGCGGCGCTATCGGAAAACATCCGCAGAGTATAGCCGGGATAGGCCTGTCCCTCCAGGCCAAGCACTTCCACCGTATCCTGCACAAAACGGAAATCTATGCTCTTGGCCTTGAGCGTGCATTCCGAAGGACCTCCGGACAATCCGGCGGAAGACAGGTAATTCCCATTGGAAACCACAGTCGTCACATTGGTCAGCACCAGCTGGTCCGTCACCAGATGGGCATCCGCCCGGGCGGACTTCAAATCCACCCCTTTGTAGCGCGTGTTGGTTGCGGAAACAGTAGCCTGCAAGTCGTAAGCCTTTTCCAGATTGTACAGGCCCAATGTCCCCTGGAAAGAAAGTTCCAGGCCAGAATCCTGGCGGAAGGAAAAGCGGCTCATTAAAAAGTCGTCATCCTTTATGCTCAACAACTGGTCTATCGTTTGCAGCGGAACCGTGGACTGCCCCATGATAAACATCTGACCGTCCAGAAAACCGTTGGCGAATAACTCAAAAACGCCCTTCTCCATTTCTATCCGGCAGTTTTGCACAAAAAGCTGGTTGGGACGGTATTCCGCCTCCACATCCGCCGTCTTAACGGAAACCTTGTTCCAAGCCAGGTTTTCCGCATGGATGCGCGCGCGGACCAGCGTCGGCTCCACAGGCTTGCCCTCCGGAATATCCAGCCTGCCGTGAACCCATAAAACCGCTTTTTCCGGAAGTTGCAAATTCTCAGGAACAGGAACCGAATTCCCGGCCAGAGTCACCAGCAGTCCAGGTTCCAGATTCGATTCCATCGTAAAAACAAGGTCAGTGCCCAGGTAGCTGCCTTCCAGCCTCACCCGGCCGTCATTCCGCACCAAGTCCAATTGGGTGACGTTAATGGAACGGCCGATCAATTCCGCCCTGGCCGCAGCGGAAACAAATTCCACCCCCTGGTAAAAGACATCCGTCACGGAAGCCTCAATCCGGAGGCGGTCCACCCGGAGCGGCCCTTTCCAGCCCTTCCCCATATCCACGGAACCGTACACCTTCAATTCCGGGTCTCCCCTGATTTCCAACGTTGGCGGCAGTTTCGCATCCTCCGGCGCAAGAGAGCGGGCCATGCCCAGCATTGCATTCATGGGCAATGTGCTGTGCACGTCTATCTTGATTTCCCCGTCCACTCCCATCACCTTGCCGGAAAAACTGCCTCCGGGATGCCTTATGTCCAGATCAGTTACATAGAAATTACCGTTTTCGTAACTGAAATCGCAGGAAGCCCTCTGGAATTTTTCCCCAAGCACGGAAAACGCTCCCAAGGAACCGGACCCTAAAACATTCAGATGCGCCACGCCCTCCCAGTTTTCCGAAAAAACCGCACGCCCGGATAGCTGCACATGCGGCTCGCTCAGGAACTTCATTTCCCGCGGCACCAGAGCTTCATCAACAATAGCCACCGCCCAGGAAACCAGCGGAGCCGTACTGCGGACATCCCAAATCAGCGTGCGCTTTTTCAAATCGGCCTGGAGGGAAAGGCTGACGAAACCGGCCGTTTCCGCATCCCGCATGGTAAAACGCTTGGCCATAATGACGGAATCCGCATAGTCCCCGCTGAACAGAAAATCCTTGAGCATGATTTTTCCGTACCTGAGGAAAGGCGCCTGCAAATCCATGCCCACACGCACGCCGCCTTTCGGATCGTCGCTTAAATTGACAATCAGGCGCGGAGGAGATGATTCAGGCCACTTCACCCGGTCCATGTAATTCAGCGCCTGATTCAACTGTTCCCTGACGGCGGCCATGTCCTGAGCCGTCAGCGTAAAGTCGCCGGAATCATCCTGCCCCATGGAAAATGCCCCCTGGGCCGACACCCGGATGCCCTGCACCACGGCGTCCGCATTAACGATGTCCACCATGCCGGGACGCTCCAGATTCAGTTCCGCGTTCACCCCCGTTGCGGAAAAAACTTTCTCCGGATTCCCTGCATCTACGGGCAGGGTGACGTCCATCCCCTTCACATTCACCCGCTCCGGCACTACTTGCCCGTCTATCAGTTTTTTCCAATTCAGAGCCACATCCGCCTCATGCAGCAAAACTATGGGCCGGCGCGTTTCCGGCGCAGCCTCCGGATCCAGCAACTCCACGTTTTTCAGTGTCACGACGGCACGGGGCCACAGAGCAACCTTCAGCGTCCCTATATGGGAAGGGATGCCCTTTTCCAGAAGAACCTGTTCCACCCGCTGCACAACGAAGGAGGGCACCCCCCAGATGGAAATGCAGCATACGCACCCCAGCAACAACGCCCCCAGCAAAATAATCACTGTGGGAATCAGCCCCTTAATCCATCTCATAAATGTCCGCTGAGCCATAAGCCTTGTCTTCTTTGCACAGGTGCTTCGGTACGCTACCTTAAAAGAAGAGACATTGCACCATCAATTTGTGTTGCCTATTTATTTTACGGCACCGGAAATGATGTCATCCGCCTTGAACATCCCCGCGTTTCATCCAGTCAAACACTTTACAGGCGGAAAGCCGCTCTTACTACCCCAGACAATCATGAACATTACCATTCACCGGGCATCCACCCGTGGTCATGCCAACCACGGATGGCTGGACACATACCACACGTTCAGCTTCGCCAATTATTTCAACCCGGAACGCATGCAATTCGGAGCTCTGCGCGTACTCAACGACGACACTGTTCTCCCGGAAGAAGGCTTCGGCGCCCATCCGCACAAAAATATGGAGGTGGTTTCCATCCCTCTGCAAGGAAAACTCCGCCACGGAGACAGCCTGAACAACAGCCACACCATTACCCGAGGAGAAATTCAGGTGATGAGCGCCGGAACGGGCATCCTGCACAGCGAATTCAACGACAGCCCCACGGAACCATTGGAATTCCTGCAAATATGGATTATTCCGGACAGAGTCAACGCGCCTCCCAGATACCGGGATTACAACATTGCTCCCCTGCTGAAACACAATGAAATTTCTACCTTCCTGGCCCCGGAAACGGATATTTCCATCATGCAGCAGGCCTGGTTTTCCTGGGCGGAGCTGGACAGGGGCATAGAACGGGAATACCAATTCAAGGGACGGAACACGGGCGTATACATCTTCGTGATAGAAGGAGAAATAAAAATAGGAGATGCAGTGTTGCACAGTCGGGACGGAGCCGGAATTACGGATACGGAAACCGTCTCCATGGAAGCCCTTCAGAACTCAACCGTTCTGCTGATGGAAGTAGCCGTCTGATTTCTGCGGACTGCCCGGCTTTCCGGTTGCGTTGCCTTACCTAGGCGGCAGTTTTTTACGCCTCGCCGCTCGTTCTTTTGCCGTGCAGGAAATGGCCTATCCTCCACCCCAGCTGCACCAGTCCGTAGCACAGTCCACCCAGAACCACGCTGGAAACAATCCAGCCCGCTGCGAATTCCAGGCTTACCATGCCGATGCTCAATCCGCCAAACGGCTCCCAGGACCACTGTTGAACTCCCGCTTTCAGCATCTCCCAGTTCGCTCCGGACGTAGGGAGCCCCAAAACCGAAAAAAGAAACCATCCCAGCCACCATTGAGCGGGAATGGCAAAAAAAGTAAAGCCGGGGGGGAAAGCCACGCCATCAGAATGGCTACGGGAATATTGCCCTTGCGCCACAGGCAGGCGAAAACGCCCCACAGGCTCTGCATGGGAAGCGGGGCAATCGCTGCGGCAGCCCCCCAGGCGGCGCCCGTCGCTACGGACTGCCTGTTCCACGACCAGTAAACAGAATCAAAAACCCTGGCGGAAAGGAACTTGCTGGTCCACGATTTTTTGCGCACCTCCGTCAGCAGGTAAAGCCTGACTTTGCGCATCAATTGCCTGTAGCGGTGTTCCATCCGCCGCAGAGTCTCCTATAAACCGGCCTTGAATCAATCGTAAAATGCTCCAGTACGAGGAATGCCGCATTTTTACGCCCGAATGCCTCTCTGCGCTCGGTTTTTCTTGATTCTTCATGCGGTTTCATGAAATACCTGCGTGCACATCTTTTTCCGAATCATGAGCAAGCAACGACTCGATATCCTTCTGGTTTCCCGCAATCTCGTAGAATCCCGGGAGCTGGCCCAGCGGCTCATCATTGCCGGAGAAGTGAGCGTGGGGGGGCATCCCTCCACCAAGCCCGGTCTCAAGGTCAATGAAGACGCGGATATCGCCATCAGAAACCGTCCCCGCTATGTCAGCCGCGGCGGCCTGAAAATGGAAGGAGCCCTGAACGCCTTCCCCGTTTCTGCGGAAGGCAAGGTCTGCCTTGACATTGGGGCTTCCACAGGAGGCTTCACGGACTGCCTGCTTCAGCACGGAGCCGCCAGAGTGCATGCCATAGACGTAGGAACCAACCAGCTCGTCTGGAAACTGCGTCAGGACCCCCGCGTCATTGTGAAGGAAAAATTCAACGCCCGCTACATGACTCCGGAGGATATTGGGGAACAAGTGGATCTGATCGTTTCCGACGTCTCCTTCATCTCTCTGAAAAAAATCCTGCCAGCCGCCTTTCCCCTGCTGAAAAAAGAAGGAGACGCCCTGGTGCTCATCAAGCCCCAGTTTGAACTTCAGCCGGAAGACATAGGCCCCGGCGGCATCGTCCGGGATCCGGCTTTGCACCAGCGGGCGGTGGACTCCATACGCACTTTCGTCACGGAGGAGCTGAACCGTTCCTGGATGGGGTGCGAACCCTCCCCTATCACGGGAACGGACGGCAACCATGAATTTCTGGCATGGCTCAAATAGCTGCAGCCTTTTACTGTCCGGAAAAATCCTTCAGGCACCGTGGAAGGGGTCAACAGTTTCCCACAGACCTGTTGCCATCCCATGATTCCACATCAAAGTCTACCCTGCCTGCCCCTTGCTCAAAATTTGAGAATACCGGTATTTTCCGCTGGTAGGGAATATTCCTCTGATGCACAGGTGACTGGCACAAATCCTACCGGGAACCTCAAAGAAGCAACAACACACCTCAGACGTGATGAAAAGAGACTTTCACCATTCTCATTGAATCCACGTTGAACATTCACCGAGGCACTCCTTTGGGCGACCGGCTCGACGTACGAAATTCAGTCTTCCCTACATACACCCTCCGAACACCAGGTTCCGCACATTCATCCCTGAAACGTACTTCCAGCTCGTAATTCTTGTTATTGCGAAGGTGTTCGAAATACGTTAGCAATAAATAAGCTTCCTTGATGGAGACTTCATGCTTTTCTCCCGGCTTCAACGTAATGAAACGTATCTCGTCCGCAGCCCGTTCAAGCAAATACAAGGGTCCATAACGGGCTTTTGGAGTCTCTATTTTGCCCACCATGTACCCATATCTCTCCCCTCCCTCTTTTCCCCATATTTCGATGTCGATATTAGGTCCATATTCCTTGAGGGGATAGAAGTCGTCGAACAGGCGAACGGTCTTTTCTCCCTTGTTCGTGAACACCAGTTTGAAGTCAGGGAACGTCTATCTTGCGTCAAACCGGGTCTTTTCCATCACCACGGAACATTCCACTCCGTTGTCGGCCATGTCCCCCCATGCAACCGCATGGAGGGACAGGCTTGCCAGAAGTCCTAAAAACTGGAAGATTTTTTTCATCACAGCACGAGCTTGAATATTCACCGAGGCACTCCTTTGGGCGACCGGCTCGACGTATGAAATGCTGCCTTCCCTACATACACCCTCCGAACACCGGGTTCCGCACATTCATCCCTGAAACGTACTTCCAACTCGTAGTTCTGATCATTGCGAAGACGGTCAAAATACGTCAGCAACAGGTAAGCTTCCTTGATGGGGACTTCATGCTTTTCTCCCGGCTTCAACGTAATGAAGCGCATCAAAGCCGCTACCTTTTCGAGTTTATACCCTGGTCCATAACAGGCTATTGGAGTCTTTATTTTGCCCACCATGTGCCCATATCTCTCCCCTCCCTCTTTTTGCCATATTTCGATACGGATATTAGGTCTAGCCTCTCTCCTAGGTTCAACAAACCGTACAATAGGATAAACATCGTCGAACAGGCGAACGGTCTTTTCACCCTTGTTCGTGAACACCAGTTTGAAGTCAGGAAAAGCCTCCCTCGCGTCAAACCGGGTCTTTTCCATCACCACGGAACATTCCACTCCGTTGTCGGCCATGTCCCCCCATGCCGCTGCATGGAGGGACAGGCTTGCCAGAAGTGCTAAATACCGGAAAATTTTTTTCATCACAGCGAGAGTTTGGCCGTCGCCCGGAAAGTCCCCAGGAAATGAGCTGGCTTCCACAAAGGAAAAATCCTCCCTCATCGAATATAAGCGAGGATATTTTAATCATTTGTTAAGGCTTAGTACAGAATTTTGTCTCTCCCTTGTATGTCCTGCGAACTCCCGGTTCGCCGCGCTCATCCATGTACTCCACTTCCAGCAAGTAGGTTTCTCCCTTGGACAAACGCAGCGTCTCAGGGAGAAATTCCACCAGCAAGTAAACGTCCTTAATGGGGACTTCGTGTTTTTCTCCGGGCTTCAAGGTAATAAACCGGATGTCCTGAAACATCGGGTTAACGTGGTAGGCTCCCAGATACGAGCCAACTTCTTTCTTCTCCTTCCCTGTTTGTTGGCTCCAAAGTTTTATCATGATATGAGGACCTAAAGTTGGATCAGGATAAAAACCATCATAAAGCCGGACAGGCTCTTTTCCTTTGTTAGTAAAAACGAGCGTAAAATCCCGTAGCCTGTCTCTTACGTCAAAGAAAGTTTTTTCCATCTTGATGGTGCATTCCAGGCCGTTGTCCGCCTGATCGCCCAGGGCGGCACCGGCCAGAAACACGCCAACCAACAAATTGACGAAGAGACAGGCTTTATTCATGCTTTAATAAAGAAACATTTAGTTTTCTTCACCGTTGACCGGGGGAAGGGAACACACAGGTTCCGTTACTCCCGGCACCGTGACGTTCCGGGGAACCCGGGTCCAGCCGTTGGCATCCGCTAAAGCGATAACACTCCTGATCGCTTCATTCAAGACTTTTTGCCCTGCACAATAAGGACGGCTATTCGCATCATCCGGAAGTTTTTGGACATAGTCCCAGACTTCTTGTTGGAATTTCTTCTCCCAATCGGTAACGGCCTTCTTCATCGCTTCCAATGCCTGGTCCATATCCGGGTATTCCTTGCAGGAGACGCTTTCCTTTTCCAGTTCCCTTTCGCCTGAATAGGCGGCATTTCCCATATAACCTCCATGGAAAGAAGAAGCTCCCGCTTTCCTTCATCCCATAAAAAACGCCGCCTTTCCACGAAACCGGGAAAGACGGCGTTTCCGTTGCTACAACGTAATAAAATTAAAGCTGGGAAGCGGCTCCCTTGTCCAGAAGGAACTTGGCGTTCGGATGCTTCTGAAGGTAGGAGGCGGCCACCTCCACCGTCACAGGCCCCTGAACAGCCTTCTTCACGATGGACGCCTTCTTTTCTCCCCAGGCCATCAGAGCCACTTCACGAGCGCCCATGATGGTAGCCACGCCCATAGTAATGGCGGTGGTGGGAACATTTTCAATACCGCCGAAAGCGGGAGCGGCATCGGAACGGGTCAATTCGTCCAGATGAACCTGCCGGGTAATGGTAGTGTCATCAGAGCCGGGTTCGTTAAAGCCGATATGGCCAGTCCGGCCAATGCCGAGAATCTGGAGGTCAATACCGCCGCAGTCCTTGATCTTTTGTTCATAGGCGGCGCAGTGGGCGGCAATTTCATCATCCTTCACCGTGCCGGAGGGCAGATTGATGTTTTCCGGCTTGATGTCGATGTGGTTGAAAAGGTTGGTGTGCATGAAATACCAGTAGGACTCCGGATGGTCACGATCCAGGCCGCTGTATTCGTCCAGATTGAAGGAAATGACGTTGGCAAAGGAAAGGCCTTCCTCTTTATGCATGCGAACCAGTTCCGCGTAAAAAGGCAGCGGAGTGGCGCCCGTGGCAAGGCCGAGAACCACGTTTTTGCCTTCAGCGGCGCGCGTACGGATCAATTCCGCAACTTCTCCTGCCAAAGCCTTGGCAGCATCCTGGGGAGTTTCAAAAGTTTCTACTTTCATAACGCGCCCTATTTTACTGCGTTTCTGGGCATTTTCAACCGAAATAGTCCCGGAATGATGCACGGCGGCGCACTTGCGCAAAAAATCCCCGGGTACGGAGGCCTCTTCCCTTTCCCCATCCGTTCAGGAAACCGCCCGCATTACCCTTGAACTTTCCCCCCCGATCATGTATTGCCTTTCCTGACATGGCAGGTTTGATTATTTCTCCAAGAGCACGTATTTTTCAAGGACACGACTGGGTTTACGGCACGGAAGTGCGCAAGGTCTTCGGCAACCCGCAGCCGGGGGACGTCGTGGCCCTGAAGGATTTCAAGGACCGCTTTCTGGGTTCCGCCATGTTCAATCCCCATTCCCAGATCGTCGCCCGGCGTTTCTCCCGCCGCAAACAGGAACTGAACGGAGATTTCTTTTCCAGGCGCATCAGCCAGGCAGTGGAACTGCGCCGCCGTCTGCTTCCGGAAGAAACTCTCACCCGGCTCGTCTGGAGCGAATCCGACGGGCTTCCCGGCCTCATTGTGGACCGTTACGCGGATTATCTGGTCGTCCAGACGCTGACGATCGCCATGGAACGCCGCCTCCCCATCATCCTGAATGTTCTGGAAGACCTTCTTTCTCCCCGCGGGATTATTGTCAGGAATGATTCCCCCATGCTGGCGGCGGAGGGGATTGCCCCCTCCGTCCGGGTGGCGCGGGGGCAGCAACCAGAACCTTTTGCCGCACGCAGCGGCAGCGTGCAATTCATGATTGACCTTCAGACGGGACAAAAAACCGGCCTGTATCTGGACCAGCTTGACAATTACGCCGCCGTAGCGCGCTTCGCCCGCGGACGACGCGTGCTGGACTGCTTCTGCAACCAGGGCGGTTTCGCCCTGGCCTGCGCCCTGGCCGGAGCTTCGGAAGTAACGGCCGTGGACGTTTCTCAGGACGCTATGGACGCCGTAGCGCGGAACGCCTGCCTGAACGGAGTCTCCGTGCAGTGCGTCACGGATAATGCGTTCGACTTCCTGAAAAAGGAAGCGGCCCTCGTCCGGGACGGAGGAGAACACAAATGGGATTTGATTATCCTGGACCCTCCCTCTTTTACCAGAAACAAAAAATCCGTGCATGACGCCATGCGCGGATATAAGGAAATCCACCTCCGCGCCATGAAGCTTCTGGCCCCGGGAGGCATCCTTTCCACCTTCTGCTGTTCCCACCACGCCGGAGCGGACCTGTTCCGTGAGAGTGTGCTTGACGCCGCCATTGACGCTCCGGCCACCCTGCGCCTGATGCAGCAACATGGTCAAAGAGCGGATCATCCGGTTTTATTGAATATTCCGGAAACGGAATACCTGAAGGGGTTCACTTATGAACTGCTTCCCGGAAGATGATTTCATGATAATAACAACCACCATTCCTTCCGGCCCGATATTGTCAAAATGAGGTAAAAATATAATGCTGTTTCCATTGAATAAAAACATTGTTCCCATGAAAAAATACTTGCGTATCCCCTTTTCCTCCACTATATTGCGCCCCGAGCAGGTGAGCGCTCGTTAAAAAAGCTCTCTGGATCTTAACCGATCCAGTTTCATAGGGTAGTTGGGGCGCCCCGGCCGTTTTACGGTCGGGGCGACTTTCTTTTTCAGGGAATGCCTGGAATTGCATCTTTTCAATCAGGCGGCTTTATAGTAGGGTTCATGAAAATAACCCACATTTCCCTTCATGCATCCTGCTGTAGAACAAATCCGCCAGTACCTGCAATTGATCGCTCTGCAATTCGTGCAACACCCGGAACAGGCGGAATTGCGCGTTGCGGAATCCCCGCAGAGAGACGCCGTCCGCTTCCGTTTGATTCTGGAAAAAACGGACGTGGCCCGCATCATCGGCCGCAATGGAATGACGGCCTCCGCCATTCGCTCCCTGGCGAAGGCGGCCGGGGAAAAACACGGCATCAAGGTCATTGTGCACATGCTTTCCCATGAGGAAGCGGCCGAACAGCCGTAAGCGGCGCTCCTGCACCTACAATTCCACATCCAGCACCAGGGCCAGAAGGTTAAATGGAGCCGGAGTCTCCACACGGAGGGCAAAGGAAGACTGCTCATCCATACCATAGTTGTGGATCATCCGCACATAGCCGGAGTAAGGTTCGGAAACACCGTACCTGCCGGGCTGGAAATCCTTCCATGCCTCCGGGGCCCCCGTTCCGTAGCGGAATTTCAGGGTGCTTTCATGAAGCAGGACGCGCGCACCTAGTTGCTTTTTAAAGCGACCCAGCGTCTCAAGCGTTTCCAGGGGCATCGTCCTTACTTCCGCCGGAGCGGCCAGACCTACGGAGACTGCTTCCCCATCCCCTCTTCCGGGACAGGCGGCATTTCCGTTCCCGTCAACGCTGATATCCATGCATGCGCCGTCCCCGCCCACCAGAAAGGCGCCGCATCCCGCCAAATGGCTCAGGCCGGACAGCGTTCCCCCCTTCACGACAGCCTCCGTGCAGGCATCCAGGCAGGCATTCCCATCCGCCATGCATTCCACCGTAATGCAGGCCTCATCCCCCTCCCCGCGCGCCACGGCAAACCATACTTCCTCATCCGGTGTGTTGCGGGAACCGCGCAGGGATGCTACGGACAAAATACGGCCGTGTTCCAAACGGTGCGCATGCCACGCCACAACATTCTGCTCCCGGTTCAGGGTCATGCATACGGCGCTGCCGTCACCCAGCACGCACCAGACATGGAACGCCGTGCTCCTCTGCACAGTCCAGTCCACAATTCCCTCCGCCAGCAGATGGTCGGACAACAGGCTCACATCCCTTGTCTGGTAGCCGTCAGCCTCCAGAGAATAAAATAATTCCCGGACCTTCATCCCACCCTGCTGCACAAAAAGAAGGCTGTTTTCTACAGACAGGGCATCCAGGGAAGCGGAGCCCACTCCGGAATGACGCTCAAATCCGGCGTTAGAGGCATTCAACCCTTCTGAATTGGTGGCGGACAGACGCCATTCCCCCTCGCTGGTGCCGATCATCAGCCCCCGGAGGGAAGATATCCAGGAAATGCGGTTCTGCTGGGAAGCCGCCATGGTCAGAATCATGGGGGAATCCGCCGGAATGCCGGGCGTAAACGCGGAAAAATCATCCACCCTGCTGGCCCACAGCGTCTGGGGCTGCCCAGGCGTGCCACCGAACCACAGCCGCCCCTGATGGAACTCTACCGTGCACGGATAACCGTTCCGGACCCCGAACGCACCAAAGGACCAGTCATTGGTATCACAGTCACTCAGCGTATGATAGGACAGATGAAGGGCGTTCGCAAGATAGGCGCTGCGCGGGGAAACATACTCCTCCACCACCACTTCATGATTGAAGGAGCCGGCAGCGGCACGGAATACGGGCGTTCCCGCAGAGGTCCCGCCCTTGTACGCCATGAGGCGGATTTTGTAATAGGACATTTCCTCTTCATTGCCGCTCAGGGTGAAATTATTACGGAACCCCTCCCTCTGCTGGAAGCTCTTCACGGAATGCCACACCAGTTCCGGACGGTTGGGAAGGTAATTGGAACCGTCCGGATATCCCCGACAAATTTCCCATTCCGCATCCCAGGTCCCCGTCGTCTCCAACGTCCACGCGCCATTGACATAAACGCGGGTACTGGCATCGGCCCCTTTTTCAAAAAAGGCCGTGTAACGCTCCGGGCGGTCCACTCCTTTCAGGTAGTCGCTTTCCCGGCTGAAATCGCGGATGCAGGTATAAGCCTGCCTCCAGCCATCCTCCCGGTTCATGGAAAAAGTTTCTCCCTTGTAAAGGTCCCGGTCCAGAGTCGTTAAATGGTAAAAAGGCATCTGGGTTCCCTCCGCCACGGTTTCTCCATATTTCCTGGTGATGCGCAGAAACTCCTTTCCCTCCATTTCCGGAGTGAATACATCATCGTCCGCCGTCGCCAGCAGTCTGTTGGCGCTTCCCTCCCGCACCATGCGGCATTCCAGCCGCACGGCATTCAGCAGGGAACTCTCATAAGGCATGCCGGAAAACTCCAATGCTTCCAGCCGCCAGTCATCGTCTGCGTAGCGGGCCAGCGTCATAGGCGGCGTAGAAGGTTCCACGCAGTAAATCACGTCATTCAGCTGCTGCATCCGGAGGTTGCTTACCTGTTCATCCGTCTTCCACGGAGTAAGCGTTTCCTGCGCCCCGCCTTCCGCATCCGTCAGAGGAGCGCCATTCTTAAAATACCGGATATAGCCGCGCCCCACTTCCAGCATAAACTGCACGCCCGTGGAGTACTTGAAGGAAACCAGCCTCACCATGCCCTCCCGGCATCCCGCGCGGGCGACCAGGCGTGTTCCCGGCCTGCGCCGGAGACCGCCGAAGGGGCTGACCAGAAAATTGATCAGCCGGGAGGCACCGCGGGACACGGGGTCCAGGTCGGCGCGTCCGGCCAGCCACGGGGTCAGCTCCCCGGCCGTAAAACTGAGCCGCTGCAATACTTGTTTTGCCATATTCCCCACCACGAAAGCAGAGAGGGGCAAAAAACGTCAACACGCCTGAAAGGTTTTTCCGAAATGCATCCCGGGGCTCAAACTCCAGCTACAGGGCAATCGCCCACAGAACCTTCAGATAACGGCCCTCCGGATAAGTGCTCAGGAAAGGGTGGTCCCAGCCGGGGCCGGTCATCGCCATAATCTGGAGCTTGCGCCCCTGCCGCTGGGCGGCCTTGATGACGGTATGCTCAAACTCCGCGGGGGAAAGCAGCCCGGAACAGGAACAGGTGACAAACAGCCCGCCGGGGCGCACGCATTGCAGCCCCAGCATATTGAGATCATGGTATTTCTTGATACCCTCTTCATATCCGTCCCTGCCGATGATGAATTTGGGCGGGTCCAGCAGCACGGCATCAAACAGGCGGCCGTTGCGCACCATCTGGCGCGCATAGACAAAGGCATCCGCATGCACGAAGTCAATGCGCTGACGGTTGATATTTCCGTTTCTCTTAGCCATGGCGACGGCCTTTTCATCCAAATCCACAGCCGTTACCTCCGCCGCTCCGCCCAGCATCTTGGCGGCAATGGAAAAGCCGCCGCTGTAGCAGCACAGGTCCAGCACCGTGGCCCCCTTCACCAGAGAGGCGAACTTGAGGCGGTTGTCACGCTGGTCACAGAAAAAGCCCGTCTTGTGTCCCTGGGCGAAGTCCACTTCGTAGGTGATGCCGTTTTCCACAATCTTCACCAGCCTGACGGGAGCCGGGGATGCCGGTGCCTCCTCCGCCCGGATGCCCTCCATGCGGGCAATGCCCTCATCCACCTGCACCACATGGCGCTTTGTGCCGCACAGACGGTGCAGCAGGGGCAGCCAGCGGTCCAGCCTCTGCCAGACGGCCAGAGTACTCACCTCCAGGCTCAGCACGTCCGCGTAACGGTCCACCACCAGGCCGCCCAGGCCGTCGGAATCTCCGTGCAGCACACGGTACGCATTCGTGGTCTCATCCAGGCGCAGAACTTCCCGGCGCAGCTTCACGGCGCGTTCCAGCGCGGCATCCAGATCCCGTTCGGCAAAAGCGTCCTTCCCGTGGTGCACCATGCGCAGGGGCGTGCGGCTGGCCTCATTCCAGAATCCGGCGCCGAACAATTCACCATTCTTGTCATAGACGTTTACCAGGCTACCCGGCGCTATTTCCCCGCTTACGGAGCCGAGCATGCGGGGGAACACGGCCGGATTGTATGTGAAATACTTCAGCTCCACCCAGGGCTTGAGCCATTGCTCGCTCCCTTCCGGCGACTTGTTGGCAAAAAGGTTCTTTTTGGGAGCCGTGCGCGGACGGCCCGGCTGGGAACGGCGGTCCCGGTAAACGGGTCTGGGGCGGGAATCATGGGAATTGCGGAAATCGTTCATGAAATGCTGGAGAGAAAGGTTGGATCTGCGGCATAGCGGGCCACGGCCATGTCGATGGCCTCTTCATACGCCCTCACGGGCTGCTTCATCAGGGAAGAGAGCCGTTCGCAGGACATGGCGGTATGCCGGGGCCGAGCATCCCTGAAACCGGCCTGTTCGTCGAGCTTTTGTTCCGCCACGGGCGGCAAAGAAGGCAGCAACCCGTGCTTCACGGCGCATTTCAGTACGGTTACGGCATAACTGTGCCAGGAAACAGGCTCTCCGGACTGGCACAAATGCAGCACGCCGGAAGCCCCGCTCTCATAAGCCAGAAAACGGAGCCATGCGCACAAATCTTCCACCCATGTGGGCATGGACCATTTGTCCGCCACGGCGGCCAGGGGCTCCCTTTTCATCGCCCGCCGCAGCACCATTTCCGGGAATGAAGGCCGTCCCGGATTGCCGAATACCCAGGAAACGCGGGCCACCAGAGCATCCGGCATCTCCTCCCGCACACGGAATTCCGCCTCCAGCTTGGACTCCCCGTACACATTCACGGGACGGCACTTCCCCTCCTCCGTTTTCAGGCCTTTCCTCCTGCCGTCCAGCACATAATCCGTACTCAAATGGATAAAGCGCATACCCTCCAGGCGGCAAATGCGCGCCATCATCTCCGGAGCCATGGCGTTGACGCGGTGGGCCATCTCCGGATCATCCAGGCAGGCTTCCAATCCGCTCACAGCGGCGCAATTCACCACATGAGTGGCTCCGGAAGAAAGCAGAACACGTTTCAACGCGCTTAAATCCTTCAAATCACAAAAGCCCCGTCCGCACTTCACCACCTCCAGGCCATGTTCTTCCAGATACGCTGCCAGACGGCTTCCCACCCGGCCGTCCGCTCCGAACACCAATGTTCTGTACATGACGCAGAGCTTAGACGTTTCCCCCTCCAAAATCCAATGAAAACCTTTTTTCATCGTGACAAAAGATGGAAAGGTTGTTTGAATTAAAGTTGTGTTTTACCATGAATATTCTTTAACAGCCTGCGGCCCTCTGAACGCCAGAGCCGCGGAAGTGTGCAGGAAGGGAGCCCTTATTAAAACGGATGAAGGCGGGTACGGCTGCATCCAGCCGTGGCCGGAACTGGGAGACGCCACCCTGCAGGAGGAATTGGACGCGCTCAAGAAGGGCCGCCCTCTGCCTTTGGGCGTCCGCGCCGCGGAATGCGCCCGAACGGACGGAGAAGCACGCGCGAGGGGCGTCAGCTTGTTTGACGGTCTTCACATTCCGGAAAGCCACGCCACGCTGCCCTCCTGCGTCAGCCCCGCCACCATTCGCATCATGGAATCCAAGGGATTCAAGGCAGGAAAAATCAAGGCCAGCGCCAATCTGGCCGCCTCCCTGGAACGGCTGACGATGCTGGCATCCATGGTCCCCTCCTGGCGCTGGCGGCTGGATTTCAACGGATGCCTGAATGAAAACGATGCCCTGAAATTCTGGAAATCCCTGCCCCACCATCTGAAAACCAGGATAGACTTCATAGAAGACCCGTGCCCCTTCTCCATCCAGAGCTGGGAACGTCTGGTGGACGCCGGCATGCCTCTGGCCCTGGACATGGGTTCGGACGTGGAACACCAGCCGGCTATTTCCTCAGACCTGCCCATCATCCGCATCGTCAAACCCGCGCGGGAAGCAACGCCGGAATACCTTTACGAGCCTCCCGTCTTCACTACCGTCATGGATCACCCCGTAGGGCAGCTCTGGGCCGTTTACCAGGCGGCGGAGTATTACCGCAACTTCCTTCCCACGGAAATTCCCCTCTGCGGCCTCTGCACGCACCTCCTGTTTGAGCCGGACCCCTTTATTGACCAGATGGGCGGCATGACCCCTCAGGCAGCTGTTCCCGGAGGCACGGGGCTCGGCTTTGACGAACTATTGGAAAATATTCCCTGGAAAATACTGTAACAATACAGAATTACCCGGCTTTCATTGAAACTACAATAAAGCGGTTCTTCCCATACTCCCGTGCCGGAACCGCCCACGGTTTCCCTCAGCCTGCCGGGACTTGCCGCTCTGATGACGCGCCGCCGGGGAGGGCTTAATTTCGTATTCGCGTCCTTTGCATGCAATCAGAAGCCGCGCTTTTGCAGGAAGCGCGGCTTCTTTTGTAATGATGATGGCGGATACCGCAACCGGATTATCTCAACTCCAGATGCTCATCACGCAATTTTCTATTCCGGGCGTGTGGAAAATTTAAGGCCGGGATATTCCTTCACATTGCATCCGGGCGTCTTGGGATTCACCAGCACCGGAACAAAAGTGAACATCCACCGGCGCGCGGAATTGTTGCTGGGGCTCTTCACCAGCACGCGGTTCCACCCCTTCTTCAACGGAACCATGGAAGGCTCCCGGAAATGGTAGTTTTCATCCACCAGCACGCCGCTGTTGCGCGGCTTCTTCCATTGCGGGGGGGCAATCTCCCGGCCGTTCACGAAAAATTTGGGATCCGCATGGAACCATTTGCCGGGAACGCTCGCCGGACCATTGCGCCAGTCGGACGTGGCCCAGGTATGTCCGCTGATCCAGAAAGGCACCGTCTGCGCCTTGGGGGAATAAATCCAGGTCTGCGCATAATAAGTATGGTTCTTGTGGGGATAAGCTCCTATCTTCGCGCCATTGAACAGCGTCGGAAAATCACAGTAATGCTTGAAAATGATGGTGGCCCCCGTGTAATCGTCTCCGGACCACTCATAGGTGACGCCGTCAATCTCGTAGGAATCCTTCATCTTCCCTGCCTTGTTGTCCTCTTCCGGGGCGAATTCCGTTTCCGTCTTACCGCCGTTGGGAATAGGCCCCAGCAATTTCCAGGGAATATTCGCCTGCCGCACGTAATTAAACTCCTTATCCATGAAAAAACGGTCCCGGATGGCGAGCACTCGGTTCTCGTAATCCGCAAATCCTTTCAGCAGAGGATCTCCCTGCACGGGCAAATTGGAAAAATACTTCATGTATTCGTCCTGGTTGGGATCTCCCTGCACCTTCTCATGGGGATTGTTCCACAAGGGTTCGGAAACGAACGCCATCCCGGCGTAAACGGGCGTCTGAAGCACCTGGTTGCGCGGATCCGTGATTTCCAGGTCCGGAAAAGAGCACAGCATCATGCCCAGTCCTTCCGCATTCCGGAACGGACACGCCCGGCGGAAATACATCGTCATGGCCGTTTCAAACGGATCAAGATGATTCAGGTAAGTTTCCAGGGAATCAACGTACTTCGCCCCGTCGGTAGGCCATGCGCCGCGGTTCTGGCGGCCGGACCATAACTGCTGGATGGAACCGTTATAACCCTTCGGCGTCAGGCCGGGCTGCCATCTCATGGGAATGCGGCCGCAGGATTCCACAGCATTGATGTACTCCTTCAGAATCTCATTGTTCACCTGCTCATCCCTGCCGCGCACCTCATCCGTGCCGATGTGGATAATGGGCATTTTCTCCTTGGGAACCAGGGAACACAACTCCTTGATCAGGGCCACCAGGGCCTTGGTGGCCTTTTCATCGCTCATCTTCACGTTGAGCGCCTTGCGGAACATCTGGCTGTGCCCCGGCATATCCATCTCCGGAATCAGCAGGATGTTGCGCAGGCGGCAGTACTCCACCAGCTGCTTAAACTCCTTCTGCGTGTAAAACTTGCCAGGCATGCGCGTATAATTCCTGGAATCGTTCAGCTCCGGATAAATTTTGGATTCCAGCCGCCAGCCGGGATTCTCCGTAAAATGGAAGTGGTAAACGTTCAGCTTAAGCTGCGCCATGGAATCCAGCTCCCGTGCAATCAGAGGCAGCGGCATGTAATTGCGTCCCACATCGTTCATGAACCCGCGGATTTCAAAATCCGGCCAGTCCACGATGTCGCAGGCGGCAATAGTCGTCGTCCCGCCGCGTCGCAGAAGAAGCTGCTCCAGCGTTTTCATGCCGTAGTAGAATCCTCTGGTATCCATCGCCGTAATGAGCGCGCCGCCGGAAGTTACACGAAGGGAATAGGCTTCCTCCTTCAGCTTGGAATTTTCCGTGCCGGTTTTCACATCCCCCTTGACGAATTTAATGGCAAACGTCCCGTCCGGAGCCACCTTCACGCGGTGATCCGCCAGAAAAGACTTCAACTCGGAAACGATGAACTTCATCTGCTCCGGATAGGAAGTCTTGGACGGAGACGGAGCCAGAATGCGCACGGACTGCACGGGAATAACCCTGCCGTCCCAGCGAAGCTGCTGGGGTTTGGGAACCAGCGGAGGCCGCTCCGCCGGAAACTGCCTGTAATTGGCTCCGTTGGCCGGAAAGGACGGGGCCGTATCCTGCCCCCATGCTCCGGCGCAAGCCATGCACATCCATGCAAACGATAATAAAAGGAACTTCATGCGGCCAATAATACGCCCGCAATAACGCCTGCCTGTCAAACCTATCGTGTCCAACCTGCCGGGAAACGGGGCTCCGGCAGCATTTTTTTGCAAAAAGACCAGAACCTGCGCTTACATGACGGAGGGTGGCCGGACATCCTGCGCGGCCGGGGCATCTTCAATTTCTCCGGAAATACCGTTTACGGCCACACCGCGGCGCACGGCGTAAAGTCCCGCTTCCTCCTCTTTCTTTCCGGCTACAAAAGCCCAGTAGTAACTGCCGCGGTCATGATAGCAGGCCCACTCTCCGGCAATTCCCGGGCGAGCTTCCATCAGCAGGGAATAAGAATCCGCGGGAGAAACCTTGAACCCGCGGGGCGTACTCAAACCGGAAGAGGGAAAGGAACGGATGTCTCCCCTCCACACCAGATCCAGAGAAGAAGGGGACAGCAGGCCGTCCGCAAGTCTGCTTCCCGCCAGCACCTGCCCGGCGCCGAACATGGGCAGGCAGGAAGAACCCAGAAAAGCGGCTCCGCAAACGGAGACAACACGCAGGAAAGGGAAAATGGATATGGTCATGGCATGCTTCTGAAAAAGGCGGAAAGGACTCAACTCCCAAAAGCTTCCACAGTCAATCAAAAACAGCCCTCTTTCCGGAACTGGGGAAAAGGCCGTTTTCCGGACAGGTGGACAGCTTGACAACCCATCCGCGCGTTTTTATAGTTTGCTGCCTGTTTTGAAAGGAGGAACGTCCATGGCAACCCAGTCACGCAACATCGCAGAATTGGAAAACGCATCCGTATGGCGTCTGCTGATCCAGTACTCCCTGCCCTCCATCGCCGGCATGGTGGTATACTCTCTGTACAACATCATTGACAGCGTGTTTATCGGCCACGGCGTGGGGCCTCTGGCCCTGTCCGGCCTGGCCGTCACCTTCCCCATCATGAACCTGACTTTCGCGCTGGGCACGCTGGTAGGCATCGGCGGGGCGGCCATCAGCTCCATCCGTCTGGGAAGAAAAGACCAGGAAGGCACTGAGCGCACGCTTGGCAACGTCCTCATCATGAGTCTGATTGCCGCTGTGGTGCTGGTGATTCCCACGCTCCTTTTCCTTACGGAAATCCTGACCGCCTTCGGCGCCAGCGGGCAGACTCTCACCTATGCGCACGACTTCATGCTCATTACCTTGCTGGGACTGCCCGTCACGTACGTCTTCTTCAACCTCAATCATGTGATGCGAGCTACCGGCTACCCTAAAAAAGCCATGGGCTCCACCCTTCTCTCCGTAGGAATCAACATCATCCTGGCGCCCATCTTCATCTTCTGGTTCAAATGGGGCATTACCGGAGCCGCCGTGGCTACCCTTCTCGCCCAGATCGTCGGCATGGTGCGCGTGCTGTTCCACTTTTCCGATGCGGCCAGCACAGTCCACTTCCGCCGCGGCATCTGGCAGCTGCGCAAAGCCATCGTCACCGGCATCCTGTCCATCGGGCTGGCTCCCTGCCTGGTAAACGTCTGCGGCAGCGCGGTTACCGTCGCCATCAACAGGCAGCTTGCGGACCATGGGGGAGACCTGGCTATCGGGGCCTACGGCATCATCAACCGCATTCTTATCCTGTTCGCCATGCTCGTCATCGGCCTCACGCAGGGAATGCAGCCCATCATCGGCTACAACCACGGAGCCATGAAGCCGGGCCGCGTTCTGCTCACTCTCAAATACGGAGTTCTGGCCGGAACGTCCTTCACCACGCTGGGCTTCCTGGCCTGCGTCCTCTTTCCCCGCGGCATTGCCGGCCTCTTCACGGATGACGCCTCGCTCATCAGCCTGGCGGCCAACGGCCTGCTCATCTGCGTGCTGGCCTTTCCGCTCATCGGCAGCCAGATCATCATCGGGAACTTCTTCCAGGCCATTGGGAAAGCCCGTCTGGCCATCTTCCTGTCCCTGACGCGCCAGATGCTCTTCCTGCTGCCGTTCCTGCTGGTCCTGCCCGGTTTCTGGGGGCAGAACGGAGTCTGGGCATCCCTCCCCCTGGCAGACGTGCTTTCCTTTATCGTCACCCTGCTCTTCATCCGCCGGTTCCTGAAATACTACCGGCTGAAAAACAGGCACTACCTGGTTCCCGGCACGGGAAAGGCATAACCTTTCTCCCCCCTGCCTTATTGGCACGAATCCGCCCCAGGGCACATTCTTTCCGGGGGGATATGGAAGGCGGTGAAACGCTTTTTCCCATTCTCCGGAGAAAAGTCCTCCCTGCCTTGCCGTTTTTCCCGCTGGCGTTTTTGCGGGACATAAGACCGGCAGTACGCCTAACGCGCCGCACTTTCAGGACTCTATTCTGTTGAAGGCCTCGCATGGTCTCCCCTTCCGGGGCCCCTCCCGGGAGAACCGCTTTTCCACCGGACAGCTTCCGGAAGCGCAACAACCCGAACAGTATTTACAAGGAATCAGATCAAATGAAAAACGGAATCATGATGCAGTATTTTGAGTGGAACCTGCCCAACGACGGACAGTTTTGGAACAAGCTGAAGGATGACGCCCCTCATCTGGAGGAAATGGGCGTCACGGCCGTCTGGATTCCTCCGGCCTACAAAGGGAAGGAACAAAACGACGTAGGGTACGGCACCTATGATCTTTTTGACCTAGGGGAATTCGACCAGAAAAACACCGTCCGCACCAAATACGGCACCAGGCAGGAACTCCAGGAGGCCATCAAGGCCCTTCATGAACACCATGTAGGCGTTTATCTGGACGCCGTCATGAACCACAAGGCCGGGGCGGACTATACGGAAAAATTCATGGCCAAGGAAGTGGACCAGCAGAACCGCGACAAGGAAATTACGGACGCCTACGAGATTGAAGGCTGGACCGGTTTCAACTTTCCCGGCCGCGGAAACAAATATTCCGACTTCAAATGGCACTGGTACCACTTCACCGGAACGGACTACGACGCGCGCACGGAAAAAACCTCCATCTTCAAGATTATGGGAGACGGCAAAAGCTGGAGCGAAGGCGTGGATGAAGAAAACGGCAACTACGACTACCTTATGTTCGCCAATCTGGACTTCAACCACCCGGAAGTGGTGAAAGAAATGGAAAGATGGGGAATATGGGTATCCCGGGAACTGGATCTGGACGGCATGAGGCTGGACGCCATCAAGCATATCAATGACGAATTCATCAGGAAATTCCTGGCGGCCGTCCGCAAGGAAAGGGGAGCAGACTTCTACGCCGTGGGCGAATACTGGAAACAGGATCTGGAATCCCTGGACGACTACCTCAAGGAAGAACGCTACAAAGTGGATCTGTTTGACGTCCCCCTGCACTACAATATGTACCAGGCCTCCAAGCAGGGCCGCGATTACGATCTTTCCAAAATTCTGGACGGAACCCTGGTTCAGAACCATCCTACGCTGGCCGTTACCTTTGTGGATAATCATGACTCCCAGTGGGGCAGTTCCCTGGAATCAGCTGTGGAAGACTGGTTCAAGCCCTCTGCCTACGCGCTCATCCTGCTCATGAAGGAAGGCTATCCCTGTCTCTTCTACGGGGACTATTACGGTGTGAGCGGCAACCCGCCCATGCACCGCGCCATCATCGACATCCTGCTGGAAATCCGTAAAAACCATGCTTTCGGGGAACAAAATTACTACTTTGACCACCCGAACACCATCGGCTTTACCCGCGTGGGGGATCATGACCACCCGCATTCCGGCGTGGCCGTGCTCATTTCCAACGGAGAAGACGGAGACAAAGTCATGAACGTGGGCAAGCAGCACGCAGGGGAAACATGGAAGGAAGCTACCGGCAACGTGGAAGAAACCGTCATCATTGATGAAGAAGGCAACGGCCGGTTTCTCGTCCACGGCGGCAATGTGGCCGTATGGATTCCGGAACACGCATCTCAGGACACACGGGAGGAAGACGGCAAATAACGCGGTTCCCGCCCGCAAAGAGCCAGAACGGACACGAAGAAACGGCCTGTTCTCCACTCCGGACTGTTTTTCCGGAATGGGGTTCAGGCCGTTCTGACTTTAATCACCAGTTTCAGAAGCTTCCCTTCCCCAATGCAGCCGGCATGCGCATCCTCCGGGAAAAAAATGGCGAACTGCCCCGGTCTCACGACAAAAGAGGTGTCCGGCGCATCGTCATAATGCTGCGCGTCCTTTTCCCTGTTAAACGGTTCGGAAGGTTTTTCCAGCGCCGCGCGGTCCTTCCACATAAATCCTTCTTCCCGGGAAAGGGGCACGTGAATGTCAATAAACCGGTCATGCACTTCCATGCGGGCCTTTTCCCGCTTCTTCATCACCGGTTCATTCACCATCACGGTCAGGGCGTCTTCCTCCAGGACATGGCAGCCCGCTTCCAGGGCTGCCGGAGCAGCTTCCCTGATAAAATCGAAAGCTCTCCTGAACAGGGGATTCAACATTTCGTAACGGGCGGAATCGGAAAGGGAGGCGATAATCATGACTATGGGCTCCGTCCCCGGAGCGGGCCTCATTGTAACGGGGCGGAAAAGCCAGTCAACTCATTTGCTCCCTTTCTCCCCGATATTCCGGCGCATGGCCCGTTCCTCCCGCTCCGGAATGAATTTTCCGCCGTTTTCCCTGGTCTTTAATATACGTTATCTCCGTGAAGCACAGTAAAAAACTTGTCATCCGGCGCCACCTCGTATATTAGAGTAACTGTAAGTTATCAGTCACACGATGATTAAACAGAAAAATCCCTCCGGCACCTACCGCCCTTCCTATGACCGCACCCCCAGATACACTGTCAAACAGGTTGCGGAAATGATGGAAATGTCCGCCTACACCATCCGGTATTATGAAAACGCCGGATTAATCCCGGACGTGGACCGCAGCGGAGGAAATGCCCGTATGTTTTCCGACTACACCCTGGGGTGGCTCCGCCTGGTCCACTGCCTCCGGATGACGGGCCTCCCGATTGAAGGCGTCAAACACTACATCGACCTGTGTCAGGAAGGGGATTCCACCATTCCGGAACGCGCCGAACTGATTTTCAAGCAGGAAAAAAGTCTCCGGGAACAGCTCCGCATCCTGAAAAAACAAATGGAAGTGTTGAAATACAAGAAGAAATTCTACCAGGATCTTTTGGAAAATCGCAGGCCGGACATTTGCAATCCGCTGAACTACGTCAGCGCCAGCGAGCCGAACATCGCTCCTGAGGAATAAGCCCTGCCTTAAATCCGCAACAGAAAGCGGCCGGGATTTCCCAATGAGGAATCCCGGCCGCTCTGCGTTCTTATCTGTTTCCCGCCGCCTCCGCACATTCCGCGGCGGTCATAAAAAATCCGTTTTATTTTTGAAGCTGATCGTACTCATCATCCGTCACCGGCTCAAGCCATTCATTGGATGCATTCTCACCGGGAATCTCGATAGCCAAATGGGAGAACCAGCTGTCGGCGGCAGCCCCGTGCCAGTGCTTCACATTGGCGGGAATATGGATGACTGTGCCAGGAAGAATTTCCACAGCAGGCTTTCCTTCTTCCTGATACCAGCCGCGTCCGGCCACGCCGATAAGCACCTGCCCGCCGCCGTTCGTCGCTTTGTGAATATGCCAGTTATTGCGGCAGCGGGGTTCAAAGGTCACATTGGAGATATTCACCTGTTCGCGTGAAACGGGCGCAAGATAACTGTTGCCTGTAAAATACTTGGCGTATGCCGTATTCGGCTCGCCTACAGGGAAAATCATCTTACGTTGGAAAGCGGCTTTGGCGTCTTCGCCCGCCGTATCTTCCGCCCATACGTCTTTGGCCAGATTAAATGCCGCCCATGCTTTCGGCCAACCGGCATAAAAACCGATGTGGGTGATGATTTCAGCAATCTCGGTGCGGGTAACGCCGTTCTTCTTTGCCGACTGAAGATGGAAAACGAGCGAATTGTCGGTGATGCCCTGGCTGATCAGGGAGGTGACGGTTACCAAACTGCGGTCACGCAGACCGAGCTTGTCAGTCCGGCTCCATACTTCACCGAAAAGAACATCATCGTTAAGTTCCGCAAATTTGGGAGCAAACTCTCCTAACTGAGTGCGTCCCGCCGTCTGTACTATCTTTTCCTGCGACATAGCATTTGTTATGAAAAAACCAATTGAAAGAAATAAAATAATCTTATTCATTATTTTGTTATTTAATAATATTAGCAATGCTGCTTGAAGGATTCAGCGGCGTCTGATCGGATAAAACCAATGCCTTAACCATGTGCTTCGTTCCCTGCTTGTATTTCTGGAAATGAGCCGATGCGATGTGCGACTTATATGCCTTTTGGCTGGCGTAAGTTTCGAGAATGGTTATCTTGCAGGCATTTTCTTTCTCCGCAACAGCATACATGGTCAACACGCCCGGTTCCGTGCGCAGGGAGATTTCCCCCACTTCGATGGCGTACTTCATATATTCCTCCAAATATTCAGAATGCACTTCTATTTTTGAGAGACGAACGATACCATCAGGCTGCATCGGTAACTTGACGCACATGCCCGTATTTTTGCCATTCTCCATTTCCACTTTATCGTGATTTATGGTTTGGGCTTCTGAAAGGTTCATCAGGCAGGCAAGGGAAAAAGCCATTCCCGCGATGGTTCGTTTCATAAAATCATTATTTGTTGATGGAAATCGTCTCATTGACCCACTTGACGAGCGCGGCCCTCGTCATCCGTATTCCTTCCCCGGCAAAAGCGCCTCCCTTGAGAACGGTGGACTTGGGACACAGCTTCCGAACCTCGTCCGCACAGCGCGCCATGCCGCCGCCCCCATGCGTCACAAATGGAATCACCGTCTTCCCGGAAAGGTCGTAACTTGCCAGGAAAGACGCGACCGGCGGCGCAATGGTGCTCCACCAGTTGGGGCTGCCGATGAAAATCACATCGTACTTGCCCATATCCTCCACCTTGGAGGCCAGTTCCGGCCGCACTCCTTCCTGAATCTCCTTCCTGGCCTGCACGGTGCATTCCCGATATTCGGAGGGATAGGGTTTGACCGGCTTGATTTCAAACAGCGTTCCGCCCGTCGCCTTCTGAATTTGCGCAGCGGCGTACTTCGTATTGCCTCCCCATGAATAATAAGCAATGAGAACGCTGGAAGGCTCCGCGGAAACCTTGGGTTGTTCCTGCCCCGGACATCCGGCTCCTGTCATCAGGGCCGCGGCCAGAGCGCATATCGTTGATATTGTTTTCATATATTTTTATCCGGTTAAAAGGAGCGGCAGAAGGCGGCCGGAAAAAACGTTTTCATCCGGCATTCCTTTGCGCGAACCTTGTTCCTCATTTCTGTCTAAATATTAGAGTAACTATAAGTCAATATGTTTTTTCAACTATTCCGGAAGCCATACCCGAACCAATTCCTAAAATTCTTCTAATCAATATATTATTCTTTCCGAAGCCGAATCAGGACAATTTCCGACGGAACGCCGATGCGGATGGGAAAGCCGTTCCAAATCCCTGACCCGTTGGAAACATACAGCTTCATATGACCAACCGTGTACAGCCCGGAGACGAATCCCTCGTTAAAACGCGCCACCAGCCGGTCCATGCCGGTAATCATGCCTCCGTGCGTATGGCCGGACACTTGAAGATCTACGCCGTGCTCCGCCGCTTCCCGGGCCAGCCGCGGCTGGTGGGAAACAAGAATGCGTACTCCCTTTTCCGGGGCGCCCTGCAACGCCTTGCTTATATCCGGCTCCTCCTTCCCCATAAGGCCGGCTACAGGATCCGTCACGCCGGCCAATACCACGGCCTCCCCTCCCGCCAGCGCGTGTTCGTTAAAAAGCATGCGAATTCCAAGGGCAGGCAGGAACTCCATCCACTCCTCATAACCGGAGTAATACTCATGATTGCCCGGCACGCCGAACACCCCGTATCTGGCCTTCAAATCCGCAAGAGGCCTCAAATCGCCGCCATGCTCGGATACAGTCCCGTCCACGAAATCTCCGGCAATCACGACGATGTCCGGATTCAGGGTGTTCGTGCGCTCCACAATCTTCCGAATGCGGTCCTCCCTTGTAATGCCGTCCGCATGAAGATCCGCCAGCACGGCGACCGTCAATCCGTCCGCCTCCTCCGGGAGGCGGTTCACGGCAATCGTTTCCTCCTTCACCTGGGGCACTCTGGTGCCTCCGAGCATGCCCACAGTTGCCAGCACGGCGGAAAGAACCAGCAAAACAACATTCACCCGGTTGCCAATGACGCGGAACCTCTCCGTCCTGTTCCTCCGCAGGCAGAACAAAACCAGCAGATACAGCGCCCGCGCCACATCCGCCGCCAGCAGCAGGAAAAAGAACAGGAAAAGAACGGAGAACAGCCACGCGGCCGCCAGCAGAACGTCTTCCGGCAAAACCGGGGAGAAAAACATGGGGCCTCCAAACAAATGCAGCAAGTGGAATTTGAATGCCGCCACCGCCAGCAGGGCGGCAAGCAGAAGCTTCCAGCCCCATTTCAGCTTCAGAGGCAAAATAGCGCGGCAGAAAACGTAAACCGCCAGCAATGCTCCGAAAATCAGTATCATATGTCTCTTTCTTAAAAACAGCTTAATATCTTCCCCTCGCCGCAAACAACTCTATGGCATTTGAACGGAAGGGAAACGCATCGGCAAAACTACTTGTCTATCTGGCTCTCCGTAAATGGATCCGCCCAGTGCCCCATCAGGGGGAGCCTGGAACAGGCAAGATCAAATTCCTTGAGTTCCGATTCGGACAGGCGAACGGAAGTTCCTCCCAGAAAATCATCCAGATGGGCTGGATTGGTTGTTCCGGGAACAGGCGCAATCCACGGTTTCCGGGAAAGCATCCAGGACAGGGCGAACTGGGCCGGAGTCATACCCCTGCTTTCCGCCCATTCCCGGACAAGAACAGCCAGCGGCATGTTGAACCTGAGGGCTTCCGGCGTAAACCGGGGCAAAGTGGCGCGGCGGTCCGGCTTTTGAAAACGGCTGTCCTCCCGGACGGCTCCTGCCAGAAAAGCGCGTCCCAGCGGACAATACGGAACAAAACCGATGCCCAATTCTTCCAACGTGGGAAAAATCTTCCTCTCCGGTTCCCGCCACCAGATAGCGTATTCGCTCTGGACGGCGCTCACCGGACACACGGCATGGGCCTTCCTGATGGAACGGGCGCCGGCTTCGGACAGTCCGAAATGCAGCACTTTTCCTTCCCGCATCAGTTCCTTCACCGTACCTGCCACTTCTTCCATGGGAACGTCCGGATCCACCCGGTGCTGGTAAAGCAGGTCAATATGGTCGGTACGCAAACGTCTCAAGGAACCTTCTACCGCACGCCGGATATGGTCGGGCCTGCTGTTCAGGGAAGAAGGGCGGCCTTCCTCCACGCCAAAACCGAATTTGGTACTTATCCTGACCTGGTCGCGGACAGGGGCGAGAGCTTCACCCACCCATTCCTCACTGATATAAGGCCCATACACTTCCGCCGTATCAAAAAAAGTAACTCCTTTGTCAAAAGCCCGGCGTATCAGGGCAATCATCTCCTGTTTATCATACTTGCCGCCGTAATAACCCACCATCGGCAGGCAACCCAGCCCGATGGGGGACACTTCCAGGTCTCCAAGGCGCCGGGATTCCCCAGGAAAACCCTTCTTCGGCGCCCCGGAAGAAGACCCCGGACCATCAAGAAGCAAAGAAGAACCCTCCCCGGCCCATCCCCGGGAAACCAGGGATAAGGCAAAACCGGACGTTATTTTGAGAAAATCCTTGCGTTTCATTACGTTCCATCTTTCTTCCCCAAATTCAGCCGCAGAATCGCCTTATTTCAGATACTTCAAAAAGAACTGTTCGATTTTATCGAACGGAATAACGCCGGCTTGATTGTCATAAAGATCCACATGGCTCGCGCCGGGAATGATCATCAGCTCCTTGTTATCCCCTTTCAACTTCTTGAAGGCGTCCTCGCTGAAATAACGTGAATGGGCTTTTTCTCCGTGAATCATGAGCACGGCGCTGCGGATTTCACCGCTGTACGCCAGAAGGGGCATATTGATGAAAGAAAGCGCCGAGGTAACGTTCCATCCGCCATTTGAATTGAGCGAACGCTTGTGATAGCCGCGGGGCGTCTTATAATAATCGTAATAATCTTTCATAAATCCGGGCGCATCCGCGGGCAGAGGATCAGGCACGCCCCCCGCGAGAGCATAAGAACCGTTCTTCGCATCATCCGTGCGCCGGGCATTCAGTTGTTTGCGAAGCTCATAACGGGCGTCGGCGTCCATCGCGTCGAAATAGCCGTTCGCGTTCACGCGGCTCATATCGTACATCGTGGACGTTACCGCAGCCTTGATGCGGGTGTCGATAGCCGCCGCATTGACCGCCATGCCGCCCCAGCCGCAAATGCCAATGATTCCGATACGTTCCGAATCCACGTCATCCCGGGTGGAGAGGTAATCGACGGCGGCGCAAAAATCCTCCGTATTGATATCCGGGGAAGCGACATAGCGGGGAAATCCGCCGCTTTCTCCCGTATACGAGGGATCAAACGCGATCGTCAGAAAACCGCGTTCGGCCATCGTCTGGGCATAAAGGCCCGCAGATTGTTCCTTCACGGCGCCGAAAGGACCGGAAACGGCAATAGCCGGCAATTTCCCGTTGACATTCAGGGGTATATACAAATCCGCAACCAGCGTAATGCCATAGCGGTTGCGGAAACTTACCTTGCGGTGGGTTACCTTGTCGCTTTTAGGAAACACTTTATCCCATTCCTGCGTTACATTCAGTTTTTCGGTCATGATTTTGTTAGTGTCGGTATGATGATGTTCAGCGGATAAGCTCCCTGCGCAGCAAAGGCTTGCGGAGAAAGCCAGACAAATCCTTGTCAATGAAATAACGGTCATATGTCCAATATCTAATGTGAATGATTACTTCCCGTAATTGATCAGGTACAAAACCGATTCCGGATCCTGGTGGCACAGGAAAAGGCTCTCTCCCCGGTCAAGCCTGGCGATAGCCTCCATATCCTCCTGGGAAAGAGTAAAATCAAAGACGTTGAAATTCTCCACCATCCTTTCCCGTCGGGTCGTCTTCGGAATGGCGATAATTCCATGCTGAATCAGGAACCTCAGGGCTGTTTGCGCCGGGGTTTTGCCGTACTTCTCGCCGATGCTCTTCAATACCGGATTCGTGAAAAATCCATTGCGGCCTTCCGCAAAAGGTCCCCAGGATTCTATTCTGGTACCGTACTTTTCCATCACTTCACGGGCCTTTTTCTGCTGGTTGAACACATGCGTTTCCACCTGGTTGACGGCGGGCCTGATCTCGCAGAACTCCGCCAGATCCACAAAGCGGTCCGGATAAAAATTGCTTACGCCGATGGCACGGACCTTTCCGGCCCGGTTCGCTTCTTCCATGGCCCGGTAAGTGCCGTAGTAATCGTTGAAAGGCTGGTGGATGAGCAGCAGATCCAGATAATCCGTACGCAACTTGCGCAGGGATTCGTCAATGGACGCCTTCGCCTTCTCATACCCGCCGTTAGAAATCCACACCTTCGTGGTGAGGAACAACTCTTCCCGAGGAACCCCGCTTTTCTCCGCCGCGCGGCCTACGGCTTCCTCATTGCCGTAAATCTGCGCGGTATCAATAGAACGGTAGCCGACCTCAATCGCATCCAGCACGCAGCGTTCGCACTCCTTAGCGTCGGGAATCTGAAAAACGCCAAACCCCAGGACAGGCATCGTAACGCCATTGTTCAAAATGATTTTTTCCATAACAGTTTTTTCTATTGTTTTTTGATGCTAAAAAGGAAATTGCCAATTAAACGGCCTGCAGCGGTTTCAGTTCTTTCAGTTCATACTTCCTGCTGCCCAGGCCTATTTTCTCGGCGTACTCCACCGTATGCCGCCCATGGCGGCTCTCAATACGCTCCACCAGAGGCCTGTTGTCATTCCCTTCAGACGGTTTGACGGCGTAAACGAGATCCAGGCAGGCCTGGTCAAGAGCAACCGGGTCAAGGGAAGCCAGAATACCGATATCCTTCATTTCCGGCGCATGGGGGTGGGCATCGCAATCACAGTCAATGGACAGATTGTTCATCACATTGATGTATAGAATTCTGTCCCCGAAGTAATCCGCCACGGCCTGCGCGGAAGCCGCCATGGACTCCAGAAAATCATCCTGCCTGGCCAGATTGTTCCATACGGAGGAAACATCCCGCGACTTTCCGGCGGAATGGATGTACGCCTTCCCGGCCGCTGAGGCAACCCCGATGGACTGGTTCTTGATCACGCCGCCGAAGCCGCCCATGGCATGCCCTTTGAAATGGGCCAGATTGACCATGAAATCATAATTCTTCAAATGATCCCCCACGATATCGTATTCCAGATGCTTCCTGTCCCTCACCGGGATAGTGAACTCTCCTTCCGCGTCCATGATATCCACCCGCGCAATATCGGAAAAACCGTGATCCTTCGCAGCCTGCAAATGGTCCTCCGTCCGTGAGCGTTTGCCTCCGTAAGCCGTATTGCATTCCACGATAGTGCCGTTCACCCGTTGCACCAGGCCTTTGATTAAGGCCGGACTCAGAAAATGATGGCCGCCCGGTTCCCCGGTGCTGATCTTGACGGCTACCTTTCCCGCGGCCGGACGCCCCAGAGCCTCGTAAATCCTCACGAGAGCCTCCGGAGAAATTTCCTTCGTCATCCAGACCCTGGAAGCTCCACCCTTCTCCGCAACCGCGCCCAGGGCATACTCCGGCAAAGCCAGGCCCGCCAGGGCTGCGGTGGAAGACTGGAGCCATGCTCTTCTCGTCATCTTATTTTCCATGCCAACTTGATTACTTGTTATTAAAACCGTTCTACCTGTTAAAAACCTGCAGGAGACGCCGGGCACGTTCGTGTTCCGGAAATGCGGCCGCACAGCGTGCGGATGATTCTCTCCAGCCCCTCAAGCAGCAGCTTCCTGGGACAGGCGATGTTCAGGCGAATGAAGCGCCCCTCCGTTTCCCCATACATTTCCCCGCCGTTGACGAGCACCCGCCCCTCCTCTTCCAGCAGGCGGACGATCTCTGCGGAGGGAAGCCCCAGATCGGAACAATCTATCCAGACCAGATAGGTCCCCTCCAGCGGCGCCACACGGAGCTGCGGCAGGCGTTCGGCCAGCATATCGCGGACTATCTCGTAATTCCCGTAAAGGTAAAGCTTCAGTTCCTCCAGCCATTCCTCCCCGCCGTTATAAGCCGCTTCCAGTGCATCCACGGCAAAGGAATTGACGTCACACACCTCATTGATGTTGATGGCCTTGTCAATCCTCTTCCGGACTTCTTCATCCGCCGCGACGATATTGGCTATCTGAATGCCCGCCAGATTAAACGCCTTGCTGGGGGAAATACAGGTGACGGAATGGCGCAGGGCGTCCTCTGAAAGGGAAGCGAACGGCGTATAGGGATGGCCCGGATACGTCAGTTCGCAATGAATCTCGTCAGCCACTACGAAAACTCCGTTTCTCCGGCAAATGGCAGCCATCTCCTCCAATTCTTCCCTTGTCCAGACGCGCCCGGCGGGATTATGGGGATTGCACAGGAGCATCAGCTTGACGGCGGGATCGGACGCTTTACGTTCCAGCTCATCCGCATCCAGCTCATATCTGCCGTTCTCATATTTCAGAGGGCAGATTTCCGCAACGCATCCGTTATTGCGGATGGAGGAAAAAAAGCAATTATACACAGGCGTCTCCACCAGCACCTTGTCTCCGGGAACCGTCAGGGCCCGTATGACGGCAGACAGCGCGGGAACCACCCCCGTGGTATAAATCATCCATTCCGGATTAATCTTCCAGCCGTGGCGGCGTTCAAACCAGTTCACGACCGCCTCATAATAGGAATCAGGAACCCGCGTATAACCGAAAATGCCGTGTTCGGCCCTTTTCCGGATGGCTTCCGTCACCGCCGGAGCCGTACGGAAATCCATGTCTGCCACCCACATGGGCAGAATATCCTCCCGGGGCATGGAATCCCACTTGTAGGAATTCGTGCCGCGGCGCGGAACAACAGTGTCAAAATCGTACTTCATGCGGCTTCTCCGGATTGTTTTTTTCCCGTTTCAATGGAGCAATTGGCCGGAGCCTTGCAATGCTCGTCCAGAATAATCTCCCCGTACTCTTCCGCGACGATGCGGCCGCTGCGCGGATTTTTGACGCTGTGCACACGCCCTTTGATTTCCGCATGCACGGAGGAATACTCAAAGCAGAGATCCGCATCCTCTCCGAGCGTGCAATTCTCCAAAACCAGGTTTTCCGCGTAGCACAACGCCTGCGTGCCGGAAATGCGGCAATTCACCAGACGAAGGTTCCTGGAATGCCAGCCCAGATACTCCCCGTCCACTACGGAATCATACACCGTCACGTCCTCCGTATTCCAGAAAGCGTCCTTGGAATGGATTTCCGCATTCCGTATCACCACATTCCTGCAATATTGGAAAGAGTAATTTCCGTTCAGGCGGAAGCCGTCAACATCTATATTCTCCCCGTGCATGAACAGGTAATCCCCATGCTCCGCCTGAACGTCGCGAAGTTTCGCATTCCGGCAGTGCCAGCAGCATTCCAGGGCATCCGTCAAAACGACGTTCTCCAGAACCATCCCGTCCATATCACGGAACATCTTGGGCGCTTCCACGCGCGTATTCTTCATATGCAGATTCCGGGAATACCAGATGGCGGCCCGGGCGCCTTCCCTGAACAGGCAATGTTCCACCAGCAGCCCGTCATTATGCCAGAAAGGATACTTCCCCTGGAACTCGCACCGTACGGCTTCAATGTCGGAGCATTCCTTCAGGGCTGATTCCCCCGGATAAATAATGACGTCTTCCAGCCTGAGATGGCGGGAAGCGAACAGGGGGCGTTCCCCTTCGTAGGAAGCATTTTTAATCATTCTCTTGGTCATGGCGATGATTTGATAAAAAGTCTGTTGTTTTTCATGATATGCCGTTTCAAACGGCGCCGGCCGGATTCCGGAAAAAGAAGGGAAAAGACGACGTCCGCGTACCATGCCTTCTTCTTTCTGCATTCAGGCTATTCCTTATAGTAACTATAATGCAAAAGATTTTTAGCACTTTCTGCTTCATCATTATTAATATATTAACATTCAATATACATTGACTGTCATAAAACTATTTCTCAACAGACAAAACCGGAAAAAACCTCTTCATTTTTCACGTTCCCCGCAGAAAGAGCATCTGTTACCTGGAAAAAATCCCGAAGAGGAAAGTTCCCCATTCCAGGCGGCATTTTCCGCCTCCAGCCTCCCGACCATTATCACAAGGCCCGGAATGATGAACAATACGGCCTCAGGGCCCATCATCCCCGCCTCAAATCCCGGCAAGACAGACCACCAGGGAACAGCCGGTCACGCTAGAATGAAACCGAACCGCTCCGGATAAACGGGAAGCGGCCACACGGGGGAAAGGCGTTCCTGTTCCATTTCATACGGCTCCCTCCGGCAAAAAATCCGGAACCAGCATGAGAATGCAATACTCCACGCCCCATACCCTTCCCCGGCTATTCCATTAAAACTGTTCTGCTAATAAAAAACCGCCGGAACTCCGGCGGCTGTTCCAGTCGGAGCCTTTCAATGTGTCCGCGGGCGTTTCACTCCCGAAAGCAACTCCACAGGGAAAACTCGCTCCGGCTCCCTGAGCAAGGGCCGGCTTACGGTTTTATGGAACAGGAAGGCTTGGAAGCCTGCAAGGCGGAATTATCCATCTCAACAGCCAGCCAGAACACGCCGACAGCCATCAGGCCGAAAACGCAGGCTCCGGCGACGGAAAGAATGTTCATTACCAGCTTTCGCCGCTCCGCATCTTCCCAGCATTGACGAACCAGCGCCCGCAGCGCGCCGCAGACGGAACCGGAACAAACGCCCCGCTTTTCTTCCCGGGAGGGCTGTTTTCTGGGATGCAGGTCGGACCTCATCATCACGGGATGCGGAAAAGGCTCCGGCTGCATTACGGAAAGATCTAAAGGCATGTAGTTCATAACGCCTTTTTAACGATTTTCGTTAATCAGTCAACATATTTTAACGAATTCAATTTAATTCTTTCTATCGACAATTCACGAAAATCGTGTATCATCAAGCCATGACACCGACAAAAGGGGATGTGAAACGCTGGTTGAAAGCCATTGGGAAAAACCGTGACTGGCTTGCCTTGGAATGCAGTACGGAAAAAGGTACGGTGAATAACTGGCTCTCCCCCTCCGGCCCCTTTCCCGCCAGCGCCATGTTGAAAATCCAATCCCTGATGTCTCAATACAAAACGGTTCAACCGGAAAACGAACCTGCCCAGACCAATCGCCTCGTTCTGGAAATCACGGAAGAGCGCATGAGGAAATATGAACGGGCCGCCTCTGAAAAAGGCGTCCCCCTCCGCCAGTGGCTGACGGATTTGGCGGATGAAGCGACGGAGGCATGCCAGCTGCGGCAAAAACGCTTCCCCTTGCTTCCCCAGGTCAGGCAATTCCCGTCCCATGCTGAACGAGCCAGGCGCGAATACAGTACGCAAATAATCGGCAACATCGCCGCAGGCTCCCTTGCGGAAAGCGACACCGTCCCGTCTACCATTTACATGGAAAGGCCCCTGGATAAAAACGAATACGTGGTTCGCGTAGAAGGAAAATCCATGGAACCCCTCATCCCAGACGGCTCCCTGGTGGTCATGCGGCGCCATACCGCTCCGCCCATCCCCAAACCGGGCGCCATCGTGGAATACAACGACGGACGCGGCGTTACCCTGAAAAAACTGATCCGCAGGAAAAACGAGGAAACAGGAAAAACGGAATACGTGCTGCGGCCCATCAACCCCGTATTCAAGGACATAACCCCCATGGACGGCGGCAGTATCTCCGGAATATATGTGGAAACGCTTGTAAACTACCGCAAAGGCTGAGCATTCCGCTCTCCTGCCAGCCCCTCTTTCCTATTCCGCAAAAATGCCGCAGCGCAGAAAAAACAGGCCGGAAACTCTTGTCTACGGAAATCGGACGGGCAGCAATCAACACCCTGCTCTTCCCGGCATCCTTACAAAACCGTTTTCATTCTGACGGGATTCCCGGTCGCTTGCATCTTCCTCTGCATAAGTGGCTCGCCCCTACGGAAAACCGCCGTTCATTCCGCTCATCTTCCTGCCGGCGGATAAGACGGGAAACGCCTGTTGAAAGAATCTGCAGGGAAAAAGGGTATTTGGTTAGGCAGCTCGGCAACCGCGTCTTCGGAGAACCTGCATCCACCTGAAAAACGGAACATGAGCAGCCGGTTTTTCACCTTAAAACAAAAACAGCATCGAACAACAGCTTCTCTCATGTTGAAAACGCAGCATCCGCCCATTCCCCCAGGCAGTGAAAAACACCACTACCACATTTTTGACGGCTTGCGCGGCGTGGCCGCCATTGTCGTCGTATGGTTCCACATCTTTGAAGCCTACGCCACCAGCCATGTGGACCAAATCATCAACCACGGCTACCTGGCCGTCGATTTCTTCTTCATGCTTTCCGGCTTTGTCATCGGCTACGCCTACGACAACCGCTGGAAAACGATGACGACCCGGGAATTCCTCAAACGCCGCCTTATACGCCTGCAGCCCATGGTGGCGATAGGGGCGCTCATCGGCGCGCTCATCTTCTATTTCCAGGATTGCCCCGTATGGGACGTATCGCAGGTGGCGGTCATTTCCCTGTTCGCCGCCACCTTCGTCAACATTCTGCTCATTCCGTCACCTCCCGGCATGGAAATCCGGGGTCTGGGAGAAATGTACCCGCTCAACGGCCCGAGCTGGTCCCTGTTCTTTGAATACATCGGCAACCTTCTTTATGCCCTCTTCATCCGGAAACTCTCCACCCGCTCCCTGGCAATACTGGTTGTCGCGGCCGGATGCGGTCTTGCCTCCTTCAGCTTCTGGGGCCCCAACGGAGACATATGCTCCGGATTCTCCATGACCGGCACGGAATGGACGGGCGGCTCCCTGCGCCTGTTGTACTCCTTCTCAGCCGGGCTGCTCCTGTTCCGGCTGTTCAAACCGTTCAACGTCAGGAACTCTTTCTGGTTGTGCGGACTGTCTCTTGCCATTCTGCTGGCCGTTCCCCGGCTGGGAGGACAAAATGCTTTCTGGATGAACAGCCTCTATGAAACAGCGTGTTTCGCGGTATTTTTCCCGCTCATCCTCCTCTTCGGCGCTTTCGGTAAAATAACAGACCCCCGTACGGATAAAATATGCCGTTTCCTGGGCAACATCTCCTACCCCCTGTACATGGTGCATTACCCGTTCATCTACTTGTACTATGCATGGGTGAAAAACGAAAAGCTTTCCTTCCCGGCCTCCCTTCCCGGGGCTCTGACCGTCGTCATTGGAAGCATCCTGCTGGCCTGGCTCTGCCTGAAACTCTATGATGAACCGGTCCGTAAATATTTGACGGCGCTGTTCTTAAAAAGAAAAGTCCTTCCAAAGAAAACTCCCGTCATTCAGGAAAACGGTCTTCCGCAATAATTCCTCGCCTTCCGGTGGAGAGCAACAAAGGCGGGACAGCGCATAAAACTTCGTCGCAAACAAGATATCCGGCTCTTGTTTCACCGTTGCAAGGATAAACAAACCGCCATATCCTTTCTCCGCTCTTTCAAACAATGAAGCGGAAACACCGCTGTTCAGGCAAATCCGTTATTCCCGCATCAAACCAGCCGGAATAAAAAATGGAGCGGATGATGGGATTCGAACCCACGACATCAACCTTGGCAAGGTTGCGCTCTACCCCTGAGCTACATCCGCTTTAAATGAGCCAGCGAACCGGAAATGGCCGCTGACAGATTTATACGCCTGTCACGGGAAAAAGCAACCTTTATTTTGTCTATTTCCTCATCCGCATTCATCCCACGCTCTGCCGAACTGCATCAAAATGCGGCTTATCAATGAAATTCTCTCGTCAGATGCAAGGACGCATTCTATGCTGTGACGGCATGAAAGAACTCCTCATTACCCTTATTACGCTGGCAGGCCTGTTTATCGGCGTATATTACCATGATTCCCTGGTGGGCGGAGGACAGGAAGACCAGCAGCAGAAGACGGAAACTTCCGTCTCTGAGCAATAATCCCCGGCAACCATGATCCCGGCTCTCCGGCTCCCCTGTTTTTCCGCCATTCTCTGCGGCACGGCATTACTGGTTCCGCCAGCTCCGGCACAATCCGCTGATGGAGCCGGCCTCCTGGCTTCCACCCCGCAATCCATAGAAGACTTGCGGCAAATTGAACACCGGCTTCAGCAAATGCTTCCCCGGGTACTCCCCGCCCTGGTCTGCATTGAAATCAACAACGGCAGCGGCTCCGGCATCCTGGTTTCGGAAAAAGGCCTGGTTTTTTCAGCGGCCCACGTCGTGGACAAAAAAGGCACTACGCTCAAAATCATCCTGCCGGATGGAACGTGCCTGCCTGGAAAAACTACGGCGCAAAACAGTAATTCGGATGCAGGCATGGCCAAAACCACGTCCAAATTGGACAGGGACCTGCCCTGCGTGGAAAAAGCGGAAGAAATGCCTCGTGTGGGGGACTGGGTATTCGCGCTGGGGCACGGCGGAGGTCTGGATCGGAAACGCGGCCCGATGGTGCGCCTGGGAAGGGTGGTTTCCCTCAAAGACGGCGTCATTCAGACGGACTGCAAGTTGATTCGCGGAGATTCCGGCGGACCTCTTTTCAATCTGGATGGAAAGCTGATTGGCATTCACAGCCGGGTCGGTTCCGGTCTTGAAGACAATCTTCACGTGCCCATGAAGGATTTCGATGCTCTGACGGAGGAGGCAGCGGAAGAAAAGCCCTCCCTGACGCCGGCACCGGAACAGGACAGCCAGCCATTCACCCCTAAGCCATCATGAAATGTTCTTTCTGCGTCTGCCTGTCTCCCCTGGCCTTCTTCCTGTTTCATCCCGCTCTGGCGGCAAGAAACAGCGGGAGCCTGGATTTTGAACAGAGAATCAACGGAAAAGCCGTTCTGAAAATCATCGAACCCATCCGCGAACGTCTTCAGGACTTGAGCGCGGTTTTCTTTTCCGGTCATGATGTTGTGATTTACGGCATTGTGCTTAGCCCGGACGGCTATATCGCCACCAAGGCCTCGGAACTCCATTCCTACAGGGATCTGACTATCCGGGTAGGTTCTTCCAAATATGGGCAGTTCAGGGAAATTGGCTCGGACCCGTCCACAGACATCGCGGTAGTGAAAGTGGAAGCCTCAGGCCTGCGCGCCCCCGGCTCCGTCAGCAATGATGCAGCCATGGGAACCCTGGTGGTAAGCAACGGTTCCACCACCCGTACTTCCAGACGGCCCCAGCTGGGAACCCTTAGCGCGGCGCGGCGCCCCATCCCGAACGGAGATACCGCCTATCTGGGCGTCGTCTTCGGCGCCCCCTGTTCCATTCAGGAAGTTATCAAAGACGGACCCGCGGCCCAGGCCGGAGCCATGGCCGGAGATGAGATTCTGGCGGTGGACGGCACGCCCATTACTGCGCTGAATGCCGTTTCCCCCATCCTGTCCGGGAAAAAAGTGGGGGAAAAAGTGACGCTGGACGTCAAACGCAAGGATAAAAGGTTATCCTACACCATCACGCTGGGTTCCAGACGTCAGGCCCTGGGAGAAAACGTTCCTGAGGATTCCAATGACCTGATCAGCGGCGGCTTCAGTAAACGCAGGGATGATTTTCCTATGGTCCTCCAGCATGACACCCCTTCCCGGTGCACGCTGATGGGAGGCCCGCTGCTCAACCTCAAAGGGGAACTCATCGGCATGAACATCGCCAGAGTGAACCGGGCGGAAAATTACGCCCTTCCCGTCAGCCTGGTGCAGAAAAGCGTGCAAAACATCCTGAAAAACGCGCCTCAGCCGGAAAAATAACTCAGGGAAATACCGGAATATCTCCTTTTTCCCGTACGGGAGAAGCAGCGCATTTGCCTTTTCCTGTTCCCTGCATGGCTCCCAGGAAACCCGGACGGATTCACATGCCGGGAACGTCAGCGGCATCCGGAACCGTCTTGGGCTTCACGGTAGGATCATAATGGACGGCTCCCGTCACACGCACGCTACCGTCCGGGAGAAAGATCATGGAGGGAGCTCCCACCACCTTTTTATAGTACTGGAGCTTCTCCATCGTTCCCCGGTAGTTGATGCGGGAATACGCGCTCAGCATGGGAGTAGTTGGGAAGAAGACATGGACATTCGCCTTGCCGTCCACCATGCACTGCGGACGCGTGGTCCCCAGCCAGTCCCCGATGCACACGGCATTGTAGGCCACTCCCGTATCCGGATCCTTCGTCTGCACATACAACTTCTGGATCCCCCGCACGGCAATGGTGCAAATGGAAAAAGTGCACCGCTTGGCACTGGCCGGAATAGCTACGGTCTGGGACCACATGGGCGTTCCCGTCCGGACGGCAAACAGGGATTTCTGGGAAGCAAACATGTCCTTCTGATTGGGCATTTTGACAACGGCCTGCACATGGTAGTTGCCCTCACGGGACAAGTCATAGAAATGGCGCAGATCAATCTTGCGGGAAACGCTCATGCCGGCCGGAACCTTGAGAGGCGGGAACAGGGCAAACTTGGACTGGGGGAGCTCCGTCCCCGCAGTGGAATGCTCCACATGGATATCCAGCCAGGAGGAATATTCCCGGCTTTTCAGTTCCACGGGCACGCCGGAATTGTTGGTAATGGTCAGCCTCATATACATGGCTTCCCCGCTGAGGAAGGTCTTCTTTTCCGGAACGACTTTCACGTAAATCTGGGCCAGGGCCCCGGACGCGCCCAGCAGGGCCAGCAGCATGGCAAGGATATGTTTCATGATATTGGTATGTTAAGTATTGTTATTAAACAAGTCAGCGGATATCCCGCACGATTCTGAACCCCAGGTTGTCCCGGCTTTCACCGCGGGAGCGCAGGTATTCCACCCGGTTGGAGATGCCGGGTTGCCTCCAGTCTCCGCCGCAGGCCACCGGCCCCGGAGGCTCCTTCACGCGCGCAGGATCCTTTTCCATGGAGGAAGTCCATTCCATCACGCCGGAAGCCATGCCGCATACGCCGGTCTTTAAATCGTAATCATTGCTGTATCTGTCAATCACCAGCGTCTTGTCACCCTTTTCACCCGTTTCCATCATCTTTCCCAGGGCCATCCATTCCCCACGCTCAGGCAGGCGGTAGCGCGGTTCTCCAGGGGCCACGGGCTTCCATTTCGCATACGCCCAGGCATCCCAGAAAGTAACGTTGACGACGGGAGAGCGGGGCGTTATTTTCCTGCCTTTCCATTTGCCTCCCGGCATGGAAGCCGCCTTCCACATAGCCTCCCAGTCCCGGGGAATATGGGAGGCAGTCCTCTTGTCCGGCTGGTCCGGATGGGAATATTCCTCCCTCAGCTCCGGAGTAAGGCGTACCCACTGTTCCAAAAACAGGCGGTAGGATTCCAGGGTAATTTCATGGGCCCCCACAATCAGTTCCCCGCCTCCGGGAAGAGTTACGCGGACTTCCGTATGATCGCTGGCGGAAAAATCGGGATAATGTTTAGGAGACGGAACATGGGGGCAGGATACGGGTTCCTTTTCCCGGGGGAACAACAGAAGAACGGCAGCCGCGGCTATTCCCGCGCCCAGCAGGCCCGTTCCGGACCAAAGCAGCCGTTTTCCGGCTTTTCCGCGGGATTCCGTGGGGACGGTATAGCGGTGGGTGGTCACCCGGGGGGAAAGCCCCAGCTGCTCACGGACCGCAGCAACCAGCTCCATAACCTGGTCCCATTGCATCGGCTTTCCGTTCTGCCCTTCCCTCATCCATTCCAGCAGGGTACGCAGCCGCGTGGTTCCGGGCACATCCGGCGTCACCAGAGGCGGCAGGTCAACGCCCAGGCGCTTCATCTGGGTTCGGGATATTTCTTCGTGAAAGTCACCGGGCACGGCCGTATTCATCAGCCGCACGGAGGACTTGTCATCCAGGAAAATGTGACGCGGCTCCATCATATTGAAAGCGGTCCGCAGGCGTTCATACCTGCCGCACATATTGCCAACCGTTTCAATCACTTTCAGCAAATCCTTCATGGACAGGGTCTGCCCGCGGTCCAGCAAGGCCTGGAGGGACGCGCCTCCCAGTTGTTCGCTGGTGACGAACCAGTACCCCTGGGCCTGGGACGCTTCATAGACGGTGCCCAGCACCGGAGCATTGATGACGGCGCGCGTGCGGGCCTTCATCAGGAAATCCTCCACGCCTACACCCTCCGGATTGCCCGGATCCAGCAGCTCCAGGAACACGGAACGGTCCATGCCCTGCTGGATGGCCTGATAAAGAATCCCACCGCGCGTGCGGCCAATGAATGCCACCAGCGTGTAGTCGCCAAAATTGTGGGGAAGGTCAAACATGGACAAATCAGGCATCAGGGAGGCAAAAGGGATTCATAAGAATCAGAAACCGGAGCCGCTTCTACAGGGGGAAGCAAGCCGCCGTCATAAATCTCGGGCAGTCCGGAAGGGGAACTCTGATTCATCTGTTCCAGTAAAAATAGCACGGGCGGGGAAGCATGGCAATCCATCGGTTCTCCCTTGTAATACAATTTAGCAGTATATCCGTAATACTTCAGGCTTCCATAAGCGATCGTCTCTTCTTCCGTCAAAGGGGGCATGTAGTAGGTTATTTCCATGATTTCCTCACCGTCCGCCCAATCCGCAGGTTCCGTAACGCATCGGGAAGAAGGTTCGGGCGCGTGCGTCTTTTCCACTTTCTTCCCATTCACTTTGTCAAAAAACTGGACAATGACGCGCAAATCCTCCGGCCTGACATTCAGGCCGTCCTTCATCAGAATAGGCACCATCAGCTTGACGCGCTCCCCGGCGGGGCATTCCGGATCCCGGTATTCCAGAATAGTGCCGAAGGACATATCCCCCCGCAAATCCGCCGGGCTGGAAAAGCCGGCCTGGAGGTGCCGCGCCGCACGCGCAAAATATTTTCCCGCCTTCTCCCGCTGGGTATATACTTTCAGAAAAAACTCCCGTGACTTATCCGCGTTCCTCAGCCATTCATAGGTGAGTCCGTAATAATAAAGCACCACCGGATTATCAGGTTCCAGCCTCATGGCCTGCTCCAGCTTCACGACCGCCACTTTAAGGTCTCCTTCAATCTGGGCGTACCGGGCCGCCTTGACAAGCTCCGCCACTTCCTCCGTCATGGGGGGCATCACATCATCCGGATTCTCGGCGGGAAGGGATGCCCCGCTGGAGGCGCCCCCCCCTCCCGCAACAGCCGCGGCAACCGGAACTGAATCGGCTGCCGGATCTGACAAATCGGCTTCCCGGAGCATTTCTTCCACGGAACGGGGCTTTTCAGAAGGGGATGCCGGAGCGTTCACCCTATGTGCCGTCTCCTCAGCCGCTCCATCCTCAATGGCTCCGCCCGGGCTCTCCGGTTTCTCCCGGGCCGGAACGGGGACAGGCTTTTCCACCACTTTTTCCACCACCATGGTACGGACAGACAGGCTGAAAGAAACGCCCACCATCAACAACAGGACAAACGCCAGCCCCCCCAGCGTCCAGCAGGCGACGCAAAACGCGCGGTCATTAGCGCCCTTTTCCGGTGGAAGAGACCCGCTCATACGGCACGTTCCTCGTCCTCTTTCCGGGCAGGCGACCCGCCGGCATCGGGAATCTCTTCATAATCCACTATTTCTCCTCTGTAGAGAGACAAAAGAGCCTTCATGAAATCTTCCGCGTTATGGGGAGAATCCTCCTTCCGGAAACCGCCGTAAGTCAGACCGTCCAGCCTGATTCGGGCGCCTCCGCATTCCGGCTTCAGCGTCGCTATGGCCAGCCCTTTCAGTTTCCATCTGCGCAAATCCAGACGGGCAATGTCATCCACGCGGAAAACCACCCCGGCGGCCGTCACCTCTTCCCCGTTCAGGGACATTTTCCTGCCGCGCGTTCTCACCAGGAAAAACAGAGCCACCATGGCAAGCGCCATGCAAATGCACCCGGCCACCCACTGCTCAAAAATTTTGGAGGCGTCATACGGATGGTCCACCGGCTTGATGGGATAGTGCTTTTCTCCGGAATAGGATTGCCAGGCAGCGCTCCAGCCCTTGCCGGGAGCGGACATCAGACTGTAATCCGCCAAAATGTCAGGCCACGGCATCGCGTTCCGGTCCACGTCGGAAGGAATCTCGTATCCCTCCGGAAATTTCACGGTGCGCGCCAGAACAATGCGCTCCCAGTCCTCTGCAGACGCCCCTTTTCCGCTCACCTCGCGGTCAAACACGGCTCCAGCGTCCACGAACGCCTTGTGCATGAAAAACTCCAGATTTTTTTGAGGGTATCCGGTGGACGCATCATAATAAAAATACACTCCGAACCCCAGAAACATGAGAGCCATGATAACCGCCCTGCCGGTAAACCACATGGTCGGCTTACATTCTACCGTGTCAGACTGCATGTTTCCTACATACCAGCAAATCCATGCCTTTGACCATAAAAAAAAGCTCGCCTCCTCCACCTTTGCGGGAACGGGGAACTTCCTGCCGGGAAAGCATCCGGAAAATCTTTCCCTGCCTTCTTCTTGGCTTGATTTATTTTGTGAAAGTTAAATAATAGCACGCGCAGGCGTTCCCCGCTCCGGCAAAAAGGAGTGGAAACGCTGCAATCCCTTACGCCGGCCTGCATTATTTTTTCCGCATATGAGACCAAGTCACCCTCAATACCGCCGCATGGACGCCGAACCCGGCTACAATTCCCAGGCAGACGATCAGATGGACGCCGATATGGAACAGGCCCAGCTAAGGCTGGAACAGCTGCGGAAGGAAAAGGAGGAAGTGGAAAACTCCCGCCGCCGCCTGGAAGAAAGCCACATGCGCAAAGCCAGGTTTATGGACCAGCAGAATGAGCTGGGCGACCGCATGGTCAACGCTACAGACCTCATCGGCCGGGAAGTGGAAAGCCTCCGCCAGGAAAGCAATGAACTGGAACAAATCCATATGGCGCTGACGCGCAGCCTGAAAATGCTCAGCACCGTGCGTCCGGACGAATGGCCTATTGAAAATACGGACAACCTGATCAGCCAGGGCCAGCAGGTCATTGACCGTTGCGAGGAGGAATTCGCGGATGCTGTCCAGCAGTGCGCGCGCATGCAGCATACCAAAGTGCTCACCGGGGTGCGCCGCTCCAGCAAAGTGCGCATCAGCTCCCGCGAATTCATGACCCAGTTCCTCCAGGGCCTTTCCTTTCATCTTCCCCTGCTCCTGATTGCCCTCATCATTCTCTTTTTCATCTGGATTTTCAGCCCTTCCGCATCATGATTAAAAGAAAAACCAAACGCCGTTCCTCAGAACTGGCAGAACTGGATCGCGCCTCACGGGAAATTGAGAGCCGCATCCAGGAATTGGAAGCCTCTCTCAAACGCCCGGCCCAGCAGACCCGCATGCGCCTGGACCGCAATACCATGCCGCCTCCCGACCGCGTTCGGGAAGGCAACCAAAACCGGGCTCTGCGTGCCGTAGTGGCCCGTGACGGACGCGCCACCAACATGAGGCGGGAACTGCGTGAAAACTTCATGCTGCTGGGCCTGCTGGTCTGCGCCATCGCCGCCTCCTTCTGCTGGATCGTCCGTCTGCTGGAGCAGCAGTAGGAGGACCCTGCCCCCTTCTTTTCCGCACCTTTCCTATATTATACCATGAGCACGCCCCAAATAGACGTAGCCTACATTGCCAAACTGGCGCGCATTGATCTGACAGAGGAAGAAACAGCCCTCTTCTCCAAGGATCTGGACAAAGTCCTGGCCTATATCACCAAGCTGGAATCCTACGATGTCACGGGCATCGCCCCCATGAACCATCCTCTCCCGGCAATGGATGTCATGCGCGAAGACATTCCTGAAACCGGCTTCACCCAGGAAGAAGCCCTCTCCAATGCCCCCCAGCAGTCCCAAGGACAGTTCCGCACACCCAAGGTGGTGGAATCCGCCTGACCTTCCCGTCTCTTTTCACGTTTCAACCGTCTTTACCTTTTCCCTCCCATGTCAAGAATTCAAGGCACCCTAGCCCAGTGGCGCGACCGTCTGCGCCGCAAGGAACTTTCCCCTGCCGAACTGGTCAACCTGACGGCGGACGCCATTGAGGCGGACCGGACAACCAACGCCTATATCTCCTTTGACCGCGAAGCAGCCCTCCGGGCCGCGGCTGGGGCGGATATTTCCAGCCCCCTGGCCGGTATCCCCATCGCCGTGAAGGACAACATCAATGTCCTGGGCCAGCCGACGCGCTGCGCCTCCCGCCTTCTTTCCCCTTATGTCTCTCCCTATGACGCCACTTCCATCCGCCTGCTGAAAGCAGCGGGCGGCATTCCGCTGGGCCGCACGAACATGGATGAATTCGCCATGGGGGCCAGCGGAGAAAACTCCGCTTACGGCATCACGCGCAACCCGAACGCCCCGGACCGCATCCCGGGCGGTTCCTCCAGCGGCTCCGCTGCCGCCGTCGCATCCGCTACCGCCATTGCCGCACTCGGTTCCGACACGGGCGGCTCCATCCGGCAGCCGGCCGGGCACTGCGGCATTGTGGGCCTCAAGCCCACCTACGGGCGCGTTTCCCGTTACGGGCTGGTGGCGTTCGCCTCTTCCCTAGACCAGATCGGCCCCATGACCCAAACAGTCGAAGACGCAGCCATCCTGCTCCAGGCCATCTCCGGACACGACCGGAAAGACTCCACATCCGCAAACTGCCCCGTGCCGGATTTTGAAGCCGCGCTGGGCCGCGACGTCAAAGGTCTGAAAGTGGGCATCCCTTCAGAATACTTTACCTCCGGCAACCATCCGGGCATTTCCGAGGCTGTGCAAAACACCGTGAAACAGCTGGAAAACCTGGGTGCGGAGCTGGTGGAAATCAATCTGCCCCACGCGGACGCCGTCGTCGCCGCCTACTATATCATCGCCTGCGCGGAAGCGTCTTCCAACCTCTCCCGGTTTGACGGCGTGCGCTACGGCAAGAGAGCGGAAGACGCCGCCGGACTGGTGGAACTCTTCTCACGCACCCGTGAAGAAGGATTCGGGCCGGAAGTCAAGCGCCGCATCATCCTGGGCACCTACGTGCTCAGCTCCGGTTACTATGACGCCTACTACTCCCGCGCTCAAAAAGTCCGCTCCCTGGTCGCCAGAGACTTTGCGGAAGCTTTTTCCAGGGCGGACATCATCGTAGGCCCTACCTCTCCCGCGCCCGCTCCCAAAATCGGAGATTCCGCGATGGACCACCTCCAGACCTATCTGGCGGACATCTACACAATCCCCGCCAACCTGGCCGGCCTCCCCGCCATGTCCATTCCCTGCGGAACCGTTAAGGAAAACGGCATGGAACTTCCCGTGGGCTTTCAGATAATGGCGCCCCATTTCCGGGAAGACCTCCTGTTGAAAACCGGATTTGCCCTTGGGAAATAATAGGATTTTTTCAACGTAAATGCCCGGCATACTGTCTCACCGCTATCAAGAATCATGGATACCCGAGAATTCAACGAAATTATCGCCGCGAACTCATCGTGGATTTCTGCTCTCAGAACGGAGGTCGGTAAAGTGGTCATCGGCCAGCAGGCGCTTGTGGACAGATTAATACTCAGTCTTCTTTGCAAGGGGCACGTTCTGCTGGAAGGCGTTCCCGGCCTTGCCAAGACGCTTTCCGTCAAAGCCATGGCGGGCACGCTGCATGCACAGTTTGCCCGCATCCAGTTCACTCCGGACCTTCTTCCGGCGGATTTGCTGGGCACCATGATCTATAATCCGGAAGAAAGGCAGTTCACAGCCAAAAAAGGCCCGGTCTTCGCCAATCTCATTCTGGCGGATGAAATCAACCGCGCCCCGGCCAAAGTGCAATCCGCCCTGCTGGAAGCCATGCAGGAACGCCAGGTGACCCTGGGCGAAACCACCTACCGCCTCCCGGATCCCTTCCTGGTGCTCGCTACACAAAACCCGATTGACCAGGAAGGCACCTACCAGCTCCCGGAAGCCCAGCTTGACCGTTTCCTCTTCAAGGTGCTGGTCACCTACCCAACGCGCGAAGAAGAACTTCAGGTTCTGGACCTCATGGCCAGCTCCGCCAAACCGCCGGAAACCTCCCCGGTCACCACGCCTGAGCAGGTGGCGGCCTCCCGCGATCTGGTAAACCAGATTTATATTGACGACGCTGTACGCGGCTACATCGTGGACCTGGTGCGCGCCACCCGTTTCCCGGAAACGGTGGACGTGAAGCTGCGCGGTCTCATCCGCGCAGGGGCGTCACCCCGCGCTACCATCAACCTGGCTCTGGCCTCCCGCGCCAATGCCTTCATGCACCATCGTTCCTTCGTCACTCCACAGGACATCAAAGACCTGGCCCACGATATCCTGCGCCACCGCATCCTGCTTTCCTATGAGGCAGAAGCGGAAAATATTTCCACGGACGACGTCATCGACCACATCCTGACGAAAGTTCCCGTGCCGTGACGGCAGGAGGCGCACGCTTCCGCATCCGCCTTGATCCTTCAGACCCCGAGGGGCGCCTTGCCGAAACCTGATTGAACCCAAACAGGGAGAATCATTTCATGGATAAAGCCTCAGACATTCTCAAGCGCGTACGCCGCATTGAATTGCGCGCCAGGCATCTGGCCACGGAAAACTTCGCCGGGCAATACCAGTCCGGCTTCCGCGGGCAGGGGCTGGACTTTGACGACTTCCGGGAATACATGCCGGGGGACGACCCCCGCTTCATTGACTGGAAAGTGACGGCCAGGATGAACTCCCCATTTGTCCGCCGTTTCCGGGAGGAACGGGAACAGGCCGTCATTCTGGCGGTGGACGTCAGCGGCTCCATGCATTACGCCTCTTCCGCGGCCCGCGTCTCCAAGCTGGACTATGCGGCGGAAGTAGCGGCAGTGCTCGCTTTCAGCGCTGCCCAAAGCGGGGATAAATGCGGTCTCCTTATCTACGGGAACAGCCGCTCCCATTACATCCCCCGGCCAAGGGAGTGAAGCAAACCCTGCGCATCGTCCGCGAAATCGTAGCGAGCAAAAACGATGGGGCCGACCAGAACATTTCCGATGTAGCCCGGCAGCTTGTCCTTTCCCAGAAAAAAGCGGCCATGGTCATCATGATCAGTGACTTCTGGGGCGAGACCAACAAAGCCGCCCTGGGGCAACTCAACTTCAAGCACGACTTCATCCCCATCCGCATCGCAGACCCGATGGAACTGCATTTGCCTGACGCCGGGCGCGTCATCCTGAAAGACCCGGAAACCGGAAAAAGCATGTTCCTGAACCTTTCCCGCCAGGATGTCCGGGAAGCCCACGCCAACGCCGTGCATCTGCACCGTGAAAAATGGACGCAGGATTTCCGCCGTCTGGGCATCGACTTCCTGGACTTTCAGACCACGGAAAACTTCATGCCTCCTCTCCGGGCCCTTTTTGCCAGAAGATCCCGTAAATTTTCACGCTAATCCTTCTCTCCGCCAGCCATGCCGACACCCGTCACCATCCAGCCCCCCCCTTCGGCCATTCCGGAACCGCCGGCGTTTCCCTCCCTGATGGAAACACAATCCCCGGACGCCTATTTTCAAGCGGGCTTTTGGGATGCGTGGGGCATCTGGGTCATATTGGCCTTCATCCTGCTGGCCGTCGCCATCGCCGTCATCGTGCTCATTCGCAGGAAAGGACGACTCCCCGCCGCGCCGCTCAGCCCGGCGGAAACCGCTATCCGGGACATCTCGGCGCTCCGGAACACGCATCCCTCCCTCAGGCAGGCCGCCGTGGAATTTTCCCTGATCCTCCGCAAATACCTGGTGGGAGAAACCAAAGACCCGGCGCTATATGAAACCCAGCAGGAATTCAACCGCCGGGCGGATGCGCTCACCGCGCTGCCTTCCGAACTACAGGCCCCCACGCGAGATTTGCTGGACCGCATGGCTTCTCTCAAATATGAACCGGACACCCCGGAAAATGATTCCATGGTCAACGAATTGGCGGATGCCACAGTCCAACTCATCAATGACATAGAGGCGGACGCCCACCGGACGAAGGAAGAAACGGACCTTGTCGTCAAAAAATCTTCATCCCGCCTCAACCAACGCTAGCATACCATGACGGAACACTTCCAATTTGCACAACCTGAATGGCTCTATGCCCTACCCCTCATCTTGTGCCTCATCATCCTCCGCCGCAGGCGCGGGGCGGAAGGCTCCATCACCTATCCTACCGTGCGTTTCATCGCTTCCCTGGCGCGCGCGCCGCAATCCCTGGCTGGGAAAATAGGCGCCCTTTGCTTCGTTCTGGCGGCTGCCGCCATCGCCATCGCCCTGGCGCGCCCCCAGCATGTGGAAGACAAAACCTTTCGGACAGTCAACGGCATCGACATCATGATCGCCTTTGACCTTTCCTACTCCATGGAAACGCCGGACATGGTTCTCAACCGCATGCCCATCAACCGGCTGGTAGCCGCCAAACATGTCATCACCCAATTCGTTGACAGCCGTCCGGACGACCGCATCGGCATCGTGGGATTCGCCGGGAAAACCAAATCCTTCTGTCCGCTCACGCTGGACCACGCTCTGGTCAACAGCATCATCAGGGATTTCCATCCGCGCATGATCCAGGCGGACGGCACGGCCATCGGCTCCGCCATTGCGGCGGCGGCCACCCGGCTGGACGACCGCAAGGACACCAAATCAAAAATCATCATCCTGGTGACGGACGGCGCCTCCAACTCCGGCCAGATATCCCCGCTGGTAGCGGCGGAAAACGCGGCCAAGCTGGGCATTAAAATTTATACCATCGCCGTGGGCACGGAAGAAGGGACCCTGGCGAACGGCATGGTGGTGCAAAGTGAATTTGACGAACCCACCCTGCGGAAAATAGCCCAGCTCACGGGCGGAGAACACTTCCGGGCCACCAACATGGCATCCTTCAATAAAGCGTTCACCTCCATCGGCAAGCTGGAGAAAAGCGAGGCCAAAGTGCAAACCGTCCGCCACATTGAAGAATACTTCATGTACTTCCTTGTAACGGGAGCCGCGCTGACGCTTCTGGGCCTCTCCCTGCAAGTGCTTAAACCGGCGCCCGCCCCGTAACACGATCTTCATCCGTCATGACTTTCCTTTATCCCAACGTTCTGTACGCGCTCATTCTCCCTGCCCTGCTCGCGGCGGCGGCCTGGTGGCTGTGGCGCCGCCGTTCCAGAAAATGGGAAGTGCTCGTCTCTCCGGAATACCGGCGGGAACTGGTTCACGCTCCGGCCACCTGGCACCGGGTGCTCCCCGTCATCTTTGCCGTGCTGGCATCCATCTTCGCCATCCTCTCCATGGCGCGTCCGGTGGACGGCTACACGGAGGTAAAGGAAATTCCCAAATCGCGCAACATCCTCATTGCGATTGACTGCTCCCGCTCCATGCTCAGCAAGGATGCCTCCCCGACCCGCCTGGGAAGAGCGAAAACCGCCGCCTACGACCTGCTGGACGCCCTGCCGGGGGACAACTTCGGCATCATCATCTTCTCCGGGGACGCCGTCCTGCTCATGCCCCTTACCCATGACCATAACGCATTAAAAGAAACCATTGAACAACTTCAATTCGGCTGGGTTTCCCAAGGGGGCACCAACCTGGAAAACGTCGTGCGCCTGGCCCTTCAAACTTTCAAGCGGGACAAGGAAGCGGACGCCAAAAACGCCCTCGTCATCCTCAGCGACGGAGAAGACACCGTCAACATCACCTATAAGACGGCGGAAGCCGCACGGCAGCACCAGCTTATCATCGTGACGGCGGGCATCGGCACAACCATCGGCACCACTATCCCGGATGAACAATCCCCCTCCGGCCTGTACCGGGACCGTCGCGGCCAGCACGTCGTCTCCAAGCTCAATCCGGAAAGCCTGCAATACCTGGCCAGGCAAACGGAAGGCCAGTATGTCCAACTCTCCGACGGAGCGGCGCTGAACCGCTTCGTCAAGGACATCGCGGACCGGCTGGACGCCACGGAAGGCAGGGAAGAAGTGCGCCGCGTGCCGAATGACCGCTACATCATCTTTGCCGTTCCGGCCCTCATCTGCCTGATCCTCACCCTTTTGGCGGGAACACGCTGGCGCTCCTTCCGCCGTTCCGGGCGCCGCGGTATGACGGCTCTGACTGTTGCGGCATTGTTCTGCGCCGGACTGCTGGGACCGGAAGCGCGGGCGGACATGCACGCCCTGGACAATGTTACGGATTTGATCCGCACGGGAAAAACGGAAGAAGCCGTCAAGTCCATTGATGAAATGCTCGCTGTTCCCGACCTGGCGGAAGAAACACGCCAGGCCCTGGAATTCGCCAAAGGATGCCTGGCACAAAAAGCTGATAACCCCAAGGAAGCCGCGGAGGCTTTCTCCCAGGCGCTTCTTTCTCCCCAACCCGCGCTCCAGGCGGATTCCCACTTCAACCTTGGCAACCTGGAAGCCGCCCAGGCCCGCAAAACCATGACCTTCTCCAGGCCGGAAGGGGAACAGCAGCAGGCCCAGTCCTCTTCCATTGACGACCAGATTAAGGAAATTGATGCCCGGCTGGCAAAAATACCCGTTGCGAAAAAACATGTTAAGGAAGCCGTCAAGCGCTTTGACGACGCGCTCTCCGCCTATGGTTCCCATGAAGGAGCAGCATCCAACAAAGAGGAAATGCTCCGTTATGATCAATCCCTGGACGAATACCGCCGGCAACTGGAAGAGTTAAAGAAGAAATTGGAAGAAGAAAAGAAAAAACAACAGGACCAGAACAAGGACCAGAACAAGGACCAGAACAAGGACCAGAACAAGGACCAGAACAAGGACCAGAACAAGGACCAGAACAAGGACCAGAACAAGGACCAGAACAAGGACCAGAACAAGGACCAGAACAAGGACCAGAACAAGGACCAGAACAAGGACCAGAACAAGGACCAGAACAAGGACCAGAACAAGGACCAGAACAAGGACCAGAACAAGGACCAGAACAAGGACCAGAACAAGGACCAGAACAAGGACCAGAACAAGGACCAGAACAAGGACCAGAACAAGGACCAGAACAAGGACCAGAACAAGGACCAGAACAAGGACCAGAACAAGGACCAGAACAAGGACCAGAACAAGGACCAGAACAAGGACCAGAACAAGGACCAGAACAAGGACCAGAACAAGGACCAGAACAAGGACCAGAACAAGGACCAGAACAAGGACCAAGACAAGGACCAAGACAAGGACCAAGACAAGGACCAAGACAAGGACCAAGACAAGGACCAAGACAAGGACCAAGACAAGGACCAAGACAAGGACCAAGACAAGGACCAAGACAAGGATAACGCCGAAACCAAGGAAGGCAAGAAGGACGAGAATGAAATGAAAAACGCCCGTCTTCCCTCCTCCCCGGAAAAAGACAGGCTTCCTGAAACGCCCGGCATGGAAAAACCGCAGCCCCAGCCGGAAGGGGACAAGCCCGTTCCGGTAGCCGCGCAACAGGAAAGCAGGGAGGAAAAAGAACGCCGGGAGGCAAGAGCCATCCTGATGGAACGCAGGGACATTGAACCCGGCTGCCCCGTTCCCCAGCGTTCGCCGGAAATTCCTCCGGATAAGGATTATTAACCCGTTCCTCCCGCATCCGCGATGCCACCCCTTTAACCATATCCCGCAATACAATGAAAAAACTGCTCGCCATTCTTTCGCTTTTCTTCTGCATGACTGTCACGCTGATGGCTCAGCAGGTGGTTACCACCTGGCTGTCCGACGCCGTTGTGCCGGGAGAACAAACCCGTCTTTTCATCATCCTGACGGACGGCAGCATCGCCCGCCAGGATCCGCTTCCCCGTGTAAAGGGCGCTAGCCTGCGCTGGGTCAGCCAGGGCAACTACATCCGCTGGCCGGGGGCCCCCAACCAATCCGCCTTCCTGATGGCCATTGAAGTGACGCCGGACGAAGTGGGCACCGTGGAAATCCCTTCCCTGACCCTGCAGGCCAACAATGGCCGCACCTATACCACGCTTCCCCAGACGCTGGCTGTCTACCCGTACAGCGCCATCAAATGGAATACGCTGAATCTGAACGGCACAGCAGTTCCGTATGGCATGCTTTGGCATGTGGATAACCAGAAGCCCTATGTCCACCAGCCGGACCGCTGCGAACTGAAAATTTATGCTCCGGAATACATTCTGGAATACACGGCGCCCGCCATTACCACCTCCAACCTGGCTACCTGGCGCTTTGAACCCACGCTGGTGGAACTGCTCCGCGGCCAGCCTCGCGGCTCCGTACTTTATAAAGGCGTCAACTGGAATGTCATGACCTTCCAGAGCACCCTGTTCCCGCTGCGCGCCGGGGAAGTAACGGCATCCGGCGCTGTCACGGCCCGCGCCGCCCTGCCGGAGGCGGATCCTCTCATCGCCAACTTCATCCGTTCGGAAGTGCTGGTGGAAATGGCTATTCCAGAAGTAAAAATCACGGCCCAGGAACTTCCACAGGGAGCTCCCGCTTCCTTCACCAATGCCGTAGGGAATTTCCGCATCTCCTCCACCACGGATGCGCGGGATCTCAGCGCCAATGAACCCATTACCGTGAAAATCAGGGTAACAGGAACAGGCAACATCCACAGCATCGCCTGCCCGGCCCTCACGGACGCCTCCAACTGGAAGCTCTACCCTCCCAACAAGCTGGACCCGGGCCAGAATACGCGCTCCATCCAGGGAACCGTGGAATTTCAGCAAATGATGCGCCCGGTCGCCCAGACGGATGCCATCCCACCCTTTGAACTCACTTTTTTTGACCCCAGCACGCAGCAGTACAAAACCGTAACGACTGCCCCCATTCCCCTGGAATGGAAGGCCTCGGTCATCACAGGAACGGCGGCCGGAGGCGCCGCTCCCGCCACGCCCCCCCCGGCTGGCGCCATTCCGGTAGCGGAAATGACGGATATTTACGGAATCATGCCCGCCGCCGTTATGAACGCCCTTACCGCTCCGGCTCACTGGGGATGGTATTTCCTGGCCTACATCCCCGCCGTCGTCCTGCTGGGAATGGCTCTGATCCGCTACATCCGGAAAATCCGGAAGGAAAGCTTCACGGCCAGGGAACGCATGAGAGCCTTCCGCAGGCTCGCCTCCGCTCCGCGCCAGGCAAGCTCCACGGAATTCCTGCGCTCCGCCGGCAACTTTATTGAATCCTATATTCCTCCTTCCAAGCAGAATGAACAAATGAAAGATATCCTTCAACTCCGGGACGACAAGGCATTCAAGCCTTCGGAATCCTCGGACGAACTGCCGCACGCGGAACGCCAGCGCATGCTCCAGGCTATTAAAAAAGCCATCGCCAAGCTTCCCGTTCTCATGGTGGCCGCCGTATTGGCCCTGTCTCTGGCCGGAACAGCCGGAAACGCGTCGGAAACGGAAAACCTGGGCGTAAAAGCCTATGAACAGGGAGAATACGCCAAAGCCATCGACTACTTCAGCAAGGAAAGCGGCAATACGGAGCTTTCCAGGTCAGAACGAGCCTACGCCTGCTTCGGCATCGGCAATTCCTATTACCGCATGAACAAGCCCGGGCTGGCTGCCCTCAATTACCGCCGCGCCCTGGAACTCTCCCCATACTTCACGGAAGCTGAATACAACCTGCAATTCATCGAACGCAAGGAGGGAGCCATCCTGCCCGCCAATACCACGGAAAACCAGTGGCTCACTTACATCAGCCATGATACGCTCGGCCCCATCGCCATCCTGTCCGGGGCCGTCATGCTTACCTTCCTGGCCCTGCTGACCGTTACCCGCAAACACGGGGCGCTGCTGACCATTCTGGCCACCCTGAGCGGACTGGTCACCGTAGCGGCTGTCATGAACTACATCATGTACCCGGAAACCCCGGAATCCATTCCGGCGAACCGGTTGCTGGTCGTTACCCAAAAAACGCCCGGCAGACATGCGGCGGACATGAACAGCCCGGCGCTCATCACCCTGCCGGAATCCACCCCGCTCATCCTGCGCGCGGAACGCGGCTCCTGGTACTACGCCAGCACCTTCCAGAATACGCCTGTCTGGATACCCAGGACGGCCGCGCAGCCGCTGTAACGCTTTTGATCTTCCCGCCCCTTTTCTGGAGCCGCCTCTCCGGGAATGCCGTATTCCCCCGGAAGGGCGGCTTTCTCACAGCCGCATTCAGCCTTCTTTCCTGCTGAAGAAGCTGGAACGGGAAAACAGCACATTCTTCTTTTCAAATAAAAATATCCGGTCCCCCTTCCGGATATGCGTCAGCGGATTCCCCGGCCTTACGAACGGCAAAGCCAATGCCTCCCTCATATCGTACCCACAAGGATCATCAAGGCATGCGTATATGGAAATTATCCGCAGACACCCTTTCATCCCGGTACAGATGAAGGGCTTAAAACCATTCTGATGCGTCAGGAAAATCCGCGCGTCCCGTTTCACTCCGACTGTCGGACGGCGTCACGGTTTACCAGGAATCCAGATGCACCTTGCTGACCGGGGGCGGAAAAGCCTCATCCAGCAAATCCACATCTTCCGCAGTCAGCTCAATGGACAAGCTCCGGTAATTCTCCTGCACATGCGTGACGGAGCCGGCCTTGGGGATCGCAATCATTCCGGGGCGGCGCAGAATCCAGGCCAGGGCAATCTGCACCGGGGTGGCCTCATGCTTCTGCGCAATTCCCATCAGCACCGGATTGCGGGAAAGCCGCCCTTCATCCGCAGGCGAATAGGCCATCACGGGAAGGTGACGCTCCCGGCACCACGGCAGCAAATCGTACTCCACGCCGCGATGGGCCAGATTATAAAGAATCTGGTTGGCGGCGCAGGAGGCTCCCCCCGGGACGGCATAAAACCGCTCCATTTCCGGAACGTCCATATTGCTCACGCCCCAGGCCTTTATCTTACCCTCCTGCTGCAGCTCAACCATGGAGGCAACCGTATCTTCAATGGGATGGGGACCGCCCCAGTGAAGCAGAAACAAATCCACATAGTCCGTCTTCAGCCTGTTCAGGCTCCGTTCGCAGGCCGCTTTGGTTCCAGTCCTGCTGGCGTTGCCGGGCAGCACCTTGGTAACCAGGAACACACGGTCACGCAATCCGCGGATTGCCGCTCCCACCATTTCCTCGTTGCCATACATCTCTGCCGTATCCACTACGCTCATGCCCAGCTCAATGCCGACGCGCAAAGCATCTATCTCATCGGTTTCCCTCAACGCTGATTTTCCCATTTTCCAGGTTCCCTGTCCCAGGGCGCAAACCTTCCGATGGTCCGGAAAAATTACTGAATGTTCCATCATTAATATCTTCTTTCTACCTGATTGCATCATTCCATGCCGTATAAACCTTTGACAGCAGATGAGAAAAAAAGCTCAAAAATCAGGACGTTTTTTCCGAACCGCCTCGTCCGTCATCTTCCTTTTCTGCTGGCAGGCCGTCAATAACTCTCATTAAAATTTCATTCAATATGCTTTTCGCGAACGTGTAAAAAGCACCCATTTCCCGCCGGGCATACCCGCATCAAAAAATGCGCCAGCCTCCTGTCATACTGATTCCGGAACAATGGGCCTTCTTCCGGAAAAATCACTTTCGATATTGGCCATCCAAGCCCCCTTTCTCCGCTGCTATTTGGGAAATAAAAAGCCGTCCCGCTGTAAACGGGACGGCTCTGAAGGCATTTTCCGGCCTCAAACCGCTGAAAAAAACATTAACGCACGCGGGCAATCAGCCAATGCAGCAGGTCGTTAATTGCAACACGTTCCTGTTTCATGGAGTCGCGGTGGCGAATGGTCACCGTCCCCTTGAGAGAAGCATCGTTTTCTCCGAGCGTTTCAAAATCCACCGTAATGCAGAAAGGAGTACCCACTTCATCCTGGCGGCGGTAACGGCGGCCGACGGCTCCCGTTTCATCATAAAAGACGGACATCCACGGCTGAAGCGTCTTTTCAATTTCCCGGGCAATACGCACCTGTTCCCCGTTTTTCTTAAGCAGAGGGAAGATGGCCGCCTTGATCGGGGCCATGCGGGGCACGAAGCGGAGCACCGTGCGGACATCTTTTTTACCTTTGTCGTCCACCAGTTCCTCTTCATCGTAAGCTTCGCAGATGATGGCCAGAATGGTGCGGTCACAACCGGCCGAAGGCTCCACCACATGGGGAATGAATTTCTCCCGCGTCTCTTCATCAAAGTATTCCAGCGGACGGCCGGAACCTTTCTGATGGCAGCTCAGGTCATAATCCGTCCGGTAGGCGATGCCTTCCAGTTCCTGGATGCCGAAGGGGAATTCATACTCCAGGTCATAGGTTTTCTTGGAGTAGAACGCGCGTTCGCCGTCCGGCACATCCAAAATATGAATGTGTTCGCGCGGGACCCCCACCTCGTCATAGAAGCAGAGGCGGTGTTCCAGCCATTCATCCACCAGGCGCAGCCCGTCTTCCGGCCGGCAGAAATATTCAATTTCCATTTGTTCGAATTCGCGGGAACGGAAAGTGAAGTTTCTCGGGTTGATTTCGTTGCGGAAAGATTTGCCGATCTGGGCGATCCCGAAAGGCAGTTTGACGCGGGAGCTGTCCAGAATGTTTTTATACTGGCAGAAAATGGACTGGGCCGTTTCCGGGCGCAGCCAGCCCGTAGCGTTGGGATCGTTTTCATCAGAGGTAGCTCCAATGGTTGTCTTGAACATGAGATTGAACTCACGGGCTTCCGTCAGCAGGGAACCGTTGGCAGGGTTGTACATGGTGGAATCCGTTACGGTTTCCATGCACTCGCCCTTCAGTTCCATGTCCTTGTAAGAGACATCCTTGCCGGCCAGCTGGGCATAGTATTGAGCCGCGGTCTTACGGGCCTTGTCCGCCTGTTTTTCAGATTCCACCAGAACGGAGTACTTCTTTTCAATATTCCAGGAACCGTCTTTTTTGGCGGCTCCGGTATAGAAAAACCCCATGCCGCTCTGGGCCGGAACCTGGTCCGCACGCAGACGCTCCTTGGTCAACAGGCAATCGCACATCGGGTCGGAAAATCCGCCCACATGACCGGAAGCCACCAGTACGGAGTTATGCGTCAGGATAGAACCGTCCATGCCGACCACATCCTCGCGTTCCTGCACATTTTTACGCCACCAGTATTCCTTCAGATTGCGCTTGAGTTCCACCCCCATGGGACCATAGTCCCAGCAACCGTTCAGACCGCCGTAAATTTCAGCTGACTGGAAGATGAATCCCCTCCTTTTACAGAGGCTCACGATTTTTTCCATTCGGGCGGGGTCTGTGTTGGTTCTGTCTGCCATGATGAGTTATATAATTGGGTTGGCTATGCGGGTTGTATTGATGCCCGCAATCAGCGTTCAGTGAAAGCAAAAAGCGTGTCTTCTCAAGAATTCCAGGGGAGGGGAACCCCCTTGAGCAGCTGGGAGCCATAACCCGCTTCCACCAGCGTGCGGAATGCCGCCATCGCCTCCGGAGTCACAGGCTGTTCCGTGGAAAATCCCTGTTTAGGATATTCCAGTATCCTTTGAAAGTCCCCCACCATGGCGGAGACTACCAGCTCCTGCGGCAGTTCCCCGGTCAGGTATTCCCTGAACGTGAAGGGAGGGGAGCTGACCGCCACCCGCGCTTCCGGCCACTGGGCCTGGAGCGTAGCCAGCGTTCGCCGTTCCATATAGGGCTTTTGCAGGGCAATGAGGCTGGATGGTTCCGGAATGCCGGCTTTTTCCAGGACAGCGCGGGAAAAGCGGACATTTTCTCCCGTGTTGGTGGATTTGTTTTCAATGAGGATGCAATCCCCCGGCACGCCCTTCTTCATGGCCGCCTCTGCGAAAAGTTCCGCTTCCGGTACAGCCCATTCCCCCGTAAAACGCCCCATCCCGCCGGAAAAGAGCAACAGGGGAGCCAGCTTCCGGGCATAAAGTTCCGCCGCATATTCCGCCACCCTTATGTCATTGCTGCCAAGAATGAAAATGAGTTCCGCCGGATGCAGCACCTGCTTCACGTGATGGTAGTCCCACAAAATTTCTATGGCTTCCTCTGGAGTCATCGGCTTTTATGTACTCAAGAAATTCCTCCCTGTAAACGCCGGATTCACCATAATCCGTATTTGCCCCATGCCAGAGCGGCCCAGCCCAGCAGCGCATTCGCCGCCGCATGCATCACGATCACGGCGCACAGATTTTTCCGCCAGACGGCAAGCAGATATGCCAGGGAACCGTAAACGAACGCGCCGCAGTAGTCCACGGGCTGGTGCACCGCCATGAAACAGAGGGTAGTCACCCAGTATGCCTTCCAGCTATGAGCGCCGAATGGCACCTTCCAAGGATGGTCCGGATTCACCATCAAACGCATCAGATAGCCGCGCCAGAAAAGTTCCTCCACCAGAGCCACCACAACCACGGCACGGAAGAAACGCAGCACCAGGGCCGCCAGCCAGCTCCAGGAATCCGTAAGGAAGACGATGCCCGGATCAAACCCCTCCGGACGCGCGTCAATTCCCAGCAGATACCGGTACCAGGGCCAGGAGGGATGACCAAACCAGGCGTCCGCGCCTCCGGGCAGGCGGTCCGCTATCATGGTCGGGGCCAGCCAGCACAGGATACCCAGCACGCCGAACAGAATTCCCCAGGCAGCGGGCTTCCACCGCCAATCCCAATCAATGGCTTTTTTCCACCGGAAAACCAGGGCAAAACAAACGATCGCCTGAACGGGGTACAGCCATTGTTCCGGCGCCCTTCTCCACCAGGGTGCAGCCGGGTGGTCCCATTCCAGAAACGGGGCGCCAAACTGCCATACCAGGGTAAAGCCCATGAATACTGCAAACGGCGCCACATACGCCTTTGTTTTCAGCGCCTCCGTCACGGAGTTCATGAATACTGCCGGGTCAGGAAAGAGTTTTCACAAAATGCTCCATGCGGTTGCAGGCCTCCTTGATCTGGTCAAAGGCGGTCGCATAACAACAGCGCAGGAAGCCTTCTCCGCTCGCGCCGAAGGCGGTCCCCGGCACGGCGGCCACCTGCTTCTCCATCAGCAGCCGGGTGGCAAACTCCTTGCTGGTCAAGCCAAATTTGGAAATGTCCGGGAAGACATAGAACGCACCGCCAGGCAGGTGGCAGTCCATGCCGATCTCATTAAGGCGCTTCACCAGATAATCCCGGCGCTGTCGGTAGCTTTCCCGCATTTTCAACATGGCGGATGTCCCGTTTTCCAACGCTTCAATGGCCGCCTCCTGGGAAGTAATGGGGGCGCAGAGCATGGAATACTGATGAATTTTCATCATGGCGGAAATGAGCGGCTCCGGACCGCAGGCATAACCCAGGCGGAACCCCGTCATGGCGAATGCCTTGGAGAAGCCGTGCAGCAGAAGCGTGCGTTCCTTCATCCCCGGCAGAGAAGCTATGGAAACATGCGGCTTGCCGTCATAACGCAGTTCGCTGTAAATTTCATCCGTCAGCACCATGAGATCGTGCTTGATGCAGATGCGGGCAATTTCCTGAAGGGTTTCCACCGGGGCCACCGCTCCGGTAGGATTAGTCGGGAAGTTGAGCATCAGCACTTTGGTCCGCGGAGTAATGGCCGCTTCCAACACCTCCGGGTTAAGGGCGAAAAGATCCCTCTTGCTCGTAGGAACGGCGGTAGCCACGCCGTAGGCCATATTGACGCTGGGAGCATAGGAAACATAACAGGGTTCGTGGTAAAGAACCTCGTCCCCCGGATTCAGAATGGCACGGAGAGCGAGATCTATGGCCTCGCTTACGCCTACGGTCACCAGCACTTCCCGCAGGGGATCGTAGTTGACGTGGAAAAATCCGTCCACGTATTTGACGATGGAACGGCGCAGGGATTCCAACCCGTAATTGGATGTATAGGAGGTATGACCCTTTTCCAGGGAGTAAATAGCCGCTTCCCGTATGTTCCACGGCGTCACGAAGTCCGGCTCCCCTACGCCCAGGGAAATAATATCCGTCCGCCCCGTAACCAGGTCAAAGAATTCCCGGATGCCGGAACGGGGTATGGAGCTTACCTGCTCCGCTATTTTATTCTGCCAGTTCATAATGATTCCTTTCGTAACGGCAGAGGATTACGGAGCGACGGCCAGGCGTTCGGTCTGCACGGGATCTTCGAACACACAACCGTTTTTTCTTGTAGGTTTTCAGATGAAAGTGTGTGGAAGTGGACAACACCCCTTCCTGCGTAGAAAGTTTTTCCGCCACAAACCGGGCAATCTCCCGCATGCTTTTTCCTTCCACCAGCACCAGCAGGTCAAAACCTCCGCTTGCCAGATAACAGGAGGACACTTCGTCAAACCGTGAGATGCGCATCGCCAGGCGGTCAAAACCGCCGTCGCGTTCAGGCGTCATTTTCACTTCAATGAAAGCAGCCACCTTGCTGTCGTGTTCATATTCCTCATTCACTACAGCCTGGTATCCGAGGATAACGCCTTCCTGCTCCCACTGCTCCCGCTGGGCCCGCACGGCTTCTTCAGTCATGTCAAGACGTTCGGCCAATTCGCCATCGCTCAAGCGGGCTTGAGTCGCCAGTAACTGTAGAAGTGATGCAGAGGACATAAAATTTCAGGCATAAAAGACGCTTTTACGACGTACCTGTCAAGAATCATGTTACGCAAGACTGACATCTTTTCTTTCCAAGATGATAAAATATGTTCGTTTTCTTCCAAAATCGACCTTCTTCACATAAACATAACAATTTGTCATCCAATAATAAACACTTCACCACAAACAACCTCCGGAATTATTTTCAGAGAATAGTTGCTCTAATCCGCTTTTTGTGCCATAGTAAAGTGCATAGACCTGTGGCGTCCCCTGACTGGGTACGCTTGTTTCCAATTTTTATATGACAGTTTGATATTATGAGCATGGCACTTAACCCGGACAGGGCTACTCTGAACTTTCTCAATGCCTTTCCGGAAGAAATCCGGCTGCGGGGAGAGAAACTTCAGAAAGATGGCGCAGTCACGCAAATTTTCGGCAATCATTTATATATTCAGGGCCGCGTGGAAGACGCATACGGCGTGCACCGCGTAAATCTGCGCCTTCAGGGCAACAGGTGGTTCGGAGCATGCTCCACGGAAGACGAGGACCTCGCCGGAGCGGCCATGTATGCCGCCATGCTGGAGCGCATGTACCGCGGCCAGGATCTTCCGGAGTCCCCGAACGAACTGAATGATGTTCCCCTTCTGGATATTCTGGAAGAGAAACTGGGCCGCGAACTGGACGACAAGGAAGCGGACTACGTCAGCAAACTGGAGAAGCGCTACCGCCGTTTCGCCATTGAACAGGAGATTCACGACCATGATATGGTGCGCCTGAATCCCCGATGGGAAATCGTCAGCTATGACCCGCTGGAGTTGTGGCCCGTGCCTCCCACGAACATCCTCGAATTCTGGAATTACATTGCTTACGCTTTCAACAAGAAACGCCTGCCCTATCCGGAATTCATGGACTCCATTACGGATCTGGAAAAGGTACAGCGCAAGATTCATGAGTGGGAGCGCTCCCGTGAAGTCGGCACCTGGTACGACCGCATCCAATCCGTGAATGAACGCCCCCCGCAGCAACCCCGCGGAGAACTGTTCATGAGGCTTGTTTCCACTATTAACGAGGGGCATTTCGAATACCGCCATTCCCTGAAGCAGGACTGGATTCCCGTCCGGGAAAAACAGGATCTGGAACATCTGGAAAATCTGCATGAACGGGCCGCCGTACGCATGGACGCCCAGACGGAAATCCTGCTCGTCTCCCTGTCCGACTACGCCCGTGCGGAAGACGCCCTGACGCTGGACCTGGACCAGGAAGCCGCATGCGCCCTGATGAACAAACTTTTCCACCAGCCCGCCCTGAAAGGCTACCTGGTGAACCTTGATGAAAACTATTTCAAAGTGGTGGACGAACCGCTCAAATGGATTTGCCAGGACGATCCCATTGAACCGGACTGCTACGCTCTTCAGCTCGCTACGTCCACCGGCATCAACGTCTCCCACTCCGTCCGGCAGCTTCCGGGCCAGCAGGAACTGTACCAGTCTGACGAAACCGTTTTCCCCGGCCCTCCCCGCTGGCTGGAAAGCACGGAAGTGGAACCCCGCTACTCCATTCCCAAGCAGGTCATCGACAGCCTTGAAGGGGTGGAATTCCTCCGCAAAATAGGCGCTTCCCTGCCCCCCAGCATGGAAGACCGCGTGGTGGACATTGACCTGCGCGGCACCTTTGACATGAAAATCGTCCGCGGCCTCACCTCCGCGGAAACGGAACACGTGCTCTGCGAAGTAAGCGCCAGGGACGCTTCCGGCTACCGCACGGAAAAACTCGGCAAGGACGGCTGGGACGTATCCCATCAGGAGCCCATGAAGAACAAAGTTCTGCTGCGTTTCATCCGGGAGCACCTTTATCCCATTCCCGGCCTGCTGGAAGAAATGGGCTTTTCCTACGATCCCCAGGTGGGCGCGTTCAAGGCCCGCGTCACCCGCCAGTTCCCCGAAAAATTCGCGGAATGGGCCAAGCAGCTTCCGGAAGAGCTGACCGTCAATATGGACGACAAGCTCAAGACGCTGCTGGCGGATCCGGTGGCCGCCGCCGTGCGGTTTGAAGTAGTCAACCAGGAAATCGACTGGTTTGACCTGCGCATCGTCATTGATGTGGAAGGCGTCCAGCTCTCCAAGGAACAAATCCGCGCCCTGGTCGCCGCCAGAGGCGGTTACGTCCGCATGGACGACGGAGGATGGATGCGCCTGGAAATTAAGCTGGACAACGACCAGCGCGACGCCGTTACCCGCCTGGGCCTGGATCCCTTCGATCTTTCCGGAGAAACCCACCGCATGCATGCCATGCAGCTGGCGGACCCGAAAGCCGCGGAAGTATTCGACCCGAAGGCATGGAAACGCATCAAAGACCGTACCGCGGAAATCCAGATCGACGTCAAGCCGGACGTTCCCTCCCAGCTCCAGGCCACCCTGCGCCCGTATCAGGTGGAAGGGTTCCACTTCCTGGCTTACCTTGCCACGAACGGGTTCGGCGGCATTCTGGCGGACGACATGGGCCTGGGTAAAACAATCCAGTCCATCACTTACGTCCTCTGGCTGCGTGAAGAATTCGCCCGCAAAAACAAATCCAAGAAAAAAGCCGTCATTCCTCCGGTTCTTATCGTTTGCCCCAAATCCGTGCTGGACGTCTGGGCGGGAGAAACGGAAAAATTTGCGCCAGGCGTGCGCGTCCTCGTCATCCGCAGCAAGGACCAGGCCAATCTGGAAGACATCAAGAAGAACTACGACATGGTCGTGGTCAACTACGCCCAGCTCCGCGTCTGCGGGGAAACCCTGAACCAGATCAAATGGCTTACGGTCATTCTGGACGAAGGCCAGCAGATCAAAAACCCGGATTCCAAGGCAGCCAAGGCGGCGCGGGAAATCGTTTCCTACAACCGTCTCGTTCTTTCCGGCACCCCCATTGAAAACCGCCTGCTGGACATGTGGTCCCTCATGGCCTTCTCCATGCCCGGCGTCCTCGGTTCCCGCTCCTACTTCAAGAAGCGCTTTGACAAGCGCAAGGACCCGCAAAGCCAGAACCGCCTGGCCGCGCGCCTGAAACCCTTCCTGCTGCGCCGCACCAAATCCCAGGTGGCAAAAGACCTGCCTCCCAGGACGGAAGAAGAAGTATACGCCAAAATGGAAGGCATCCAGAGCCAGTTGTACAAGGCGGAACTCCGCCGCATTCAGCAGGCCCTGCTCGGCCTGGATTCGGATGAATCCGTCAAAAAGAACAGCTTCGCCATTTTGCAGGGCCTGATGCGCCTGCGCCAGATCTGTTGCCACCCCGGCCTGGTGGATCCCAAATACGCCAAGGAAGACAGCGCCAAAATGACGGCCCTCTTCTATCTGCTGGACCAGCTCCGGGAAGAAGGACACAAGGTGCTCGTCTTCTCCCAGTTCGTCTCCATGCTGGAAATCATCAAGAACAGGCTGGAAGCGGAAAACAGGCCGCTTAACTACCTCACCGGCCAGACCAAGGACCGCCGCGGAGAAATTGAAAAATTCCAGACGACCAAGGATCCCTCCGTCTTCCTGCTTTCCCTGAAAGCCGGCGGCGCCGGCCTCAACCTTACTTCCGCCTCCTATGTCGTCCTGTATGACCCGTGGTGGAACCCGGCCGTAGAAAGCCAGGCCATCGACCGTACGCACCGCATCGGCCAGAAAAACAAGGTGATTGCCTACCGCCTCCTGACGAAGGATTCCGTGGAAGAAAAAATCCGCATTCTCCAGCATCAGAAGAACCAGCTCGTCGCCAACGTGCTGGGAGATGAAGGCTTTACCTCCAGCCTGGGCATTGACGACCTGAACTTCATCCTCAACCACGGGGATGATGAAGAAGGTTAACCTGGAAAAGCAATGATTGAAGGGAAAAATGATTAAGGAATAATTCTATGGACTTATAGCTTTTATCCTCAGGTTCTTCCCCTATCCCTTATCCGGAAAAAAGCCCTGCATAAATATTTGCAGGGCTTTTTATTTCACCATTTAAGGCTGACGGGATCCGTATGATAGAGGATTCCCGCCTCGTCCCGGACAAGAAGGGTCAGCTGGATGCGCGCCGGCAGCCGCAGCATCTGAAGGCCGTTGAACGCAAAAATCTGCCCCTGGCACAACAGGGGTCGTGAACCGAACAGTTCGTCCCCTTCAATTATCTGCGTTCCGTCTCCATGTGAACGGACGGTCCACTTTTTGCCGATGATACGCACGGCGCCGTCCCCCGTATTGAAGATGCTTACGTTGTAAGGCACGGGAACGCGGCCATCATCCCGGACCATCCGTTTCAGTTTTTCATCCCGCAGGTACAGGCCGCGCGGAGTAAGACGCACTTCCAGACTGGTTAAAAGGGGAAGAACCATATGCGGCATGCCTCTGGAGAGGAATTATGATTCCACAGGGGCCAGAGCCGCCTTGATCAACTCCAGCGTCGTTTTGCGGATGGCTTCCACGCCCGCCTTGGCGGGCCTGGCGTCCGGAGCCAGCGTCATCTGCTCCTGCAAAATCGTCAGAAGGTTCATGATTTTGGCGATGTCGCGGCGTTCTTTCATTTCCGGCTCTACCCCGTCCAGAATATAGTGAAAATATTCCGGGACATCCGGCTGGAAGATGACCTTCGCCTTGTCCTCCGCAAATTTGTTATCCAGAGCCGCGGTAGCGGCATCCAGGGCGCGTATCCACCCCCCCAGGCCGATCAGGTTCGCCATATCGGAATCCCGCAGGGAGGCAAGCTCCTGCTCCACATCGGATTGAATAAGGGCCAGGTTGTTTTTGAAACTGCTCAAATCCCCGTCTTCCGCATTTTTCAGCAGGCTGGCGGCGTGGCGGTTCACCCTTTCTCCGGCTCCAATGGCCTTTGCATAGCTGGAAAGATCCAGGGCAATGGGTTTCACCTCGTTCATCTTGCCGCACTGCACGATTACGAAGCCGTCCGCCATCATGCCGCCCAGCTGAAGAGCCAGGGAACAGCGGTCCATGGGAGGCCGCTCCGGACGTGCGCGCAGGGCCACCTTTTCCGGTATTTCAGGGAGCCCCTCCAAATCTTCAAAAATCTTGCGGATGGACGGCGCGGTAAATTCGTTGATGCCCAGCTCCTCATTCATGTGGGAGTCGTCCAGCAGGCGTTCCGGAACGGTCGGCTGGTCCTGCTTGCCGGACGGTGGCGTTTGCGCATCCAGTACTGCCGCCTCCTTCTCCGGGGCCTCTTCTTTTGGAGCGGAAAACGCCATTCCCCCCGTGACGGATACAGCTGCGGCCAGCAGATACAATCTCTTCATAACAACACTCGAAAAGGTTAAGCAAAACGGAATATGTCTTGACTCTCGCCCTATGGTGTCCTATACGGGCGTCACGTCAAGGAAATCCCCCTGCCCTGACGCAAAAAGATACCCCCCCCCTTTGTGCCCCCTTCATGTCTTTAAATTACAATTTTATCTGGCTTTTGTGTTATCTTCTGGTCCTCGTCGGCCTGGCGGGGTATGGCTTCCACCGCCTGAGCATCGTTTACCTGTACTGGAAAAACCGCAATAATAAGCCCCAGCCCAAAGCGCGCTTCCAGGAACTGCCCGTCGTGACGGTCCAGCTCCCCATGTTCAATGAGAAGTTCGTCGTGGACCGCCTCCTGGAATCCGTAGCCGCTCTGGATTATCCGCAGGACAGGCTGGAAATCCAGATTCTGGACGATTCCACAGACGACACCACGGAACAATGCTGCCGCAAGGTGGAGGAATTAAAGTCCCGCGGCTTTGACGCCGTCTGCATCCACCGCACGGACCGCACCGGCTTCAAGGCAGGCGCGCTGGAAGCGGCCACCAAAACAGCGAAGGGGGAATTCCTGCTGATTCTGGACGCAGACTTCGTTCCGGAACCGGATCTCCTGCAAAAAACCATCCATTTCTTCACGGATGAAAACGTGGGCCTCGTTCAAACCCGCTGGGGCCACATCAACCGTGAATACAATCTCCTCACCCGCATCCAGGGGATGTACCTGGACGGCCATTTTGCCATGGAACAGACGGCCCGCAACCGTTCCGGCCGATTCTTCACCTTCAACGGCACTGCGGGCATATGGCGCAAATGCGTAATCGGCGACGCGGGCGGCTGGTCCCATGACACCCTGACGGAAGACATGGACCTTTCCTACCGTGTCCAGCTCAAGGGCTGGCGCTTCATCTACCTGAACGACGTCGTTACCCCGGCGGAACTTCCCGTGGACATGGACGGGTTCAAGTCCCAGCAGCACCGGTGGACCAAGGGTTCCATTCAGGTCTGCCAGAAAATCCTGCTGGACATCTGGCGCTCCAATGCTCCCCTTAAAGCCAAGGTAGAAGCCACCACCCACCTCACCTGCAATTATTCCTACCTGCTCCTGGCACTGCTCTGCTTCCTGGTGTACCCCATCTGCACGCAGCGCATTCCGGAAAATGAAACGGTCTTCATGTGGTTTGTGAATGTGGCCCTGTTCTTCATGACCAGCGTGGCCGTCTGCATCTTTTACATGAGCGCCCAAATCGTGGTGCGTCCCAAATCCTGGTGGAAGGAACTGCCGTACCTCCCCCTCCTTCTCACGCTGAGCGTGGGCATGGCGGTCAACAACGCCAAGGCTGTTCTGGAAGCCATCTTCGGCCATCAGTCCGCCTTCGTCCGCACGCCCAAATACGGCGTGGACCGGAAGGAAGACCGCCGGCACGTCTCCCAGCTCAAACGCAACGGATACCGGGCCATTAAATCCGTCGTCATCCCCGTTCTGGAAATCGCCTGCGGAACTTTCTTCCTGAACCTGATCATCATCATGATCCGCCAGGGCCATTACCTTTCCCCCATCCTGATGATTCCTTTCCTGGGTTTCTATTACACAGGATTCTGTTCCCTGGGCCGCATGATTTCCAACCTGCTGCCCGCCAAGCAAACTGCCAAAGCCAAGAACTGACGCCTTTCCCATGCCTGCGCCTCTCTCGCAAGCAGCACGCCTGATTCAACTCGCCGGCGCAGCTTTCGCTGTGTTCGGAGTGCTGGCATCCTGTTCCCGTCCGGATTATGAGCCCACCGCCATCGTGAAAGACGGCGCGGTCGTCAGCGTCAGGGACCAGAAAATGGCCGTCATGCGTCATGGCCGGGTAGTGAAAACCTACCCTGTCAGCACTTCCAAATTCGGCCTGGGAGACAAAAAGGGAAGCTGCCGCACTCCGCTGGGCGCCCATCGCATCGCTTCCAAAATCGGCAGCGGGCAGCCCAAGGGCATGGTGTTTAAAAGCCGCAAGCCCACCGGGGAATGCGTCGCGCCCAATTCTCCGGGCCGGGACCCCATCGTCACGCGCATCATGTGGCTGGAAGGTCTGGAACCCCGTAACCGGAACGCTCACTCGCGCCTGATTTATATTCACGGTACGGCGGAGGAACGCACCATCGGCACTCCCGCCTCCTACGGCTGCGTCCGGATGAAGAGCAATGACGTGTATGAAGCCTTCAACCTGCTCCGGACCGGAGACCCGGTCGTGATTGAACGCTGTTCCATTGACGCCTCCCTGAAAGCTCTGGCCCAGGCGGAAAAAATGCAGGATTCTTCCCTGCTGGTCATGGCTTCCGCTCCAGACCGCATGGAGAACGCCAATACGGCCTCCGTCATTTCCCACCGCCGCAGGGCTTCCCGTCCCCCCGCCGTCGCCCTTTCCCGCAGGCAGACGGCATCAGCCGGAAGGAAATCCGTTTCCTCCAGGAGGGCGGCCTCCCGCAAGACGACCGGAAATTCCAGGGTTGCCGTCCGTTCCGCCAGGGGGACCCGCTATACACTCGGGTAAAAACTCATCTTCCCGCCTGTTTTTCCGGTATTTCGTTTTCGCCGCCTCCTGACATGGCCGTTTGAACGCATGGTTGCCTGCCTCCGTCACATTTGGTAACGTAGATTTATGGCCATGATGGAACATGAAGATATCAGCAATGAAAACCTGGCGGGACACCTTCTGATTGCCGCACCCTACCTGGATGGCGCCGGATTCCATCATTCCGTCATCTTCCTGAGCAGGGCGGAGAAGGAATTTGTCATCGGCCATATTTTGAATCATCCGGCCGGCATGAATGTGGGGGACGTAGCCCGCCATACGGAAATCCCGGAATCCCTTTACACTGTGCCTATCTTCAAGGGAGGGCCCGTAGAACGCAACCAGCTCATCTTCGCCGCTTTCATCCGCACGGAGGATAAACTGCGCGTCCAGTTTCATCTGCAAGAGGAACAGGCCCTGGAATACCTGGAAGATCCCCGCGCCATCCTGCGCGCCTACGTAGGCCATAGCGGGTGGACGCCGCCCCAGCTGCGCCGGGAACTGAATGACCGCGCCTGGTATGTTTCCCCCATGGTGCCGGACATCTGTCTGGAAACGGATTCTTCCAAGGTCTGGGCCATGGCCATGCGGCGGCTTTCGCCCCTGCACCATATCATGAGCCACGCGCCCGCGCAGCCATCCCTGAACTGAACCACCCATCATGAGCATTCAACAAAATCTGGAACATATTCTCTCCCGCATACGCGCAGCGGAACTCCGCGCCGGACGCCCGGCAGGTTCCGTCCGCCTCGTCGCCGTCAGTAAAACTTTTCCCGCAGAGGATGTGAAAGCATGCCATGATGCGGGCCAGCGCATTTTCGGCGAAAACAAGGTCCAGGAGGGACTGGGAAAAATCCCCTCCCTTCCTCCGGATACGGAATGGCATCTCATTGGCCCCCTCCAGCGCAACAAGGTGCGCAAGGCCCTGGAATATTTCACGCTGATCCATGCCGTGGACTCCCTGCGCCTGGCCCGGTTCATAGATACCGTGGCCCAGGAAACGGGAAAACGGCCCCGCATTTTACTGGAAGTGAATGTCGGGGATGAAGACAGCAAATTCGGATTCTCCCCGGAAACCCTGGAAAGGGAATGGCCGGAGCTGTCCGCTCTGAATCACCTTGAAATCGCCGGTCTTATGTGCATTCCTCCCCCGGTGGAAAATCCGGAGGAGGCGCGGCCCTATTTCCGCCGTCTCCGGGATCTGAAGGAAGCGCTGTCCGGCAGAGGGGGAGCCGCACTGACGGAACTGTCCATGGGCATGAGCCATGACTTTGAAACGGCAATCGAGGAAGGAGCCACGCTCGTCCGCGTAGGGACGGCCATTTTCGGCGGCCGCTCATACGCTCCCGCTTCGTGATTTTAGTTGGACAGAAGGAAAAGCGGCGTGTAGGTTTGTTCCGCAAAACCGGAACAGCCCGGACGGAGACCTGATTTCATCACCCCATGCTGACAGGAGGAAAAAACGTGATTCCGCATGCGGTGCGGGACGTAGCGGATGCCGCCGCGGCGTTCTCCGCCCGCATTGGCCCCGACCGTCATTTCGGTTCCCAGGAAAAGGTGGAAGAAGCCCTGGCCGAATGCTGCTCTCCGCAGAATGTCACCGTCATCGGCATGACAGGGTCCGGCAAATCCTCTACGCTGGACGCCCTGGCCGGGGAACGGTTCTGTTCCCGCGTGTCCAGTGAAGCCACGCTGGTTCGCTGGCAGTACAGGCCTCATCCCGCTCCCCATACCCATGAATGGGTTCTGGACCTTTTTTACCCGTCGGACGCCCTGCTCAACCTGGAGTTCTGGGACACCATCGGCCTGGAACAGGAGGATGCCCCCAGAAAGCTGAAGCACATCGTTCCCAAATCGGATGCCATCCTCGTGGTTATTTCCGCCAGCGGCGGCAGCCATTCCGCCCTGTGGGACTATCTCCGGACGCTGGAGGAACGGCTTCATTCCCGCATGGTTCTCGTCATCACTCATGCGGAGCTGCTCTCCTTTGAGCAGCTCCAATCCTTGAAAGAGGAACTTCGCGCCACCTCCCGGGAACGCCTGGGAGTGCAGCTGCCCCTGTACCCCGTCACGACCGCCGGAGAGCACGCAGGGGAAGGAGTGGAAGCCCTGACGGCATGCGTTCAGGAAGTGCTGAAACGCAGCCCGCTGACGGACAAACGCGTGGAACGCCTCCTGCTGGCTACGGACAGCCTTCTGGCGGAACAGGGGAAGGTGCTCGATGAACTGAGCCGCCTTTCCAAGATGGATTCCGGCTTCCTGACGTCCATTGACCGGGAAATCGACCGCATCCAGCTCCAGATGGAGGATGAAATGCCGGCCCGCCTCAAGGCATACGCGCAATACGTGCAGGACTGCGTGCCGCGCCTGGGGAAAAAGTCGGCACGCCAGATGGGGCGTTTCCTCTCCATCCGGCGCACGATGATCCTGCACAAGCTTCCTCCCGTCATTGACGAATGGTTTTATGAGCTGGTCAAATCCGGCATTGAGGAACGGCACGCGTATTACAACAAGGAATTCCTGAACATCTGCCAGACGCACTGGAACCATGTGCGCCCACGCGTGAAAGAACAGTGGGACTGCGACATAGGAGATTTTCCGGCCGCAAAGCTCCAGACGGATCTGGAAGTGTACAAGGAAAGGCTGGGGCGTTCCATTTACATGCCCCTGAAGGACTTCGGCATCAAGCCGTGCCTCAGCAAGCTGTTTCTGGACCAGGAGGACGTGATGAGAACGGAAATCAAGCTGATGCTCCTTCTGGTAATTCTGGGAGCCCTGCTGGGCTGTTTCGGAGAGCATGCAGCAGGGTTCGCCTGCGTGGGCGCAGCCCTGGTCATCTGGGTGGGCGGCAACCTGGGGCTGGCCTGGATGCAATTCCGACTGTCCCGCCAGATTGTGGCCGCAGCGGCTGAAATGCACATTGCCGTGGAATGCGGATTGCGCACTCCCCTGTATGAAGCCATGATCAGCGGACTTTCCGACTACCGGAAACTGTATGCGGACATCCGCGGCCAGGTAGCCGGAGGGGTGGAATATCTCCAGCCCCTGCTTAACGCCCGCTACGACCTGTTCTATAAACTGACTGTGCAGAAACACCGTTTCCGCATCTAGCCTCTTTTCCTTTCTCGGGAGAGGTCACTCCCCTTCTGGCGTAATCACCATATCCACACGCCTGTCATGGGCTTCCATGGGCAGGTCGTCCAGAAGCTGGCAGGGGAAACAGACTCCCGCCAGCGGCACCCCAGCAGCCGGGCCGGCCAGCAGCGTATCATAAAATCCGCCGCCATACCCCAGCCGCTTGCCGTCTCCGGTAAACGCGGCCCCCGGCAGCACGATCAAATCCATTTCCCCCGCATGCAGTTCCGGGCAGTCCGGACCGGGTTCGCGTATGCCCCAGCTGCCCGCCACCAATTCCCCGTGATGGCATACACGGTGAAAACTCAGCTTTCTCCCTTCATGCACCAGCGGGAAGTACCATTCCCGGTCCGGAAGCAAATCCAGCAGGGAAAGCAAATCCACCTCCCCCGGCCTGGCGGCAAAAACAGCCACGCGCCGGAAATTCCTTTCCCGCACCAGCGCCGCCACGCGGCGGCAGATGGAACGGGACATGGCCTCCCGGGCGGCGGCATCCAATCTGCCCACCCTTTCACGTATCATGCGGCGCACTTCCCGTTTAGCGGCCGCCGGACCGCTTACGGTTCCGGATTGGGATGCTTTTCCTTCCATTCCAACAAACTTTTTAGAAATACGCTTTCCAGGGAGTTGCGCGGATGCCCGTCCTCCAGCCATGAGGCACGGCCGTCTTCCTTCACCATATCCTTCAGCCGTTCCATCAGTTCCGGGGAAGCATGCTCCAGAAGTATTTCCTGCTTGTCGGAATCCCGCGTCAGCTCATTCACAGTCCCTTCCGCAATGAGCAGCCCTTTAAAGATGACGCCCACCCGGTCGCAAACCTCCTGCACCTGTTCCAGCAGGTGGGAGCACAGGAATACGGTCATTCCCCGCCCTTTCAGGTTGTCGATAATATTCCGGATATCTCGCGACCCCAGGGGATCCACTCCGGCGGTCGGTTCGTCCAGAACCAGCAGGCGGGGGGACTGGACCAGCGCCTGCGCCATGCCGATGCGCTGGAGCATCCCTTTGGAATAGCCGCCCAGCCGCCTGTCCGCCGCATCGGCTAATCCCACCAGCTCCAGCAGTTCCCGGACTTTCTCTTTCAGAGGTTTTCCGCTCAGGCCGCACAATTTGCCGTAAAAGGAAACAGTTTCCGCTCCCGTCAGGAATTTGTAAAAGTAGGGGTTTTCCGGAAGAAAGCCCACTTCCTCCTTGCTGTCCGGAGCCAGGCTGGACCTGCCGAAAATGGAGCAGGAACCTTCCGTAGGCCTCACCAGCCCCAGCAGGGCCTTCATCAGAGTGGACTTGCCGGAGCCGTTCGGGCCAATGAGGCCATACACCTCCCCCTGCCGGATATTCATGTCTATCCCCCGCACGGCATGCACCACGGGCTTGCCAAGACCTGTTTTAAAGGTCTTGTGCAAATTGACTATTTCAGCGGCGGCAGGCTGGTCCATAAGAAAGGTCAATGCTTGATCTGCCCCAGGCGGCGCAGAAGAATCTGGCTCATGTCAATGCCCCTGGAGAACAAATCCACGGGAAAGTTTTCATTGGGGGAGTGGATATGGGCATCAGGAAGGCACATGCCCAGCATCAGGGCATCCGCTCCCAGCATGCGCTTCATCTCCTCAATAATCGGAATGCTGCCTCCTTCCCTTACCAGCACGGGTTTGCGGCCAAAAGCCTCTTCCAGAGCCTGCTGGGCGGCAAGACCGAACTCGGAATTCGGATCGCACACGTAAGCATTCCCGCCGTGGCCACGCCTGAACTCCACCGTGACGCCCTTGGGGGAATGTCTCTTCACATGTTCTTCCAACAGGGTTTCAATCCTTTCAGGCTGTTGCCCCGGCACCAGCCGGCATGAAATTTTGGCAAAGGCATGGCTGGGGATAATCGTCTTGCTTCCCTCGCCCTGGTAACCTCCCCCAATACCGTTGATTTCCAGCGTCGGACGGGCAAAGATACATTCCGCTCCGGTGAACCCGGCCTCCGTCACCACGGTTTCCACGCCCGTCAGCAGAGCCAGTTCCTCATTGCTCATGCCGGGCACCGTGGCCCACATGCTGCGTTCCCATGTGGCGATAGGTTCCACGCCGTCGTAAAACCCTCTCACGGCCACACGCCCCTCCTCATCATGGAAGGAAGCGATTATTTCCGCAAGAGCCGTGATGGGATTGGCCACCGCTCCTCCAAACACGCCGGAATGAAGATCCGCGGAAGGGCCTCTGACGATTATTTCCGCCCCGGCCAGGCCGCGCAGACCGTAGGAAAACGTAGGGGTGTCCGGAGCGGCCATTCCGGTATCGGAAACCACAATCACGTCGCAGGCCAGTTCTTCCCTGTGCTCCTTGATGAACTGGGAAAGACTGCCGCTGCCCACTTCCTCCTCCCCTTCCAGAAGGAAAATCACATTCACGGGAAGGTGGCCTCCGTTCTGGCGGAGCAATTCCTCCACGCCCAGGATATGGGCGAACAGCTGCCCCTTGTTGTCCGTAGCGCCGCGGGCGTAAATTCTCCCGTCCCTCACTTCCGGCTCAAACGGGTCGGATTCCCACAATTCCACAGGATCTACGGGCTGCACGTCGTAATGGCCGTAAATCAGCACGGTGGGCTTTCCTTCCTCCCGCGGGCTGCGGGCCAGCACAATGGGGTGGAGGGGCGTTTTACAGGCCTTTGCTTCCAATCCCATGCCGGACAATTTATCTACCAGCCAGTCCGCGCAATCACTCACGTCCCGGGCGTGTTCCTTCTGTGCGGAAATGCTGGGAAATCTCAACAAGGTGGCTAATTGATCCAGTCTGTTCATGCCTTCATCAGACCATGCCTGCGGCTTCAAATCAACCGGTAAAGTGTGGCATTCCATGCCGGAACGGGCCTTTTTTCAAAAAAGGCCCCCGCACACGGCCCCGGCAACAATATTTGATTGCTCTCACGTGTGTTTTGTTTCTTTATATAGGATTATGTTCAGCAAATCCAAAGTGAAGAAAGTGGATTTCGTCACCCTGTCCAAATTTTACGGCAAGTACAAGGAAGCCCTCCAACTGGAACTCATCAACAGCCCCGCCGGCCTCAGCCGCCACATCTGCGAACCCGCCCTCAACCGCCCCGGCCTGGCGATCGCCGGCTTCTACTCCTACTTTGCCAACAAACGCATCCAGGTTTTCGGCTCCGCGGAGCTGGCCTATCTTCAAAAACTGCCGGAAGGCATGCGCAAATCGCGCATTCAGCGCATGTTCCGGTGCGAGGTGCCGGGCATCGTCTTCTCCCGTGACAAGATCCCTCCACGGGAAATCGTGGAACTGGCGGATGAGGCCGGCGTCTGCGTCTTCCGCACAAGCCTGGTAACCATGAAATTCGTCAACTCCGCCACCATCATTCTGGAAAACGAATTCGCGGAAAGCGTCACCCTGCACGGCTGCATGGTGGACGTGCGCGGAGTGGGCGTCCTCATCCGCGGCAAGAGCGGCGTGGGGAAGAGTGAAACGGCCCTGGGCCTGATTGAACGCGGGGCGGCCCTCGTGGCGGATGACATGGTGTACGTGCGCAACGTGGGCGGAGAACTGGTGGCCAGCGCCCCGGAAATGAGCCGCGGCTTCATGGAGGTGCGCGGCCTGGGCATCGTCAACATCACCACCCTTTTCGGCCTGAAATCCATCCGCCACAACAAGCGCCTGGACCTCATCGTCACCCTCATTCCCGCCAAGGACCAGGAAGAGCTGGACAGGCTGGGCCTGGAGCGGGAGGGGCTGGATGTCCTGGGGGAAAAAGTGCTCCATGTCCAGCTTTCCGTGGCTCCCGGCAGGGATATTGCCAGGCTGGTGGAAGTAGCCGCCATGGACTACCATCTCAAGGACATGGGCATCGACATGGCCGGGGAGTTCAACCGCCGCCTCATGTCAAACTTCCAATCCTCTGAAAACTAGGACTGACAAAAAACTCTTGGAAAAAAACTTTAATTAGTGTACTTACCGTTGTAGCAACCGTTATCACCCCTTACTTCAAATTCCATGGTCACCAAGGAGCTCACCATCATCAACAAACTCGGCATTCACGCGCGTCCGGCTGCTCAATTCGTCAAACTGGCCAGCAAATTTGATGCAGACATTGTCGTGGAGAAGGATGGCGAGGAAGTTGACGGCAAGAGTATTCTGGGTTTGATGATGCTGGCGGTAGGCCACGGCTCCAAGATCACCATCATGGCGGAAGGGAAGGACGAACAGGAAGCGTTGAACGCGCTGGAAGACCTGATTTCCCGCAAGTTTGAAGAAGATTAAAACACTCCGGCTCACAGCCATATGAGACCGGGCCATCAAGCCCGCAGATGATTCAGGAACCCATTTCAACGGAAGAAACCTGGCTTCAGGGCATTCCCGTTTCCCCCGGTATTGCCCTGGGCAAGATTAAAATTCAGATCAGCGGTTCCAGGGAACCTGTAGCGTACGATATTTCCCCGGAAGAGGTGGATGCCGAGCTGGTGCGCTTCCACCGGGCGTTGCAAACAACCGCGGACCAGATCAGGACGCTGCGGGAACGCATGATCCAGATATCCGGAGAGAAGGATGCCTCCATCTTCGACGCCCACATCCTTCTCCTTCAGGACAAGGTTATCCTCCAGCAGGTTCAGACGGAACTGGTCAAGCGCCTCCAGAACGTGGAGCACATCTTTTATGTGGTCATGCAGAACTACATGGAAGTTCTGCGCCGCGTGGACGATCCCTACCTGCGCGCCAAAACCGCGGACATGGAGGATGTCATGCAGCGGGTCATTAACAACCTCCGCAGCACGGAACCTCCTGAAGACGAGGAAGAAGCGGAAAAAGACCAGGTGCTGGTGGCTTATGACCTGACCCCTTCCGACACGGCCGCCATGGACGCCAGCCTGATTCACGGCTTTGCCACGGAAATGGGCTCCTCCGTCTCCCACACAGCCATTCTCGCCCGCTCCATGGGCATCCCCGCCGTCGTGGGGCTTGAGCAGGCCCTTCTGAGAGTGGAAAGCCACTCCCCCGCCATTCTGGACGGCTACAAGGGCGTGCTCATCCTGAAACCCACGAAGGAAACGGAGGAATACTACCACCGCCTCCAGGTGGAAAAGGAAAAGGCCTACAAGGCGCTGGAAGCGCTGCGCGGCCTGCCCACCATCACCCGGGACGGCCGCAACATCCGCCTGTCCGTCAACGTGGAGTTCCCCCATGAATACTCCGGCATCAAGGAGGTGGGAGCGGAAGGCGTAGGCCTGTTCCGCACGGAATTCTTTCTTCTGGGCAATCCATCCGGCATGCCGGATGAAGAAGAACAAACGCGCTACTACAGAAAACTGGCGGAAGGCTGTTCCCCCCACGGCGTCATCTTCCGCACCCTGGACTCCGGCGGCGACAAACTGCCGTGCGAACAGCTCCGCGCCCCGGAACCGAATCCCTTCCTTGGCTGGCGAGGCATCCGCGTCTCCCTCAGCCGACCGGAACTGTTCAAGCAGCAGCTCCGGGCCATCCTCCGCGCCTGCGCGGACACGCCCGGCTGCGGCGTTATGTTCCCCATGGTCTCCGGCTACACGGAAGTGGTCACGGCCAAGCACATCCTCCAGGAATGCCGGGAGGAACTGGAAAGGAAGAACATCCCCTATGCGCGGGATTTGAAAGTGGGCATCATGATTGAAGTGCCCAGCGCCGCCATTATGACGGACGTGCTGGCCCGCGAGGTGGACTTCTTTTCCATAGGCACGAATGACCTCACCCAGTACACTATTGCCGTGGACCGGGTCAACAACCGCGTCGCCAATATGTTCCGCCCCACGCATCCTGCCGTGATACGCATCATGGGCATGACGATCACCGCCGGAGAACGGGAAAACATTCCCACGGCCATCTGTGGGGAAATGGCGGGGGACATCACCCTGCTTCCCCTGCTGATCGGCTTGGGAGCCACCTCCATGTCCGTGGGCGTCCACCTTGTCCCCATCATCCGGTACGCCATCCGCAATCTGGACTACAGCCAGTGCCGGGACATGGCGCAGAAGGCGCTCCAGGCCCCCAACAGCAGGGCTATCGTGGACTTGAGCACGACTCTGGCCCGGAAATCCTATCCGGCCCTGTTTGAATAAGCCCTATCCGGCCCGGAAAAACGGAACTTTCCCGGGCAAACTGCCGCAGGAACACGAATCCTTGACAGAAATGTCCGGCCCATGCGTTATTACAGGTACCGGCTTTTTTGATAATGAACATTTCCCGCATTGCAGCCTTTTTCATCCCGTTCCTGCTGGGAAGCGCCTGTTCCGCTTCCGCAGCTTCCGCAAAAGAAGCCCGCGCGGCAGAATTAAAACGCCCCAACATCATCCTTTTCCTGGTGGACGACATGGGCTGGCAGGACACTTCCCTGCCCTTTTGGAGGGAAGAGGACGGCTCTCCCAAGCCAACTTTCCTGAACAAGCGCTACCGCACGCCCAACATGGAAGCTCTGGGCAAGCAGGGCATGGTCTTCACGAACGCCTATGCGCAGCCTATCTGTTCCCCCAGCCGGTGCAGCCTCATGTCCGGCATGAACTCCGCCCGCCACCGCGTCACGAACTGGACGCTCCTGCGTGACCAGACCACGGACGCAGGCCATCAAGCGCTCAAGGCTCCCGCAGACTGGAGCGTCAACGGCATCCAGCCGGCAGGAACCAGGGCGTCCGGAACCACCCATCTTCCCCTGACGGAAGAAAAAATCCAGTACAGGATGGAAAAACCCTTCACCCAGGTGCTTGGGTTGCCCGCCCTGCTCAAAAAACAGGGTTATACCACCATCCACTGCGGAAAAGCCCATTTCGGCTCCAAAAATACGCCCGGAGCCAATCCCAGGCTCTTCGGCTTTGACTACAATATCGCCGGCACGGAAATAGGCGGCCCGGCGGACTACCGGGGTTCCCGGAAATACGGCACGGGGAATTTCCATGTCCGCGGACTGGATGAAAATAATTACTATGAAAACGACACATTCCTGACGGAAGCCCTGACGCAAGAGGCGCTGAAACGCCTGGACGCCATCCGGAAAAACCCCAGGGAGGCGGACAAGCCTTTCTACCTGTACATGTCCCATTACGCCATCCACTGCCCCTTCGACATGCGCGGCTATGACAAGAGGTTTGCGGAAGAGTATTCCAACCCCAATGACGGCCATAAATGGTCCGACAACGAAAAACGCTATTCCGCCCTGATCCAGGGGATGGACAAGAGCCTGGGCGACATCCGGGAATATCTGAAAAAAAACAATCTGGATAAAAATACCGTCATCATCTTCATGGCAGACAACGGGGGCCTTGCCATCAGCGGACGCATGGGCAACAAGGAATCCAATTACCCGCTTAGTTTCGGCAAGGGTTCCAACCGGGAAGGCGGCATCCGGGAACCGATGATCGTCTACTGGCCCGGGGTCACAAAGGCGGAAAGCGTCTGCGCCACTCCCGTCATCATTGAAGACTTTTTCCCCACCATTCTGGAAATAGCGGGAGCAAAAAAAATTCAGGCGCCTCAGGTTGTGGACGGCAAAAGCTTTGTTGCCCTGCTGAAAGGCGGCAGCATGAATCCCAACCGCCCCCTGCTCTTCCACACGCCCAACGTATGGGGGGAAGGGAACGGAAACAACTCCCGTTATTCCCCCAGCACGGCCATGCGCCAGGGGGACTGGAAGCTTATCTACTGGCACCCTGACCAGAAGTTCGAACTCTTCAACCTCAAGGAGGACATCAGCGAGGAGCACAACCTGGCGGAACAGCAGCCGGAACGCGTTAAGACCATGGCCAGGACCATGACCGCCCTGCTCAAGGAGCGCAAGGCCCAAATGCCCACCTACAAAAAGAATAATCCCGCCGGAGCCCGTGAAGGTGCTCCCGTACCGTGGCCGGACCAGGCGGCGGCCAGGCTGTAAAGGCATCTCCACCCCTGCCTGGAAAGCCGCATTATTCCCTTTTCTTTTAAGAAAACAGGGAGTATGGTGCGGCTTTCCCGTTTTTAATTCCCTTTCAAAAACCATGAACAACCTCCTTTCCATCGAACAGCTTACCGGAGACGAAATCCGGGGCCTGCTCGCCCTGGGCCACCGGCTTAAGGCGGAACGCGGCCATCACGAACGCCTCCCCCTGAAGGGGCAGACCTGGGCGCTCATCTTTTCCAAATCCTCCACCCGCACCCGTGTTTCCTTTGAAGTAGGCATCAGCGAACTGGGGGGCCGCCCCATGTTCCTTTCCGTCCATGACATCCAGCTTGGGCGCGGAGAGCCCATCAAGGATACGGCCCGAGTGTTGGGACGTATGATTCACGGCGCCGCCATCCGTACGTACGGGCAGCAGGAGGTGGAGGAATTCGCCAGTTTTTCCGGCATTCCCACCATCAATGCCCTGACGGACGAGGAGCACCCCTGCCAGATCCTGGCGGACCTGCTTACCATTGAGGAAATCTACGGTCCCGGCTCCTGGAAGGATATGAAAATCGCCTTCGTGGGGGATGGGGACAACAACATGTCCCGCTCCTGGATGTGGGCGGCCAAGAGGCTGGGCTTTACGCTCGCCATCGGCGCCCCCACCAATTATCTTCCCCTGGAAGACTTCCGCAGGCATCTGGACTGCGAGAACGTCATCTTTACCACGGACCCCGTGGAAGCCGTCAAGGGCGCTTCCGTCATCAACACGGACGTCTGGCTTTCCATGGGCCAGGAATCGGAAGGGCTGTCCAAGGAAAAACACTTCTATCCCTACCAGGTGAACAGGGAGCTGCTGGAACACGCCGCCGCCGGCCATTCCGTTTTCCACTGCCTGCCCGCCTACCGCGGCAAGGAAATCACGGAAGACGTGCTGGAACATTTTGCTCCCGTTATCTTCCGGGAAGCGGAAAACAGGGTGCATGCCCAGAAAGCCGTGCTCGCCACGCTTGCGGACGCCCGCCGGGGATAACCCGCCCGGCTCATCCTACCCAATCTCCGAGCCATGAACTACGAAGAACGCCTGCAAGACCTGCTGGATGAACTGGACTTGTTCCAGGACTGGACGGAACGCTACGAATACATCATCAGCCTGGGGAAAAAACTGCCCAGGCTGGAGGAAGCCTACAAAACGGAGGACTCCCTCATCAAGGGATGCCAATCCCGCGTGTGGCTGCACACGGAACCGGACAACGGCGTGCTGAAACTGTACGCAGACAGCGATTCCCTCATCACCAAGGGCCTCATTGCCGTCTTCATCCGGCTGCTTTCCGGTCTGCCTCCGGAAGAAATCCTGAAGGCGGACATGTCCAAGCTGGACAAAACCGGCCTGAAAGACCACCTGGCGCCCACCAGGGCTAACGCCCTCAACTCCATGGCGGTCCAGATTAAGCAGGCCGCCATGAAAATGGCGGAACACCATTGATTTTTTCCAGAGCAATGACTCACGGCCTTTTCCCGCATCTTCTCCTGCTCTCCGCATTCTGCGGCGCAAGCCTCTCATGCAGCAGCTCTTCCCGGGACATCACCATCCGCAGCATTCCTTCCGGAGCCAGCCTGCGCGTGAACGGAGATTACGCCGGCCAGGCCCCCGTCACGCTCTCCCTGAACAGGCACAAGCCCGTGCACGTTGCGGCGGATAAACCCGGCTTCCTTTCCACGGAAAAAACGTTTTATCCGGAAATGACCACGCAAGGGGCCATTTTGTGGGGCCGCAATAACGAGAAGTCCAAGGACTTCAAAACGGACATCCTGACCATCCGCCTGAAAAAGGCGGATTCAGGAGCGCCTCCTCTGCGGGAGCTTCCCGCAAATTGGTAACAGCCTGCCGGACACGTTCCGGCAGGGAGAGCGCCTATTCATCCCGCGCCCGGTACGCTGGCCCGTCCCGCACGCCCCTTTCATGGACGGATCAACAACCCGCCAGTTTTTTTGAGGCCGCACGCTAATCCTCCCGCCCCAGGCGGCGGGCCATGACGGCGGAACCTGCCCTTTTCAGGACCAGGGCCGTACGCGGCAGCAGGTACAGGGAAAGGTTCCCGTCCTCATCCGTAAAATGCGGCATGGAAACATCCTGCCTCCCGAAACCGCCGAAACGGGCGCTGTCCGTATCCAGCACGACCCGCCATTCCCCCTTCTGAGGAACAGGCAGCATGTAATCCATGATAGCCTTGTCCCCGGACCAGTTGAACACAAATACCAGACCGCCGCGGTGGAATGCCATGACACGGTTGGTCTCGTCAATATTAAGCGGGAAAGGCGGCGGATTATTCAGCAGCCGGGCTTCCTGCGCCAGGCGGACCATCGCCTGGTCAAAGGCATTCAGGAACTTGAACCTGAGGGAAGGATTGTCCACCAGGGACCACTGGCGGCGGCAGTATTCGTAAGACCAGCCGTTGCCTTCGCGCGGAAAATCAATCCATTCCGGATGCCCGAATTCATTGCCCATGAAATTCAGCCAGCCTTCCCCCCCGGTAGCCAGCGTCACCAGGCGGATCATCTTGTGCAGAGCCATGCCGCGGTCAATAATGAGGCTCTGCTGGTCCACGGCCATTTTCCAGTACATTTCCGCATCCATCAGGCGGAACGCCAGAGTTTTGTCTCCCACCAGGGCCTGGTCATGGCTCTCGCAATAGGCCACATGCGGCTCTCCGTAGCGCCTGTTGGTCAGCGTGTACCACATGTCTCCCATGCTCCATTCCTCATCCTTTTTCTCCTTGAGCAGCTTAATCCAGTAATCGGGAATGCCCATGGCCAGGCGGTGGGAAAAGCCAATCCCCCCTTCGTCCACCGGACGGCACAACCCCGGCATGCCGGACATGTCCTCCGCAATCGCTATGGCGCCCGGCTTCACCCGCTGAATCAGCGTAGTGGCCAGCTGCAGATAAGCCACGGCATCCAGATCCACGGAAGAGCCGAAGTAGGCGCCCAAATCCCCGAACGGCTCATGCCCGCGGTGGAAATACAGCATGGACGTCACGCCGTCAAAACGGAAGCCGTCAAAACGGAACTCTTCCAGCCACCAGCGGACATTGGACAGGAGGAACTCAATCACCTCGTCCCGGCCATAATCAAAACAACAGGAATCCCAGTCCGGATGACGGCCGCGCTCCCCGGGCAGGAAATACATGCCTCCGGAACCGTCAAAATTGTTCAGCCCTTCCGCCTCATTCTTCACGGCGTGGGAATGCACCACGTCCAGCAGCACGGCGATGCCCAGGCCGTGAGCCTGGTCTATCAGGTATTTCAGGTCCTCCGGCTCGCCGAAACGGGAGGAAGGGGCGAAAAAGGAGGAAACATGGTAGCCGAAGGAACCGTAATAGGGGTGCTCCTGGACCGCCATCAGCTGGACGGTATTGTAACCCAGACTGGAGATCCGGGGAAGAACCTCGTCCGCAAACTCGCGGTACGTATGCACGCGCCCTTCTTCCCCGCCCATGCCTACATGCGCTTCATACACGAACGGAACTTCCACCCGGGAAGGATCAAAACCGTTATTCCGCCATTCATAGGGGCGCTCCGGCATCCAGATCTCCCCGGCAAAATCATAGGTGGTCGGATCCTGGACGGTCCTGGTAATCCACGCGGGAATGCGATCTCTGCCCGTGCCGTCCGCACCGACCACGTGCACCTTCACCTTCTGCCCGTGAGCCAGCGCATCAGGCGGCAGCGTAATCTCCCACACGCCGCGCTCATTCCGCTCCAGCGGGTGGCTCTCCCGGTTCCAGCCGTTAAAATCTCCAATCAGGGACACCCTGCGGGCGGCGGGAACCCATTCCCGGTACGTCCACGCCCCCGTCTCCGCGTCCCTGTTGAAACCGTAATAGCGGTAGCCACGCGCGTATTCCTCCAGAGAACCGGCGCGCTGGTTGATCCTCTTCATTTTCAGGTCAAACAGACGCTGGCGGTCGCTTATCTGGCGGGAATACGGCTGGAGCCATCCGTCCGCCATCACCAAGCCGGGTATCGGGGGTCTTCTCATTATCTGATGATACCCCGCCTCAATCAGAAGGGTCAAGGAAGAAAGAAGGGCTGCTCCCGGAGGGGAAGGAAAACAGGCGCGCCCTTTACCCTCGTCCGGGAAGGCGCCCCGTATCACGCATGTACATCATCCTGCCCAGAACCTCCTTGGAAATATGGTTCAAATCAAAATGCACAGGGGGAGAATCCGGCAGAGCTCCCCAGTCCCCGTACTGGCCGTACAACACCATTTCAGGCAACCGCGGGGCCGGGAACTCCCTTCCCTCAAACCGGACGCGGGAAAGCGGAAACAGCCATTCATGGCGGAAGGAATGGCGGCACGGGCCGGCAAAAGGAATCTCAAAACCCAGGAAAATGTTTCCTCCATCCGCCGGCCGCCGTCCTCCCATCACCACACGGTCCCGGATCGCCATCTTTTCCTCATAAGAACACCGCGTCCGGTAGCGGCAGGAGGAATCCACCTCATAATCAAGCATTCCGGATGCCTTGTAACCGCGCAGCAGCCACTCCCCTTCCTCAGGGGCATCCGGAGACCACGCGGCAGGGGCCGTGTCATACGGGAAAATGTCCACATTGCATAACGTGCCCGGCAACCCGATCTGGATGAACGGATCCATACTGACGGAGAAACCGCGCGAACCGAAAAGCCCGGCGGCGTTCGCCCTCAACCTCTCATAATCTTCACGCAGCATGGAAATATCCAGATCGTCATCCCAGGGGATAAAGCCCCGGTGCCGCACCGCGCCCAGCAGGGTCCCGAAATCCAGCCAGTACTGATAACCGCCCTCTTCAAGAATGCCGGCCACCTCATTCAAAAAACAGGTCATGGCCTGCTGCACAATCCTCAGCACTCCGGATGCCTGGGGCATTTCCTCGGCCCGGACGGTAGCTTTAACCAGTTTGCCCAACTGGGAAAATTCACTTTCCCGGCCCACCTTGAACCGCCCGCACGGAATGCCGAAAAGACGGACGAAACGCTTCTTCCTGTCCGTGCAGGAAGAAAGCACGTTCAGGCCGCAGCACCGGACTTCCGTCACCCACCAATGCTTTCCCCTTACTAATTTCCCGGTTCTTCCGGCGGTAATGAATGATGGCAGCTTCATCATAGGTAAATTTGGTCAAAAAACACGCGGGCTATGCTTCATTTTTCCAGGAAAGCACATCCGGCAGATTCAGAACTTTATCTCCCACTTTTTACAAGTCAATGAAAAACAAGCCGTTCTTTTCGGAGAAAAACACTCGTTCCATCATCGTAAAACTGCTCTTTCCAAAATGGCGGACAAACCTCATCCGACCCTTTCCACTGTATTGGCGACAAGCGGATTGAGCATCCGTTAAGCGTTTCGTCCATTCTGACCAAAGCCAAATCAATGAAAAATAACAGGCTTGCGATGAGACATAAAAAACGGTCTTTTCTTTTTACCCGTGTAATATTCCATTAACATATTCTTACAGAAATTTTTACTTTGACGGCGGATGCTCAATCCGTTAAACATAGTTTCCAGTTCTTTCTCAAGTTCTGAAGACCAATTAGAGTACTTATGCAGGCGATCATTTTAGCGGCTGGAATGGGAAAAAGGCTGGGAGCGCTCACCCGGAACAACACCAAATGCATGGTTCAGGTCAACGGAGTGACGCTGATAGAACGCATGATGAAACAATTGGACCGCCTTTCCCCGTCTCTGGAAAAAATTGTAATCGTTACGGGCTATGAGGGGGAAAAGCTCAAGACTTTCCTTTCCCGGCTGGACATTTCCACCCCTGTGGAATACGTGGACAATCCCCTGTATGCCAGCACCAACAATATCTATTCCCTGTACCTGGCCAAAGAACACCTGCTCCAGGACGATACGCTGCTCTTTGAATCCGACCTGATTTTTGAAGACTCCGTTATTGACGCCCTGCTCCGCCACCCCTATCCCAGCCTTGCCCTCGTCGCCAAATTTGAAAGCTGGATGGACGGCACGGTCGTCACGCTGGATGAAGACGACAACATCAGGCAATTCATTCCCGGAAGCAAATTCTCCTACAAGAAAAAGACGGAATATTTTAAAACCGTCAATATTTACAAATTCAGCAGGGAATTCTCCCAGACCCATTACGTCCCCTTTCTTACAGCCTACAGCAAAGCCCTGGGCAATAATGAATATTACGAACAGGTGCTGCGGGTCATCGCCCTGCTGGACAAGCCGGAAATCAAGGCGCTGCGCCTCGGCGGCGAAGCATGGTATGAAATAGACGACATCCAGGACCTGGACATCGCAGCTTCCATATTCACCCCGGACAGGGAAGAACACCTGCGCCTGATGGAATCCCGGTACGGAGGCTACTGGAGCTATCCCCGCATCAGGGATTTCTGCTACCTGGTCAACCCCTATTTCCCCAACAAACGCCTCATGTCCGAACTCAAGGCAAATTTTGAACGCCTGGTGAGGGAATACCCGTCCGGAATGAGGGTCAATAGCCTGCTGGCGGCAAAATACTTCGGCATCAGCCAGGAATACATCTGCATCGGCAACGGCGCGGCGGAACTCATTAAGGCGCTCATGTCTCACCTGGAGGGAAAAATGGGGATCATCTACCCTACCTTTGAGGAATATCCCAACCGGCTGAATCCAGATATGGTGGTGCCCTTCCATACTGCTTCCCGGAATTTCACTTACACGGCGGACGACCTGATGGAATTTTTTTCCGGGAAAGACATTGGTACCCTGCTCCTCGTCAATCCGGGAAACCCTTCCGGCTTCTTCCTGCCGAAAGGCGATGTGCTGCGCCTCTGCCAGTGGACAAAAACCCGCGGCGTACGCCTGATCGTGGATGAATCCTTTGTAGACTTCTCCTGCGGAATGCCGGACAATACGCTGCTGAAAGACGACATCCTGGAAGAATATCCCCACCTGACCGTGGTAAAAAGCATTTCCAAATCCTACGGCGTTCCGGGTCTCCGCCTGGGTGTTCTGGCCTCCGCGGACAGGGAACTGGCGGCATGGCTCAAAAAAGACGTTTCCATCTGGAACATCAATTCCATTGCGGAATTCTACATGCAAATCTTCGGGAAATATGAGCAATCCTACGTGCGTGCAACCGTTTCATGAAAGAACGGGACCGCTTCATGCAGGAACTCTCCCGCGTGCCTTTCCTGAACGTGTTCCCTTCCCAGGCAAACTACTTCATGTGCGAGGTCAAGCCCCCCATGAAAGCTCGCACCCTGACCGGCCTTCTGCTGAAAAACCACTCCATCCTTGTTAAGGATTGCAGCCGGAAAAAAGGATTTGAAGGCAGGGAATTCATCCGTGTCGCCGTCAGGGACGCAACCGACAATGATGCCCTGGTCCGGGCCATGCACGAGATGTGTTCCATGCATTCAAACTAGTCATTAGCTCTCTTTTTCCAAACGCCGTTTTTACTCTAATCCCCCTACCATGCTGACAATTCCTCACGAAATTATTTCCTCCCTCAATATTTCTCCCCGGCAGTCAATCCAATGGGTAAAAGAGTCCTTCCATATCAAGGAGGAAGAACCTGTATTCCTTCCCCATAAAACAAGCATCGCCTTTGAAGAAGGAAAATTCATGAATACGATGCCCTGCATCGTCCCCGGCCTGAACGCCATGGGGGTAAAAATTGTAACGCGTTACCCGGAACGGGCCAAAACCATTAATGGGGAAATACTGCTTTACGATTATCATACTGGAGAGCTTCTGGCTCTTATGGACGCTTTTTGGGTCACGAACGCCCGTACCGGAGCAGTAGCCGCCCTCGCCCTTCAAACATTCGCCAGACAGGATTTCCAGACAATTTCCCTGATGGGGCTGGGAAATACGGCCCGCGCCACTATGGCATGCATTCTGGCGTTATATCCTGAAAAAAACTTCACGGTGCGTCTTCTTTCCTACAAAACGCATGTTCCCCAATTCATTGAAGAATTCCAATGCCACAGCAACGTCCGTTTTGAAGAAGTGAAAAACATCAATAGCCTCATTGATGGAACAGATGCCGTCATTTCCTGCATTACTAATGCGGAGGGCATCCTTGCCGAAGACAGCTGTTTCAAACCAGGCATTACTGTTATCCCCGTACATACAAAGGGATTCCAAAATTGTGATTTGTTTTTTGACAAGGTATTTGCCGATGATCGTGACCATGTTAAGAATTTCCGGCATTTTGAGCGCTTCCGTCAATTTGGGGAAATAGCTCCGGTTCTGGCCGGAAAAACAGCGGGAAGAACGTCTCCGGAAGAACGCATCCTCAGCTACAATATCGGGCTGGGCCTCCACGATATCGTCTTCGCCAAGCACATCTACGACCGCCTGATTCATGTTGAGGAGCAGAAGGAAAAATCTCCCTCCTTTCATTTCCGGCAAACGGCATGCCTGTCCTGATCAGCTGATTTCATCAACACATTCCCCACGCCTGAAGCGGGAGGCAACATCAGCCATGAACATGGAATCCTCACGGGTCAAAAGACGGTTGCCATGATGACAGCCGTGAATCAGGCGCAAAAACACGCCGAGCTCATAACGCAGCCCGTCCCCTTCAAAATTGGCAAAATACTTCCTGTTGAGCCGGGAATCCTCAAACCGCACTTCAAACATCTCCGTCTTCCACCACGGCGCCGGCACATAAATATACCCCTCCGTTCCGGTAATGCACAAGTCCCCCTCCTGCTTGGCGCCTATGGCTGCCGTGGCGGTGGCTACTGCATTGGAATAAAGAAATTCCGCGCGCGTGAACACGTCCACGCCCGTATGAGAATTTCTGCAAGTCACAAAACGGACCCTGCGGGGATCGGTCCCCAGAAGCTTCCCGACGGCAAAAGCGGGATAGGAACCCAGCTCCGTCCACGCGCCTCCGGCCTGCATGGGATCATATTCCCTGGCGGTTTCATCCTCTATCAGCTTGGTAAACGTGGCGTCCACCGCCTTAATGGAACCAATGACGCCGCTGCCCGCCAAACTGGTCAACTGCTGGAAGGCCGGGCAAAACGCAGTTTTAAGCGCTTCCAGTAAAACGACTCCTTTCTCCGCTGCAATCCGGAACAGCTCTTCCGCCTCATCCCGGGCAAGGGCAAGGGGCTTCTCGCACAACACGTGTTTCCCCCGCAACAGGGCCCTCCTAGCCATTTCATAATGGAGATGATGGGGAACGGCAATGTAAACGGCATGAACCCGGTCCAAGAACTGCTCATATTCCGTATCATATTCCAGCAAAGCATGAGACTCGGCAAAACGGCGGACTCTCTCCTTATTCCTTCCGAAAACGGCTGTTATTTCAATATTGCTGACATATTTGGACTCCCGGAGAAAACGGCCCGCTATGCGCCCGTGCCCTGCAATTCCCATATAAACAATGGGATTCCTGGCGGAACGGAGGTCTGTTGAAGAAACGCCCTTGGTGCGTTCCAGGTAAACCACCTCGCAATACTCGCGAAGATAGTCAAATTTCCCCGACCAGTCGGAGCCAATCACAAAAACATCCGCCCCGTACTTCCGTATGTCATGGATCTTCTGCCCTTCCAGCTCTTCTTTAATAATGAGATCCGCCAGACCGGTCTTCCGCACATTTTCCATGCGCTCCTCCAGGCTCTCCATGACATTCAGCTTGCCCCGGCTCTGGTCGTAGCTGTCCGTAGTTACGCCGACGATGAGCCGGTCCCCCAGTTTCCGGGCTCTCCTCAGAAGATTCATGTGCCCCGTATGGAGCAAATCAAAAGTTCCGTAGGTAATAACCGTTTTCATGGCCTGGGCGCATCAATCCTCTTTCCGTAAACGTCAATGAAACGGTTGACCGCCGCCTCAAAAGGAACCTTCTCCACCATGGCCTTCACGGAAGGATGCTTGAACTGGATGCGTTCCGGATAGGACAGGTAATCGCCGTAAAAAAATTGCAGGTACTGACGGGCATGGTTGGGCACGGAAAACATCACCCCCTCAAATTCCGCGGAGCCAAGGGGAAAGAACGTTTCATAGGAAAGGTGCGTGTTTTTTGTAAACGTAATGGCAGGAGAAAGAAAAATCCCGGGGGCTTCTTCTTCCCCGGCGGCATCCCTTCCTTCCAGAACATCCCGGCGGATTTTCTCCTGCACCTGTTCATCGGTCAGGTTCATCCTGGCACCTACCAGCACCACGTCTTTCTTAAATCCGCTCATAAGCCTGTCCAGCTTCTCATGCCGTTCCGGTGATGAAAGACTCTCTGAATAAAAATGATAGGGATACACATCAAGGTTGAGGGGGGTGCCCTCATACCCTATTTGCAGAAAGGCGTGCCTATTCCAGGTGAATCCTTCCTCACGGGGAAAAAGAACGGGAAGCAGCTCCAGCAGGCGGTCAAACTCCGGCCTCATCATGCTCACATCCAGATCATCATCCCACGGAATAAAGCCCCTGTGCCTTACCGCCCCCAGCAGCGTCCCGTAATCCAGCCAGTACCGCAGCCCGTTTTCCCGGCATTTGCGCGCAAAAAGAGCCAGCAAAACCGTATTGCCGTCCTGAAGAAGCCTCAACTTTCCCGTAGCCGGAGGAACTGAGGAAATAGGGTGGTTATAAATAAGCAGATTGCGGATATCCTCCAGCTTCGCATCAAGGGACCGGTCCCTCCTTCTCCTGCATTTCTTCGCGACCCGTCCGGCGATTTTCCGCAAACGGTAGGGAAGATTGCAAAGCACCATGTATTTCATACGCCCCAGTCCTGCCATATTCAGTCTGTAAAAAACTCCGCTTTTGAAATAAAAATGAACTCTACTACCCTCTGTTTCTTTGCCTTGCCGCTGGATAGCGGATTGCCTATCAGAAGTCAACAGAAAAATCTGAATGAAAACATGATAGGAGAATTTTGATTGTGGAAAAAACGGAAAAATAAAAAGGGGTAGGAGATAATAACCATTTGACAATCTTGGAATTCAACTATTCGGAGCATGACAGCGGATAGGCAATCCGCAGAGTGAAAGGAAAATAAGTTTCTCAATCACGTGATCAGAAAGCTCCATTATTGCTGGTTTGGCGGCCCTGTTCCCAACGCCGTTTTGGACAATGTGCAAAGATGGAAAGACCTCAACCCGGAGTTTGAACTGATTGAATGGAACGAAAACAATATTGATGTATCCGCTTTTGAGTTTGGCAGAAGATGTCTGGAACAAAAAAAATGGGGGTTTTTAGGAGACGTCGTACGCCTTCAGGCTTTAACGGAGCACGGAGGCTTTTATTTGGACTGCGATATAGAACTAGTTAAGCCTTTATCCCTTCTTCCTGTAAATCATCGTTTTTCATTGGGATACATTTATAATTGCGCTCTCGGCACCGCTTTTCTCTATGCCCCGCCTCATCACCCGGTCTGCATGAATCTGCTTGATTTATATGATCAAATTAAACCGGATTGCTGGCCTGTCTCCAACACCGTCTATACAGATTATTTCATTAACGAAATTCCCGGTTTTTTATTAAACGGAAAAACCTGGAGCAATGACCTGGTGACCATTTATCCCAAGGAATTTTTTGAACAGCCGGCCTTGATACGCTCCCGCGGCTTTTCCATTCACCACTGCTGCGGTTCCTGGAAACCGGACAACGGCTCTTATTTTGCCCTGAACATGAGGAGCAGCCACCAAATTAAGTGGCTTAAGCGGAAAATCAACACAGCCATTGCATTACGCAAAAATGAATTTTATGCCTGCTATCAAGCGGCCCTCAAAGGCATATCCCTGAAAAAGGAATACGAGTGGCGCCGGGAAAAGGCGCCCAGTCCACTATCGGCGTAAGCACTCTTGCTCAAACCAACCCTGCTATGGATCAAAACAAATCATTATGAAAAAAGTGATTACCTACGGCACATTCGACATGTTGCATTACGGCCATATCAACTTGCTTCGGCGGGCCAGAGCCTTGGGGGATTATCTGATTGTCGCCCTCTCTTCGGATTCATTCAATGCCATCAAAAACAAGCAATCTTTTTTCCATTACGAACACCGCAGGCAAATGCTGGAAGCCATTCGGTACGTGGACCTGATCATCCCGGAAAATGATTGGGAACAGAAGCGGGAAGACATCATCAAGCACAACGTCAACATCTTTGTCATGGGAAATGACTGGGAAGGAAAATTCGATTTTCTAAAAGACATATGTGAAGTCGTCTACCTGGAACGGACTCCGGAAATTTCCACGACCCGGATAAAAAATCATCTGAAAATCCGATGAAAGAAATCTCCGCACCCCAGGCGAAACGGATTCTGGTTGAGATCTTACAGGAATTTCATCAATTCTGCCACAGAGAAAATTTACGTTATTCCCTATACGCGGGAAGCCTGATCGGGGCATTGCGCCATCAGGGTTTCATTCCGTGGGATGATGACATTGACGTACTTATGCCCCGGGAAGATTATGAACGGCTGTTTCAGCTTTACCACACTTCTCCGCATCCGGCTCATCTGGAATTAAATGATTCCCGCACCAGGCCGGATTACTTCTACCCGTTCATGAAACTGGAAGACACCCGCACCATCATGGTTGGAAAGGGAAAAGAGAGAGTCCGCATAGGACTGCACATTGACATTTTCCCTCTTGACGGCATGCCGAAATCCCTCATTGCAGCTAACGCCTATCTATACCTTCACAGACTGTTCCGCCATGCCACCACGCTGGCCAGCCTTCATCTGCGGGTAAAAGGCAGGAGCCTTCCGAAACAGTTGTTTCTGTTCATGTTTAAAACGCTCACCTTGGGCGCGGCGTCCGCCCGCTGGAACAAAATAAGTCATTGGATCGCCAGACGCTATTCATGGGAAAAATCCCGTTGGGCCGGCAATGTCATCTGGGGATATGGCACAAAAGAAAAAGTTCCCGGCGCGTATTATCAAGGAAATCAAGCCGTGCCTTTTGAAGGATTCCAATTTGACGCCATGGGAAACGCCGATGGCTACCTGCGTTGCGTGTACGGAAATTACATGACTCCGCCGCCTCCGGAAAAAAGAATCCCCACGCACATAACGCCGGGCGAAATTTATATCAAAAACCCTTGCTCCGTTCCCGATTCCGGTCAGAGTTTGTCCAGGGCGGAGCGTCCATAGGCCGTATCGGGATATTTATCCGCAGCTTCCTCCCAATATTTCCGGGCCCTGTCCGGAGCATTGAGCTGGGACTCGTAAATGGCTCCTATCTTGTACAGGAACAGAGCCCGGTCCTCCTTGCGCCATCTTCCGTATTCCAGACCTTTCTGAAGGACGTTGACGGAATCCGCGTACCGGCGCATATCGTTCAGCAGGCTGGATTCCATGAGCCAGGAACGCACCAGCCCCGGATTCTCCTTCCGGTAGCGTTCCAGCAATTCCAGAGCGCCCTGGGGATCCCCGGAATTCAGCATGCGCCTGGAAGCCTCCACCAGCACTTCCTCATCCGTAGTAATATTGGAGGAATACAGCGTCTTGGTCACCAGCTCCCCCATGACGGGCAGCAGATGCCTGATGACGAGCCACACTTCAAAGGCAATCACCGGAACCAGCGCCAGCAGGGATTGCAGCGGGGAAAGGGGAATGGCCTGCGCCAGGAACATAAACAGGCCCAGCGGAAGCAGCGCCAGCAACAGCCGTATAAATATGCGCCGGGCCAGCAGAAAAATCATTTTCAACATGGCAGGGGATTCAGGGAAGCCGGGGAGTGGGGGCATACGCCCCCGGAAGGGGAGGGAACGGCCTCCGCGGCCCTTCCCGGTGAAAGGGGCCGCGGAGCATCCGCTTAAAAACGGTAAACGGCTTCCACGCCCACACGGATGCGGAAATCCTCAATCGCGTTCATGCCGGCGTAGCGGCGGATTTCGGAACGGGTGTTCCCCGCCCAGTCAAGCTGGATGAAGGGAATAACCCGGAACCCGCGGCTGGAGTCCACGCCCGTTACGCGCACGGGAGCCGCCAGCTTGATGTTAACCTGGTCAAACCCGGCTACGCCGGGCCCCCAGTAACTGGAGGAATAACCTGTTCCGGCGCTCAGCTCCAGATCCACCTTTTCATGAATCAGGCCGCTCCAGCGCTTGCCCGCGTTCAGGTCAACGCGCCAGCCGATCATACCGTAAAAGCCGTACTGCACATCCAGGGAGCCAAAATAGCCGTGGCCCGGATCGTCATACGCCAGCCCCGCCGTGACGGACTGGGCGAGGGAATGGGGAGCCTTCCCCATATGCTTGCTCAAATACCCCGGAAGGCCGCCGTAATTCAACTCATACCCGCCCCGGAAGGAAAGATTGGGGAACAGCTCCTTGACAGCCTTCCAGCCGGCGTCAAAAGCGTCCTTGTCGCTCAGCAGCCCGTCGCAGAAAGCCATGTATTCCGCGCCGATTTCCTGCTTCCAGTCCCTGGCCAGGTTGAGGTTCAGCTCGCCGCCGATATTGAACACGCCGCTGCGGTTCAACACGGAGGAAGCCACCACGTCCTTATAGGCATACCGGGAATCATAGCCGATGTGGGCCGCTCCGCTGATGGTATTGTTATAGGAACTCGCGGGCCGGGGGTCATAACCGTATCCGTCATAGGCGCCGGCGGAAACCGCGGCCAGGGCGGAAGCCGCCAGAAACAGGGCTGTTGCTTTCATAGTAAGCTTATCTTAATCATTTCCCGCCCGCCAACGCAAGGAAGAATCCCGGCACGGCGCGGAGAAATGGACAAAGCGCCTCCGGGAGAAATGCCATGAAAACAAGACAGAGTCTTTCTTGAAAAAAATCCCTTTTTTCCCTACGATGGAGAGGTCATGGACTGGAACGCTGAATGGTATGAAAACAAACACGGTTTTGTCGCGGAATACGGCAGAGAGCTGCTCTCCTGCGTACCGGAAAATCCAGAACAGTCCATTCTGGACCTGGGCTGCGGAACCGGTACGCTGACGCACGCCCTGCTGGAAAAATCGGCATCCGTCACCGGCCTGGACTCCTCTCCGGAAATGATAGCAACAGCCCGCCGGCTCTATCCCGGCATGGACTTCCGCGTGCTGGACGCCCGCCTCATGCCCTGGCGCAACAGGTTTGACATCGTTTTCTCCAATGCGGCCTTCCACTGGATACCGGATCAGGAAACTCTCTTAAATGCCGTTTACCGCGTCCTGAAACCACAGGGGAAACTGGTCTGCGAATTCGGAGCCCGCTTCAATATTCTCCGCATCAGGGAAGCTTTCCAGACAGCCCTGGAACGCAGGAGCCTCCCGTACACAACGCGTTTTTACTTTCCCGCCGCGGAGGAATACGGCAGCGTGCTGGAACAAGCCGGGCTCCGCCCGGAAACAATGAAGGAATTTGACCGCCCCACGCCGCTGAAAGACGGTCCTGACGGCCTGCGCAACTGGGCCAACCAATTCTTCCGGGAAGATTTGAAAAACCTCCACGAAGAACAGCGCATCCAGATTTTCAAGGAAATGGAAAATTCCCTGAAAGATGAGTTATGGGACGGTTCCCAATGGGTGGCGGACTACCGGCGCATCCGGGTGACGGCAGCCAGATAATCCGGAGCAGCCCCCACAGGAAAAAGAAAACGCGCGGGCATTCCGGATACGCTGATAATGCTTGAGCCGCCTCCGGGCATTTTGTACAAAAGCCGTTAATGAGTACGTTCACTCCTTTTGCGGAAAAGATGGAGTCTGCCGGCGTTTCAGCCGCGGCCGTCAACGCTTTCTCCCGTTGTTACGAATCCCTTGTTTCCAACCACTCCGGCATGATTCCGGAAACGGACATCCTGCCCGCCGACCAGGTGGAAGACTGGCAGGACATCACGGCCTCCACCCCCGCGGCGGACAAGGACCTGATTTCCCGGTGCGTCTGCATCAAGCTCAACGGCGGCCTCGGCACGAGCATGGGCCTCCAGAAAGCGAAAAGCCTGCTGAAAATAAAAGGAGAGGATACGTTCCTGGATTTGATCGTCAGGCAGGTGAAGCATCTGCGCTCCATCTCCGGCACGCCGGTGCGCCTTCTGCTGATGAATTCTTTCTCCACCAGCGCGGACACGCTGGCCTACCTGGAAAAATACGCGGCGGACGGCTTTGCGGACCCCGCCCAGGTGGAACTGATGCAGAACCGCGTGCCTAAAATTCTGGCGGACGGCCTCTCCCCGGCCAGCTGCCCGGAGCAGCCGGAGCTGGAATGGTGCCCGCCTGGCCATGGGGACCTGTATCCGGCCCTGCTGGGGTCCGGCTGGCTGGACCGCCTGCTGGCGGATGGCGTTAAATACGCCTTTGTCTCCAATTCCGACAATCTGGGCGCCCAGCTTGACATGAACTTCCTCCGCTGGTTTGCGGAAAGCGGCGCCCCCTTCGTCATGGAAGTCACCCGCCGCACGGAGGCGGACAGGAAAGGCGGCCACCTGGCGGTCAGGAAGTCGGACGGCCAGCTGATTCTGCGGGAAGTGGCCCAATGCCCGGATGAGGACATTCCCGAATTCCAGAATATCTCCAGGCACCGCTACTTCAACACCAATACGCTCTGGATACGCCTGGACGCCCTCAAGGAAATTCTGGACGCCAACGGCGGCGTGCTCCCGCTGCCCATGATCCGCAATAAAAAAACGCTCAACCCCCGCGATCCGGAATCCGCCCCGGTGTACCAGCTGGAAACGGCCATGGGCGCGGGCATCGAATGCTTCCCGGGAGCCAGGGCCGTCAATGTCCCGCGTTCCCGTTTCTTCCCCGTCAAGACCACTTCCGACCTGTTCCTGCTCCGTTCGGACGCCATCGTTGTGGATGAACACGGCAACGTGGCTCTGGCTCCGGAACGGCAGGGCAACACCCCGGTAGTGGACCTGGATGCCAAACTGTACAAGCTGGTGGATTCCCTGGACGGGCTGGGCCTGCCCTCCCTGGCAGGCATGGACAAGCTGACCTTGCGCGGCCGCTTCCACTTCCATGACGGAGCCGTTCTCCGGGGCACCCTGCTGATGGAAAACGATTCCGACGAAACGAAGGAAATCCTCCCGGGCGTCTATGCCGGAGCCTGAACGCCATACTCCCGCTTCCGCGCCCCGTCCGGTCCAGGCCGGGCTGGGCGTGGAAGACATCCGCCACATTCCCGTCCAAAAGAGGGAACTGCGCTTCACCCGGAACCGGGCAGGCGCCATCCTGACGGCGGCGGGGTTCCTTCTGGCAGCCACCGCCGCTTTCCTCCAGCTCACGGGATATGATACAATCACCCCGTACCTGCCCGCCCCCCTGTGGGCCATGCAGGCCGCGGCGCTTGTTCCCGCCGTCCTCTGCCTGGCCGCTGGGCACCGCTGCCTGAAACACGCGGCCATCATCGTCACCCCGGTGGGCGTGGAAATCCTGCCCTTTCTGCGGGCGCGGCGCGCCATGCAATGGTTCTTCTGGCAGCAGATTCGCTCTGCGGACCGGGAAGGCGGCCGGCTGAACCTCCGCCTGGCTGACGGTTCAACCGTTGCCGTCAGCCTCCGCCCCATGACGTCTGCCAGCCGGAACATGCTGGTCCATGCGGTCCGGCAGCGCGTCAACACCCTGCAATCTTCCGGCTATGGTCAGGCCTGAAAAACTGGCGGCTCTCAAGGAACGGATGGAAGCCCTGGGCATCCGTGAGCAGGACCTGGAGGAAAGCTTTGTCCGCGGAAGCGGACGCGGCGGCCAGAAAGTGAACAAAACCAACAACTGCGTTTATCTCAGGCACACGCCCACGGGCATTGCCGTCAAATGCCATGCGGACAGATCCAGGGAACTCAACCGCTTTCTGGCGCGCAGGGAACTGTGCGATGCTGTGGAACAAATGCAAACGGGCCGATGCGCCGCCAGGGCCCGCGTCATCCAGCGCATGAGAAAGCAGAAAGACAGAAGGAGGCGCAGGCGTTCCGCACCTGCCCCCTCTCCACCGGACAGCGAATAACGGAACGGAAATCCGGAATCACCGCTAGGAACGCGGAAAAACCTCCCGGTACTTCTCCTTCAACATGGCGAATACATTATGGGGGACATAGCGGCTCACCTGGCTTTCCCATCCTTCCGGCCCAATCAACCCTTTCACCATGCTGGAAGACAATTCCGCCGTATCCCGGGGAGGCATCAGGAACACCGTGCACACCTTGGGGGCCATATCCGCATTGATATGGCGCATCACGCGTTCATACTCGTAATCCTGCGTGGAACGGATGCCGCGCAGCATGAACGTAGCCCCGTGTTCATTGGCGAAATCCACCAGAAAGCGGTTGTGGAACTCGGCAATGCGCACATCCGGCATGTCGGAAAGCGCCACCCGCAGCATATCCATGCGTTCCTCATGGGAAAACGTATAACGCTTGTCCGGATTGTCGCCTATGGCCACAATCAGCTCATCAAACATCCTCGCGCCCTGCCTGATCATCCATAAATGACCATTGGTCAGAGGGTCGAAACTACCGGCATACACGGCGATGCGCTTCATTCGGCCATCCTATACGCCCTCCGGAGGAAAATACAACCCTTTTCCATGCGGAGGAATGCTCCTTCACGTCCAGTCCCGCTCTTTTCCGGCCCTCCCTGCTTGACGCGCCAGCAAGAACGGCTAGATTAAACAGGTAGAGTATGCCTTTGCAACGTGCGTCCGGCTGTTCTGCAACCAACCATCCAACCACCAGCCCATGGCAGAACCTTCCCCCTTCCCAGAACGTCCGTCCCTTTTTCCTTCCTTCCGCAGCGATCCGCGCCCCTTGCTTTCCCCTTCATGGTGGAGACACGGGCATATTCCCCTCCTTGTTCTGATCGCCGCCGGCTTCGCCGCTGACTTCATGTTCGGCACATTGGAGGGCTTGGGCATCGGTACTGCGTTAGGTCTCCTGCTGTATACGGCGGCCTTTCTGGCCCTGCGAACGGATCTCAGCCGGAAGGAGCAGGCGTTTCTCGTTTTCATGGCCGTGCTGAACGCCGCCGCCACAGGAATCAACCTTTCTTCCTTCACCCATTATAACATGCTCATCGGGCTGGGGCTCCCTGCCGTGATGACCTTCCTGCCGCGGAAGGAAGGCAACGGCTTCGATCCCGCCAAACGGTATGTCTCCTGGTGGGGCTACAAATTTTTCCGGATGACCCAGGCAAAAGAGGCAATCGGAAAAGTCCTGGGGAAAATTCCGCTTGCAGGCAGCGTCGCCATCGGAGTGATTCTGTTTCTGCTCTTCCTATCCATCTTTGCGGGAGGAAACCCCGTAGTCGCCGCCTTCAAATCAGCCATGAACCAATGGTTCTGTAATTATTTCTCCTGGCTGATTCCGGATATGGGAACCATTGCGGATATCCTCCTGTGGTGCCTGGGAGCCCTGGCCTTCGGCATCATAACCGCGCCGCGCCCCTGCTCATCCTTTCCGGAACAGCATCCCGTGCGCCCGGGACGCCCGTGGCTTCCCTGCCTTCCCGCCGTGTCCCTGCTGTTCATCAACCTGGCCTTTCTGGTCAACAACGGTACGGATGTGGCGTTTTTATGGAGGGGGAGCGTGCCTGACGGCATCTCCCAGACCGTCTATTTACACGACGGAGCGGACTCCATCATGCTGGCGGCCTTTCTTTCCGCCGTCACGCTGCTGGTTCTGTTCCGTCCGGAAGGTTCCGTGCGGGCATCAAAAACGGGAACTGTCTTGGGCTTCATCCTGGCGGCGCAAACAGGTCTGCTCGCCGCCAGCGTTGGCATGAGGCTGTATTTCCAGATAAAAGATTTCGGCTTTTCTCCCAATCGCGTTACGGCCGGCATCTATCTGCTGATGGGAACCTTCTTCCTGTATCTTCTCTTCCGCTACATGGCCGGCAATGGAAACTGGTTGCGTTATGGGAAGCTCTGCGGAGCCATCGCCCTCGTTTTTCTGGCTCTGACCGGACTCCGCAGTCCGTTCCAACTGAGCGGCGACCTGAATTTGATGACGATGGACGAGCATCCGGACTGGTACTTCAGCGATGGAGACCTGCCGCGCTTTGAACTCCGGGACAACATCCCTTTTGCCATAGCCGTCTATCGCCGGCTGGGAGGAGAGACGGAAGCCGGAGCCAATGTTTACGCCATGACCCGGGAAGCCCTCAATGCCAAAAGCCGCATTTGGAACTGGCGTTCCCTCAATCTGCGGAAATGGAAAAGAGACCGGCAGAGAATGCAGTTCCAGCAGCTCCCCGAACCCACGGCGCAAGCCACCTACGGCACGAATGCGTGGCGTCCTTCCTCCCGGCCCACCGGAATGAAGCCGGACTGACGGAAAAACGGCCCATGCGGCGGGGGGAAATTTTTCATCCCCCCGGCTTGTCAAGAGACCGTATTTTTTGCATGATGCTTCTCCGTTATGCAGAAACGACGCGTCGTCATCCTGGGCTCCACCGGCTCCATCGGAACCAGCGCCCTGAAAGTCGCCCGGGATATTCCGGACAGAATGGAAATCGTGGGGCTGGCCGCAGGAACCAGCGTGGAGGCGCTGGCCCGCCAGGCGCGCGAATTCAACGTGCGCAGCGTATGCATCTTTGACCCGTCCGGAGCGGACGAGCTGGCGCGCGCTCTCCCCGGCGCGCAGGTGGAAACGGGAGAAGAAGGGCTGTGCCGCCTGGCGCAGCTCCCGGAAGCGGACATGGTGTTAATCTCCATCGTGGGAACCGCCGGTCTCAAGCCCGCGCTGGCCGCTATTGAAGCAGGCAAGGACCTGGCCATCGCCAGCAAGGAAATTCTGGTCATGGCCGGGCAAATCGTCATGGAAAAAGCCCGCCGGGCCGGTGTGCAGGTGCTTCCGGTGGACAGCGAACACAACGCCATTTTCCAGTGCCTGAACGGCAACCACGGCGGCCCGGAAGCCGTCTCCCGCCTGATTCTGACGGCCTCCGGCGGTCCCTTCCGCACCTGGAACAGGGAAGATCTGGAGCATGTCACGCTGGAACAGGCCCTCAAGCACCCCACCTGGAGCATGGGCCGCAAAATCACCATAGACTCCGCCACCCTGTTCAATAAAGGGCTGGAAATGATTGAAGCCCGCTGGCTCTTTGACGTTCCCATGGAAAAAGTGGACGTCATCGTCCACCCGCAGAGCATTGTGCACTCCATGGTGGAATACCGGGACGGCACGGTGCTGGCCCAGATGAGCAGCTCGGACATGTGCTTCCCCATCCAGTACGCCGTCACATGGCCGGACCGCGTTCCCAACTCCCTGAAGCAGCTCAATTTTGCGGAAATCGGCCGGCTGGTGTTCGAGGCACCCCGCACGGACGTCTTCCCCGCCCTGAACCTGGCGCGCAGGGCCGGAGCCGGCAACAGCACCCTGGCCGCCGTTTACAACGCCGCCAACGAAGCGGCGGTGAATGCCTTCATCCACGGCCAGATCTCCTTCCCCGGCATCTGGAAACTGGTGGAGGCCGTCATGGACGACCACACCCCGGCGGATCCCCGCGGGGAACTGGCCCCCATCCTGGAAGCGGACCAATGGGCCAGAAGGCGCGCGGCGGAACTGCTCCCATCCTTTTCCCGCCCCTGCTGACGCCATGACCGCCCGGACTCCCGCCGGAACGCCGCTCCCGGCCGCGCGCATCACCATTCTGGATATCCTCCGGGCTCTGGCCCTGCTGGGCATCGTCATCGTCCACACGCACGACCACTTCAACCTGTACCTTCCCATGCCCCCGGCGGAGGGATGGCAGGCCGCGGCCAACAGCGCGGCGGACTGGGCCTATGAACATCTCTTTGTCAGCAAATCTTTCCTGCTCTTCTCCTTCCTGTTCGGCCTCAGCTTCTTCATCCAGCTGGACAGGCGGGAGCAACAAGGAATCGACTTCCGGAAACGCTTCATGTGGCGCCTGACGCTCCTGTTCCTGCTAGGTCTGGCGCATACCCTGTTCTATGACGGAGACATCCTCACCCTCTTCGGCACCCTGGGCTTTGCCCTGGTCATGCTCTACAAATGCGGTACTCCCCTGCTCATCACCCTCTGTGCCCTGTGCCTGATTCAGCCGGTCATGCTTATGGACCTGCTGAACCATGCCGGGCTAGCGGCCTGGTGGCCCCACTCCTCCGGCTGGTTCCATACGGGCTCCCCGGCTGCGGGCCCCACGCGGGAATTCCTGTACGCCCACGGCAGCTGGAGCCAGGCGGCCCTGTGGAACCTGACGCAGGGCCAGGCGGGCAAATGGCAGTTCTTCCTGCTCAGCGGCCGCCTCTGGCAGACGATGGGCCTCTTCATCCTGGGCATGCTGGCGGGCAGATGGCGCGCCTTTGAAGACGCGCCCAACAAACGCCGCCTGTTCCTGCGGACGCTGGGCGTGGCCGGGCTCCTGTTCCTGGCTTTGCTGGCAATGCGTCTGTACCTCATCCCGCAGCTGGGCGCCCCTCTGGAAGCGGATGCAGCCCGCCTCCTGCATCCATGGGAAAACCTCTCCTATACCGTGGCTTTCGTCTCCGCTGCCGTCCTGCTGTTCACCCATCCCGGCCTTCCCCTGCCCACCCGGCTGCTCAGCAGCGCCGGCAAATGCACGCTGACCTGCTACGTCACCCAGACGCTGGTCTTCACCTTCCTCTTCTTCGGGTGGGGGCTGGGCCTGGCCCAGGACATGGGGCCGTGGTCATGCCTGTGCGCGGCCGTTGCCGTCTTCCTCCTCCAGGCCTGGGCCTGCCGCCTCTGGCTCACCCGCTTCCTGTACGGCCCCCTGGAATGGCTCTGGCGCACCGCCACCATGTGCCGCATGCAGCCTTTCTGCAAACGGATGTCCAAAGAAAATTGAGATATTATATCACCTTCTTCCCGTTCCATCCCGGTTTCTCCGAACGTAGGAGGAATAGAACGCATAGCCTCCTGCGTCCGGCCCGGAATAAAACCATTCCTGCCCTTCAGGAAGTGAGAACGATGCTTAAATACCCGGCATAGCGTCTTTTGCACATACCCGGCAGACACGAATCGGCTCCATATCCTCGTAATGGAGCAATATCTTTTCCAGGCGTTCCGGACGGTTTCCAGATTCCTATTGAACGGAAAGAAACAATTCCTCCAGCGCCTCCGGGAGAATTCCCCGGGTCTCTATAGAAAAGCATTTGCCCGTAAAAAAGGCTTTCCGCCTTATAAGGGCGGAAAGCCTGAAAAAGAAAAAATGCCGTTTTACTCGTCGTCTTCCGCGTCAAAGGCGGAGTCTTCGGAATCGAAGTCCTTATCCAAGTGGGCGGTGAATTTTTTCACGCGCTGCTGGGCGGGGAGCGGGGAGAGCACCATGTGCATGGTGTTGCCGGCCAGGCGCGGGGCCTGGTCCACCTGCGCCATGGTCTTCATGTCCGCGATGACTTTGTTGAAGACGTCGTAGCCAAGTTCCTGGTGGGCGTTTTCACGACCACGGAAACGGAGCTGGAAGCGAACCTTGTGGCCATGGTCCAGGAAGCTTTCCGTACGGGCCATTTTCACGTTATAGTCATTGGTATCCGTACCGATGCGGAGCTTGATTTCCTTGAGCTTGACGGTTCGGCTCTTGTTGTTTTTCTGCAGTTTGGCCTGCTGGTATTTGTATTTGCCGTAATCAACCACCCGGCATACGGGCGGATCGGCATTGCCGGCCACTTCCACCAGGTCCAGACCCAGAGCCTTGGCTTTTTCCAGCGCGTCGCGCGTGTTCATGACGCCCAGCTGGTCGCCGTTGGCAGTCACTACCCGCACGCGGGGCGCGCGAATCCGTTCATTGATCCGAGTCTGATCGCCGCGCTCACGGCGGCGATTTCCGTCATTATTCTTCGTTGGCTTGGTTGGCACGTCCGGATACTACTAAACTAAAAGGAATAACTTGGCAACTCAAATCACGGGAGAAATATGACGCTCCGCGATTTCCCGGGCCACGAGGTCCGCGAATTGCTCAAAAGGCATCGCGCCCAGGTCCCCCTTGTCCCGGTGGCGGACGGAGACGGTGCCGTCTTCCGCCTCCCGCTGGCCGAGCACCAGCATGTAGGGAACGCGGTCCAGGCGGGCGTTGCGGATTTTGGCGCCGATTTTATCCGGCGTTTCGTCCACCGTGACGCGCACTCCCCTGGCGGACAGGGCGGCGCGATGCGCGGCGGCCACGTCCGTCACTTTGTCGGAGATGGGCAGCACGCGCACCTGTTCCGGAGAAAGCCAGGTGGGGAATTTCCCTTCAAAGTGTTCAATCAGCAGCCCCGTGAAGCGTTCCATGGAGCCGAAGGGAGCGCGGTGCACCATCACGGGCCGGTGCGGCTTGTTGTCCGCTCCGGTGTAATGGAGGTCAAAGCGTTCCGGCAGGTTGTAGTCCACCTGCACGGTGCCCAGCTGCCATTCGCGGCCGATGGCGTCGCGCACGATGAAGTCGATCTTGGGGCCGTAGAAAGCGGCTTCCCCAGCTTCCTCGCTGTAGTCCGCCCCCAGCCATTCCGCGGCTTCCCGCAGGGCCTGTTCCGCTTTGTCCCAGTTTTCCGGGGAACCCACATATTTGTCACTTTCCGGGTCGCGCATGGAAAGGCGCACGCGGTAGTCCGTCATGCCCAGCGTGCCGAAAATGGTTTTCACGATGCCCAGGCACTGGCGGATTTCCCCGGCCAGCTGGTCAGGCGTGCAGAAGATGTGGGCGTCATCCTGCGTGAAGCCGCGCACGCGCGTCATGCCGCCCAGTTCTCCGCTCTGTTCCCAGCGGTACACCGTGCCGAACTCCGCCAGCCGCACGGGAAGATCCCGGTAGGAATGAGCGTCATTCGCGTAAATCTTGATGTGGTGGGGGCAGTTCATCGGCTTGAGCATGTAGCCTTCAATGGTGCCGGTGGCCAGGCCGTTGAACAATTCCGCGCAGGAAGCCCCTTCCTGGCTGAGCTTCTCCATGGCGTCCCGTTCCGGGATGGGCGCATACTGGCTTTCCTGGTAATACGGGAAGTGGCCGGACGTGCGGTACAGGTCCAGCTTGCCGATGTTGGGCGTGTACACCTGGGAGTAGCCCAGCTTGTCCAGTTCCTCGGTGATGAAGTCCTGCAGGGAACGGCGGATGAGAGCCCCCTTGGGTTTCCAGAGGATGAGTCCCTGGCCCACGGACTCGTCAATGCAGAACAGGCCCAGTTCGCGGCCAAGTTTGCGGTGGTCCCGGCGGCGCGCTTCCTCCAGCCGTTCCAGATGCTCGTCAAGCTGGGTGCGGTTCGGGAAACAGGTTCCGTAAATGCGCTGGAGCATGGGGCGGTTTTTGTCCCCTTTGTAGAAGGCGCTCGCCACGCTCATGATCTTGAACGCCTTGCAGTTGCCCGTGCGGCCTACATGGGGGCCGGCGCACAGGTCCGTAAAATCTCCGTTGCGGTAGAGAGAAATTTCCTCGTCCTCCGGGATGTCGTTCAACAGGTCGATCTTGAAACGGGAAGGCTCGCTGCGGGGCCCCAGGGCGCCTAATTCCCCGGATTCCGCCATCTTCATGGCATCCGCGCGGGAAATAATTTCCTTCTGGAAAACCTGGTTTTCCTTCACCACCTTTTTCATTTCCTCTTCTATGCGCTCAAAATCCTCTGTGCTGATGCGGTGCTCCAGCTCCACGTCATAATAAAAACCGTTGTCCACGGCGGGGCCGCCGGCCAGCTGGGCATCCGGCCAGAGGCGGCAGACAGCCGTAGCCAGAACGTGCGCGCAGGAGTGGCGCAGCCGTTCCAGATCAGACATCTGTTGGCGTTCTTCAAGAGTCTTTCTTTCCTTGTGTTCGGACATACGCGCATTAGTAAACCCCTCTTAAACGCTGTTGGCAAATGCAAAAAGACTTTCTTCCCGAAAATTCAAGGCATGAACGCCGCGGAAAAGCCCTTCCGTCCGGATGGCGGATTCTTCTTGAACGCATCCTTTTCCTTTACCCTCTCTCGTTCCTTTTCCCGTGGCGTCACGGCTGGCCGCCCCGCTTCAAAGACCGCGTCAACACTTCCAACGAATGATTTACACCCGCAGCCGTTTATGCCATAGTGGCGGCCAGCGCTCATGAACATCCTCCCCCTCTCCCTCCCTCTTTTCTGCCTCTGCCTTTCCTTCGGGTTCTCCCGGGGCGACCAGCCGCCTGACGTCTCTCCTGTCCGTTTCCAAATTAATATGGACCAGGCGCCGGAAAACAAGGCCCCGGCCCCCGGCCCCGTTCCGGATCAGAGCACGCCGTTGAACGCGGCCAAACTGCTGCTCCGCGCCCTTCAGGAAAAAACGGACTGGGAACACGAGCCATACCAGTCATTGCCCGCCACTTCCCCCTTTGTAAGCCAGCTCAGGCTAAAGAGCATCCTTTCCCGTCTGGAGGCGGTCCAGGGGTATGTCACCGGAGCGGCCCCGGAACGCCCCCCCTTTGTGGATGAAAACTCCATCATTGCCGAAGGCGACCTGGCGATGGCCTACATCCTGCTGCCGGACAAGACCAACCCGTACGTCTATGCGGCCACCGCCGTGGCCCTGGTGAAAAAAGGGGGCCAGTGGAAGGCCTCCCTGACTCCCGGAAGCTTTGACAACACATTCCTTCCTTTTGACGACCGCATCCGGGAAGAAGCGGAAAAACTGTCCTCGGAAGCCAGAAAGAAAATTTTCGGCCTTGCCCGCCAGTACTCCGTAGCCGCCGTCAAAACTGCTCTGGAACACATCAAGCGCTTCCGCCGGGAAGCCGTCAAGGGAACAACGGACGACGAACTTAAGAACTTGATTATCCGGACGGTGAAGGGGAACGACCCGGCCCTCATCGCCGCCTTGCTCGTTCCCCCGTACTACGAAGAATCCTCCATTACCCAGAGCGCGCGCCTTACTCCCGTAGTCAAAGCCATGCGCCTCCAGGACAGAAGGGAGGAAAACCGCTATATCCAGCCTACCAACCTCAGCTTCATGACCTTCCCGAACACCATCCTGGTTCCCCTGAGCCCCCACCCGGACGACCAGCTGGAGCCGAACAGCCGTGAAGAAGGCCAGCAGAAGGATGCCAATAAAAACCACGCGAAGAAGAACGGCAGGGACATCCACAGCATTGGAGCCTTGACCATCCTGCCGCCGCGTATGAGCATGCCGAACATCGACAAACCCGCTCTCATTTACCGCTACGCGCTGGAAAAAACCACGGATCCCACAGACGGGCTGCCCGTCTTCAAGATGAACCTGACGGACGCTTTCACTTCCTGGAACCTGAAACCGGACGAATCCACCACCTCCCGCATCATGGCGGATTTCCACCGGACGTATCCCCCGCTGGCCTTTCCCTCTCCGGAAGAGGCCGTAACCGCCGCCGGACGCGCCCTGGCGAACAGGGACAGCCTGACCATGATGCGCATGCTAGCCCCGGCCCACTTCGCCTCCGTGGAGAAATTTGAAGACGCGCTTTCCCAGTTGAAAACAGCCATGAGCAGGATTCCCGCCCCGTACATCGGGGTAAAGGAAAAAGACGTTCCCAAAGTCAACGCGGCGTATGTTTCCGCCGCCAGAGACGGCAGTCCCGGGATCAAAGCCACCATCGGCGTGCATCCGGCCTCCGGGAACGGTTTCTTCGCCAACAGCATCTTCGTCAACAATCTGTATTTTATCAAAACGGATGGCGGCTGGATGATCGCCGGAGCTGATGCGGAACATCCGCTGGAACTGGAGGAACCAAAAGCTTCCTGACGACATCCGCTCCGGAACGCCATGCCTTCCTGGAAAAGTCCTTTTCATTACCACACCATGATGAATCTACCGATACGGCCTCGCCGCAACAGAAAATCCGCCAACATCCGGGGCCTCATCCGGGAAACCTCCCTCGCCCCGGAACACCTCATTTACCCGGTTTTCGTTCATGAAGGAACCGGAAACCAGCCTATCCCCTCCCTGCCGGGGTGCACGCGCTGGAGCGTCAAGGGACTGGTGGAGGAAGCCAAGCGCCTGATGGATCTGGGCATCCGGACGCTGGATCTTTTCCCGGCCATTCCGGATGAGAAAAAAACGCCGGACGCCTGCGAAGCCTGCAACCCTGACGGCCTCATCCCGCGCACCATTTACGCGCTTAAAAGCGAAGTGCCAGGCATCACTGTCATGACGGACGTAGCCCTGGACCCCTACAATTCCGACGGCCATGACGGCCTGGTGGAATTCCGTTCCGACGGAACGATGGAAATCCTCAACGACGACTCCGTGGAGGTTCTCTGCCGTCAGGCATTGTGCCACGCGGATGCCGGGGCGGACATCGTCTCCCCCAGCGACATGATGGACGGCCGCGTGGCCGCCATCCGAGCCACTCTGGATTCCGAGGCCCTGGACGACGTTTCCATCATGGCTTATACCGCCAAGTACGCCAGCGCGCTGTACGGGCCGTTCCGCGGAGCTCTGGAAAGCGCGCCCAAGGAAGGGGATAAAAAAACCTACCAGATGGATCCCGGCAACATCCGGGAAGCCCTGAGGGAAGCGCAGCTGGATGAAGCGGAGGGGGCGGACATCCTGATGGTGAAACCCGCCACATTGTATCTAGATGTCATGGCCGCCATGCGGAAGCATGTGACCCTCCCCATAGCCGCCTACCATGTCAGCGGGGAGTACCTGATGATCAAGTCCGCCGCAGCCTCCGGCTGGCTGGATGAACGGGAAACCGTTCTGGAGACTCTAATCTCCATCCGGCGCGCCGGGGCTGATATGATCCTTACGTATTACGCCCCCCAGGCCGCCGAATGGCTTCAACAACGCTGACGCCGCGCGGCCACCGAACAGGAGGTGGACGTACGGCCCAGAATACCTCCCTCCGCATGTCTACCTCCACAAAAATCATTGTCGGCGTCGTGATCGTCGTCGTTATGGCGCTCACTTCCTTCTGGGGAGTTTACGCGCCTTCCTTTTCGGAAGCCTATATACTGCCCGTCCAAATGACGGCGGCTGACGGAACACCGCTTGGCGACTTCCAGTGCCGTCCTGTAGCCGGGGAAAACGGAAAAACGCTCCTGGTCTTCCGGGACGCGGATTTCCTGCGCCAGACTACGGGTGGCATGGTGCATTCCAAAATCATCCTTTCCTACAAAGGCACGCCGTTCTTTGAAGGAATCGTCCCCGGCCCCATGGAGGCCATTGAAATTCCCTCCGGCAGCCTTCCTCCCCCCTTCCGGGAACTCCGGCATAACTGAAACGCTCCCGGCGGCCGTCCTGTTATGGCATTGTTACTGAAAGGGCGCAGGTTTCTCTATACAACGGGGGAAACATTGTGGTTTTATAAAATCAAACGATGAGTGATTCAGCCTATACCATTCTGATTGCGGAGGACGACGACAGCATCAGGCATGCCCTGACGGATGTTCTGACCGCATCCGGCTACGAGGTGCTGGCGCTGGAAGAAGGACTGGCCGCCATCCATGCCGTGCGGGAACGCAATTTCGACCTCGCCCTGCTGGACGTGGCCATGCCGGGCGCGGACGGCTTCCACGTGCTGCAGGTCATGTCCAAGGAACGCCCCGGAACGCCTGTCATCATGCTTACGGCCCGCGGAGAGGAGGAAGACCGCGTGCAGGGGCTCAAGCTGGGAGCGGATGACTACATTGTCAAGCCGTTCAGCATCCGGGAATTGCTCGCCCGCATTGAGGCCGTGCTGCGCAGGTCTCCAGAACGGCCGCGCCAGCTCCGGGAAATCAGTATCCCCGGCGCCACCCTGGACAGCGCCAACCGCCTGATCACCTTTAAGGACGGGAGGGAAACCTCCCTGACCGCGCGGGAATTCGAATTCCTCACTTACATGGCCACCCACCCCAACCGCGTTATCACAAGGGACGAACTGCTCCGGCGCGTATGGGACGTGGACCCGCGCCTGACGGATACGCGCTCCGTGGAAATGACCGTCATGCGCCTCCGGGACAAGCTCGGGGCCATTTCCGCCTCCCCCCTGGAGACGCTCAGAAGCCAGGGCTACCGCTGGAATTCATCCTTCGTTTCCTGACCCGTGAACCGGCGCATACGCATCATCCTTCTGGCAATTAGCCTGCTTCTGGTCATCGGCATGCTCGGATGGCTCACCCATGTTCTGCTGGTGCAGGCGGAAGAAACGGGCCATTCGGAACAGCGTATCAGGGTGGAAGCCCTGGCTCATGAAGCCAGACTGGAAATGGACCGCCTGCTGACCTCCTTCATCACGTTCGAACAGGCCCGCGGCTATTTTGAATACCAGCCCGTTTACGCCTACAAGCGTCCCTATGACCTGAGGATGGACTCCCCAGTCCCCGGAGAAGCAACCCGCAGCTCCAACCTTGCCGCCTATTTGCCGGACTACGTTACAGCCTACATTCAGATTTCCCCTGCCGGGCGCGTAACTGGCCCCGCTCTGCCTCCGGAGCTTGCCGGTAGGCTGAATGAACAGAAGGATCTTTACCAACGGCTGAACGGCAAGGTCTCCTCCCTGACCTCCGTGCCGTCCAGCGGTAACCTCTGGGCGGATATCCGGAATGAAATTCTGCATGAATCTCCGGAACCGGAACCAACGGCATCCGGAGCCCCGGCGCAAGTGGAAACCGTCACATCCTTCGTTCCCGTGGAAGACGGAGGGAATCTTTACATCCTGCGCCAGGTGCGCACCAGCCGCGGCATTTATTTACAGGGGGCCCTGATGAACATGGACAACCTGAACAGGCGCCTGCCCGGCCGTGTAAAGACGCTGCTCCCCTACAGCCGCCTGGCAACTTTCGACCCTTCATCCCCGCCCCCGGAGGAAGACCGGCAGGCGGGCGCACTCCCCTTTGCCAACGCCCCCCTGGTTTTTCTTCCGGGAGACACCGGAGCCGTCCCCCTTCAGGACCACAAAAAAATGCTGGCCTGGACGCTCACCCTCATCTGGAGCATGATGCTCCTGGGTGCGGCCGGGGTCATCTGGCTCATGCTGGGCACCTTCCGCCTGGAACAGCGCCGCGGGGACTTCGTCTCCGCCGTCACCCATGAACTCCGGACGCCTCTCACCTCCTTCTCCCTGTACACGGAAATGCTGGAAGACGGCATGGTGCCGGAACAGAAAAAGCCGGAATACTACGCCAACATGCAGCGGGAATGCCGCCGTCTGGAACATCTGATTGAAAACGTGCTCTCCTACTCCCGGCTTCAGCGGAACGCCATCCGCCGCGCGCGGGACACGCTCACCTGCCAGGAGCTTTTTGAACCCATTGCGGAAAAAATAGAACGCCGCCTCCGGGAGGCGGGCATCAGTTTCTCTTTTGCCCTGGCCCAGCCCATCCGCATTCTTCCCATCCACACGGACGCCGTTTCCGTAGAGCAGATTATGGACAACCTGACTTCCAACGCCATTAAATACGCCAAGGGAGAAAACGCCAAGGTCCAGCTCACCGTCCAGGCGGACCGCCACAACATCGTCATCCGCTTCCGCGACAACGGCCCCGGCATTTCCCCGAAAAACCGCAAGCTTGTCTTCAAGCCTTTCCGGCGCACACAAGACGCCACCAACAGCAGGAAACCCGGCGTAGGCCTGGGTCTGGCGCTGGCAAGGGACACGGCCCGTTCCCTGGGGGGAGACCTGAAACTGGAATTCGGCACCCTGGGGGGAGCCAGCTTTCTGCTGACGATTCCCAAATCCTGAACCTGCCGGCAAAAACCGGAATTTGCCTCCCGGCCCGCACGAAAGAACCCTTCCCGGACATTCCATAAAATATTCCGTCCAACATGCTATGCGCTTGCCTTCCCTTGACGGATATGTGACATTGACCAGCAACGCACGGCAGGGTGAAAACTTTCCGCTTGCCTCCCTTCCGGCGCGGCGGAACGCACAAACACAGGACATGCCATCATGAGCAAAAGGATTTTGATTACCGGAGGCGCCGGCTTCATCGGCTCCCACCTCAGCGAACGACTCCTCAGGGAAGGCCATAAAGTCATCTGCATGGATAACTTCTTTACGGGCAGCAAACAAAACGTCCTCCACCTGAAGGATTATCCCGGATTTGAATTAATACGCCATGACGTTACCGTTCCCTATGTCATGGAGGTTGATCAAATCTACAATCTGGCCTGTCCCGCCTCCCCTCCCCATTATCAGTTTGACCCCATCCACACAATGAAAACCTCCGTGCTGGGCGCGCTGAATATGCTGGGCCTCGCCAAACGGTGCAAAGCCAGAATCCTCCAGGCCTCCACCAGCGAAGTATACGGAGATCCCATGGTTCATCCCCAGCCGGAAACCTACTGGGGAAACGTCAACCCCGTAGGTGTCCGCTCCTGCTACGATGAAGGTAAAAGATGCGCGGAGACCCTGTTCATGGATTACCGCCGCATGAACGGAGTGGACGTTCGCATCATCCGCATCTTCAACACCTACGGACCGCGAATGAACCCGAACGACGGCAGAGTAGTCTCCAACTTCATCGTTCAGGCGCTGAAGGGGGAAGACATCACCATTTACGGAACGGGCAAACAGACCCGGAGTTTCCAGTACGTGGACGACCTGGTGGAGGGAATGGTGCGCATGATGGATACGGAAGGTTTTTCCGGCCCTGTCAACCTGGGTAATCCAGGGGAATTCACCATGCTGGAACTGGCGGAAAAAGTCATTGAAATGACAGGTTCTTCTTCCAAAACAGTCTTCCGTCCTCTGCCCCTGGACGACCCGACCCAGCGCAAGCCGGATATTCGGCTTGCGGAAGAAAAACTGGGGTGGAAGCCTCATATTTCACTGGAAAAAGGGTTGGAAAAAACTATCGCCTATTTCCGGAGCATCCTCTAGAAATTTGGGAATACCGTCAACCTCAGCGGATGCTGGAAAAATTTCCATTGCATGCCGCCCCCCTGGCGGGCTGCCCGGAAATTACGGGAAGCCATACACATACCGGAGGTGCGGCATACCCAACAGCCGGATATTACCCGTTTTTGACTGGCTTTGAAAAAATGGTTTTACTAACATAAGATGTTATGGAACATGCCAGCGCCAAGGAAATCTATTCCGTTCAGGCAACCGTCCGCACTTACGAAAGCGGAGCGGATGGCCTGATGAAACCGGAAACGGTTCTGCTTTGGTTTCAGGAAATAGCGGAAACCCATGCCTCCTGCCTGGGGTTCGGCTATGATTTTGTAACGTCCCGCAGCCTGGCCTGGGTGGAAGTGCGCCTGGATGCGGCCGTCAGCCGCCTTCCCCGGTGGAAGGAAACGGTGGAACTCCGCACCTGGACGGCCCAGGAAACGCCTCTGCTGGCGCGCCGCAACATGGAAATCAGGGATGCCCAGGGCAACTGCATTGTTGCGGCAAGCTGCCTGTGGGCTGTCATTGATATACGCCGCAGGCGTCCGGTGCCATTAAACAGGCACATCAGCTCTTTCCCGGATACCCCATGCAACGAAACGGTAACTCCGGTATCCATGGATATTTCGGGACTTCTGCCAGTTATCAGGGAATGGACGGCGGAACGCCGCGATACGGATTTCAACCGCCACATCAACAATGCCGCCTACCTGTCCTGGGCCCTGGACTCCCTGCCGGACTCCTGGCTAGAGAACCATCAGCTGACGGGAATTCACCTGCATTTCAGAAAAGAAACCCATGCGGGAGATTCCATGAAATCCCTGCTGTTCTTCCGTGACTCCCTCACTTCCCACCAGCTCATGCACGGAGATGAATTGCGGGTGGAAGTGGTATTGGAATGGAAAACCGCTGAAATCGCATAAAAAAGGCCCTGTTACTCGCGTTCCGTTTTTTTCCGGCTCCGAATAGCGGAAGAGGGGGCCGGGAACATTTGGCGCGTTTTTACCTCATTTTTGCCCCTCTTGGGGCACTGGCGGGTTTTCCCTGGGCAACAGAGCCGTTCCGGAGTTGTTCCGGAACGGCTCTGGAGGGCCCGGAGGAAGGAGGCTCCAGCGAGCCTCCTTTCCCGTTTCTTCCTGTTAGAAGTCGTAACGGTAGCCGACGCTTCCGTTCACCGAGCTGGACCCGTCCCGGATGTCCGCGTTGCCGTTGACGAAGACGGTTCCTTTCGTCCCCACCGGCACGCTCAGCCCCGCTCCGAGCTGCAGCGCCGTCGTTCCCGCTTTCGCCCCTCTCACGCTTTGCGCGAAGCCGGGGTTGCCCAACAGGGAGACGTTTGTTTCTCCCCTCCGGTCTCCCAGGTCCTGCGCCGCGTTGACCCGGATTTCCCCCAGCGCTTCACGTCCGAAGATGTTGCTGCCTATCAGACCCATCCAACGGCCGCCCAGCGCCACTGTTCCCGTCGTCCAGTCCTGCCGGCCGACGTTCAGGCCCGCGTTGCCCGCGCCCGTTTCTTCATAGCCGTCCATCCGCGTCGTCACCACCGAGGCGTTGACGAGCGGCTGCAGCACGCTGCTGCGGTTTTCGTCAAGGTAGATGTCGTAGGTGAGTTCGTACATGGCTCCAAGGCCCCACCCGCTGGTGCTGCCCTGCGTGCTGTAGCTTCCTTCCCCGTAGTTGACCGTGCGGTTGAGTTTCGCGTCGTTCCATCCTCCCGTCAGGATGAGCGTGTGCGCCCAGCGTTTGTTCTGGTAGCGCCCGAAGAGACTGGCGTAGTAGCTGTCCAGGTGGCCGTCGGCGCTGTCCGCCGCGCTGGCCGTCAGGTCTCCGTAGCTGGCCGTGAAGGCCGCTCCCACGGTGACGCGGTCGCTGAGGTCCGCGTCCATGCCCACAGTGCCTCCCCAGGTGGTGAGCCGGTAGCCGCTTTCATCCCCCCGGGTGTCGAGCTGGGCGTAGGAGCCCGTGCCTTCCATCCACATGTGGAAGCGGGGGAGGTCGTCGTTGACGTAGGCGGGGTTGACGCCCATGAGGGTGGTCCGGTTGCGGATCCAGCCCATCTGGTCGCGCAGGGCGTCCCGCTGCGCCGTACCCAGCGCGTTGACTGTGCTTCCCGCCACCGCTGCCAAAGCCCTGGATGCTCCCGCCAGGTCGGAATGATCTCCCGTAACCATGGTGCTGATGGAATGCATCACCTGCCCAAGCTGGGAAGTGGCATCCAGATTATTCTTGGCCTCCCACAGAAGGTCGGAACCTGCTCCGGAATTATGGGAGTTCACCGCAGGCGTAAAAATATTGTCCTGCTGCACCGTGGCATTCAGCACAATATGATTGCCCTCCCGGCTCATGGCCGCATCCTTGTAATAAACGGCAAACAGGCCGGAAGTTCCCACGGATATAGATTCTCCCTCCGCCATGCCGTCAATCGTGTCCGCTGTCATCAGAACCACGCCGTCCAGGCTGTCATACGTTCCCAGCCCCGTGTTGCCTTCCATATTGGCAAGCGAGAACCCCGCCCCATTCCCGATGGTGATGGAATCCGCCGTCAGCATAGCGGAGCCGAAAGGATCCGCCGCGCTTAGATTATAAACGAATTCCGTCGTAGAACCGCTTTGGAAATCAATGCTGCCGACGTTTAAGGAGGTATTGGAGTCTCCGGCTTCATGTCCAATGGCTTCAATACGCAGGGCGCCGGCAGAACCTACTGCAACATTCCGGTAATCAAGCGAGGAAGCGGCAGAGGTCCCTTTCAATACCAGCGTCCCCCCTCCATGAACGCCCAGGTCATACGTAGAGCTTCCCGTCTGCATTACCTGGGTCACGCTGCCGGATACGTCAATGCGCCCCTCACCATCCAACGTACCGGAGAAAGAACCGTTTCTGGCGGAAGCGGAAGTGACAGACAGGGCGCCGCCGTTCAACGCCAGCATTCCGGAACCGGAGAGGGACTGGATAGATTTTTCCCCCGTCCCGGACAGGCTCAGCGTTCCGTTCAGCGTCACGGAAGTTCCGGACAGGCCGGCTTCCCCCGTCAGGGAGAGGGAGGAACCTTCCTGAATATTCAAACTCCCCGCTCCGGAAATGGAAGTCTCCTGATCCAGGACGGAATCCCCAGCGGTTCTGAGTATTCCCCCCGCAGCAATTTCCAGGGAACCGCCTTCATCTTCATCCGACAGAGTGGCTGTGACAGTCCCTCCAATCACGGTGCGCGCCATTGCATCTGCAGAAGCGGAGGCCAGAGTCAGCGTGCCGACATTGTTGGCGCTTCCGTTCAGTTCCAGCGTGCCTTCTTTAACAACAACCGCATTGGGGGTATTGACATTGCCATTCAGCGCCAGGGTCTTTTCTCCCGTCTTGATCAGGTCCGTGCCGTCACCGTTCACGGTAAGATTGCCGTTGAACACAGAGTCGTTCAGATCGTTCGCAAGTTCGATTTCCAGGGAACCGTCTCCGGCGGCATTCACCATCAGGTTACCCGTGCTGCTGGTGCCGGAGGAAAGATGCCGGATAACAGTCTTCTCCGTATTGGCTGCGGGTACGTCAAAATTCAGGGTGAGATTCGTGTCCACAATCACCTGTGCATAGGAATTCAGGGCCGGAATTTCCGTTACAGAGGAACCGTCTGCGGAAGCGATATAAATCTGATCCGTTCTTCCGGAAATGATAATGCTGCCGCCATCCACTCCCTGGATGCCAAAGCCCAGGCTTTCCAGCGTAGCATTAAACGTAAGATGCCGGTTGAGCCATGCCACCAGGCCGCTGTCCGGCAATCCGGTAATCGTCCCGTCTGTCAGCAGAATACCGACAGATTCCTGTTCGCGCATGGCAATCAGGATATCCGTATCAATATCCATGTGCAGCGTGAGATCGGAAGAATCTCCGCCGAAAGAAACAGTCCCCGTAGCCGTATCATTAAACTGAATCAGACTACTCTGGTCCCCGGCAGCGGCATACATGGTATTTTCCACTCCCACATGCAGGGAATTGCTTCCCGTCAGCGTCAGATTCCCTGTCAGCCCGGTAATGGACGTTCCCGCCGTAGCGGTGTTGATGCTGCCCACTTTGTCGCCGGACAGCCCGCCCAAATCAATATCCCCGGAATCGGCCTCCGCGTTTACGGTTACGCCGCCTGGCGTAACATAAGAGACGGCATGTTGCAGCCCTCCTTTGGTAATAGTGACATTGTTGGCAATCTCCTGGCCGTTCATATCCAGAATGGCGCCGCCGTTGACGGAAACATCTCCGGCGCCCAGAGACCCGGCGCCCAGAGCTTTCACTGTACCGCCATTCAGCGTAGTTCCTCCCTGATAATTGTTGGTGGAGTTCAGTTCCAGGGCCGCGGAACCGGCAGCCCTGTCCACCACCAGCGCCCCTGCTCCGGTAATCTGCCCAGCCCAGGAACCGGAAGCCTCTCCATTGCCCAGCTGAACCGTGCCGCCGGTAATGGCGAGCGTTCCCGTCGCGCTATTATCCTGCGTCAGCACCAGCGTTCCGGCTCCGGCCTGTTCCACCCTGGCGTTCAAGGCCCCTGCCGCTCCTACAGTGGCGTTCATCAGGATAATATCATTGGTGTAGGAAAATTTAAACAGGCTTGTCCCTCCGTCAGCCTTCAACACCACGCCATCCCCGAAAAGCTTTCCATCATTCAGAACTGCATCCGTATTGTTGCCGAACACCCATGTAAACAGGGAATCGCCTGTGTGGGAAAATGCTCCCAGGAACCCAGTCATATCTCCCGTCAAATAAGCGAACGCATTGCCCAGAGCTGTGGTCATGGAGCCAGACCCGGTAAACGCCCCGCCGAAGTAATAGGAATTTCCGCTTCCCCCGTTCAGATAGGAACCTTTTTCCAGAATATTGATTGTCGCCATAACAGCGGTATCCGCCGTGTTGACGGTTCCCAGCCAGAAACCGCGTCCATTCAAGGTGACCGTTCCCCGCCCCATACTGGCGGCGGTGGCAAACTGAAGGTCGCGGGCATCATTCGAATTTCCCGGATTATTGTTCAGCCCGGCCGCCACCAATTCCCCGGTAAAGGAAGAATTATCTCCGGAAATATAGAAACGGGACCTGGCAGCCTGGTTGTCCAGCTCAATCCGCCCCGCTCCGCTCATGCCGTTGATGACGATATTGGCATTGTCTCCGGCAGATATTCCGTTAATGGCGCTGGAAATGGCAAGCGTCCCGCCTGCATTCACCGTAACTCCCGCGGAAAACTTCGTTTGAACACTGCCGGAAGCAATGGACACGCCCCCTTCATCCACCGTCAGGGCCCCCGTATACACGGCGCCGCCAAGAGCCAACACGCCGTCGCCGGACTTTTCCAGGTTCAGCGTCTTGTAACGATCTGCGGAAGCCCAGCTTACGTTATTGCCGTTGGTATCCACTTTCACGGAACTCTTGCTCATGGAGGAAATCTGACCGGAAATATCCGCCGTTACTCCTGTTCCATACCGGAGGGTACCGCCGTCAAACGCCAAATCCCCTGTGCCTAAAGCAGCGTCATTCCCCATTTCAAGCGTTCCACCCTCCAGAATAACCTTTCCGGCATAACCAGCATTATCCATATTAATGGTTAGCTTGGCATTGCCGGTCTTCTCCAGATTTCCGCTGCCTTCCAGAGCTCCTCCTACCTCTGCGGCATTCCATACATAATCCGTCGTATCCGCCTGAACCATCATGATTGTGGGAGAGACAACGCCATCAATGGTTACTGTTTGCAGGGAATTCCCGTCAATATCTCCCATGACCACTCCGGAACCATTATGATACACGCCGTCATTTTTCCACGGTGAAGAAGCCGGAGCAGTTACAGACCATATCCCGTCGCCGCCTTTCCATTCAAGCAAAGCAACCTGCTCCACCACCAGGGTAAGATTATTGTTCTCCGTGCTCCAGGAACCCAGAAGATTGTCGCCCAGAACAAAGGAACTGGCAGGGACTCCTGTCACGGAACCCGCATGAATCAGGCTGTACGAACCCTCCGCCCAGGCCACGCCTTCCATCGTTCCCTGCCCCAGAAGCAGTTCGCTGTTCACGGTCAGCGTTCCTGTTACATTAAGCAAGTATGCTCCGGACGCCGGAAGAGCGGAAAAATTCAGAAGAGACGCGTTTCCCAGCGTCAAATTCCCTGTAATGGTTCCTGAAGAGCCCAACGTCAAAACACCGGCGTTCGCAATGCCGAGCGTTCCTCCGTTCATATTCAGGGCCGAGGCATTGGAAAGGCTGACATTGGCGAACTGAGTGGCAGCATTCACGGTCATGCCGGAGGAACCGCTCACGGTCAGGGCATTATTATAGACGGCATTATGCTGGGCCGTCACATTGCCGCCGTTTAAGCTGACTGAGCCGGAACCCAGAGCCGCGGCATTGTTCAATTGAACGGTCGCTCCATGGGAAATCACCCAATCAGCCGTCATGGAGGACTGGGCCGCCGTATTCAGAACAAGGATACCTGAAAAACCGTCAGCCCCCACCGTCATTGTCTTGGCTCCCGTCCCGGCCGTTCCAAGACCACCGTAAATATTCATGGTCTTGCCGGCCGCAATTTTAAACAGGGCGCCGGAATTGAAAACAACTCCATTCCATACCTGGTTGGCAACACCCAGAGAAAAATCCCCGCCTATATCAAACAGCGTATATCCTTCTCCTCCATCACGCAAATTAATGGTGCGGTTGGAGCCATTGCTCTTGGAAACGCTGAATCCGTCAGAATTATCCGTAACAGTTATGCCCCCAAGCGAAAGCGTATTGAAAGAAGCTTGAAGAGCCTTGAGCTGCCCCGTCATGCTTCCCGCATCAAAACGCATGCTGTTCGTCGCCGTACCGGCCCATGTTGCCGACCAGTTGCCGCTGCCGTAATCCGGAGTCCAGTTAGTATTCAAATGAACATCCACCGTCCCTCCCAGCCATGTATAGGTTTCCGCAGCGGCACGTGGTGAGGAAACAGCGGCTATGCAGGCAAGCAGGGAGGACAAAAGACTTAAAGGAAGGTGCAGCTTCATGATTTTTAAAAGATGTACGGAAACTTCCTCCCGAACCTGACAGGAGGCTTTTTATCATCATTAGCGGATTAAAAATCCACCTACAAGCTTAAACGTTGATTCCGTAGGTGTTGTGCATCTTTCAGAAGAGACCTTTCATCCTTTATCTGGTCTGGAGCCAAGGATATCCATCACTCTATCCTTATCAGTATAAACAAACAATCGGGCCAACTCTGGTATATTGGCCCGGTTCCCATCGCACGGCGAATTTTTAATCCGCTTTATGAATCCAAGCGATTTTGACGCAAAAAACAATTTTAACATAAATTATTCCAATATATTATAAAAACTGATCTCCGAACAGCAGAGCCGGCCCCGTCACGGATGTCCGCATTGCCGTTGACGAAGACGGTTCCTTTCGTCCCCACCGGCACGCTCAGCCCCGCTCCGAGCTGCAGCGCCGTCGTTCCCGCTTTCGCCCCTCTCACGCTTTGCGTGAAGCCGGGGTTGCCCAGCAGGGAGACGTTTGTTTCTCCCCTCCGGTCTCCCAGGTCCTGCGCCGCGTTGACCCGGATTTCCCCCAGCGCTTCTCGTCCGAAGATGTTGCTGCCTGCCAGCTCCATCAATCAGCAAGTGAAATATCGGAACAAACTGATTCACGGAAACGCCTCCGCAGGAGAAAAACGCAGAATCCAGACCATGCCACGAAAAACAACATTTTTTCATAAAAGCGCACCAAGCAGGGAAAGGTTTTCAATAACAGGCATGACTAAAGGAAAAGCAACCGGGGTCATATCTTTCCTCCTTGCTCCCGGCCCTGCAACTTGCTAAAATGCCTCAAGCAAGTTTTTATCTTTTTCCCATGGCCATTTTTGGTTCCTCCAATTTATCCGAATCAGGTGATCTGTTGATTTTCAACAAAGTATCTTATAAAACCCTGCTGATGTTCGAAAAAGAACTGGGCAGGGACCGCATGACCTACCTGGTGGAAGAAGGCCTCCCTCCGGATACAGCCACCGCCTCCCATCTGGAATCCACTAAAGCGGACGGCATCCTGTTCCAGGCCGGGGGCAGCGACCCTATTGCGCTGCGTTCCGCCATCATGGAACGCCTTAACGCAGGCAAAAGAGTAGTATTCCTGCCCGGCCCCGTCTCCCATGTGAAAGGCTCCATCAGCCAAATTCCGGCGCGGGTCATCAAGGCTCTGGAAGCCCTGCACATTTCCCCCGTACCGGTCTATACCGGCTTTTATACGAACTCCGTGCTGGACGCGGAGGCCGATACGGACGCCCAGGCGGATATCCAGATACATATTCTCCCCAAACTGGCTCCTGGGGCCGAGATGGCGGCGCGCCTTACTTCCGCGTGGCTGGAATGCTCCGCCCAGGCATACGCCACGCTGCCCCAGCTCCACGGTTCCCTGTCCGCCCTCCTTTTCCGCAGCCTCAAACTTCATTCCGACTGCCGGGTCATCGACGGCATTGACGACACGACGCTGACTTACGGCCAGCTGCTGGCCATTTCCGTAGCCTTTGCCAAGCGGTTGAAAAAAATTACCTCGAACCGCCGGGTCGGCATCATTCTTCCGCCGGGCAAGGGAGCGGCCATAGCCAATCTGGGCTGCCTGTTCGCCGGGAAAACGCCGGTGAATTTCAATTATTCCGCCTCGGAAGGAGCCTTCGCCAGCTCTGTAAAGCAGTCCGGCGTGGACTGGTTCATCACTGCGGATACCTTCATGCGAAAGCTCCAGAATTTCCCGTGGCCCCCCCAGCGGGATCTGATCCTCATGGAGCGGGAACTTCCCCTGCTTAAAGGTTCCGCCAAACGCTGGGGCCTCGCCATCAAATTCCTGACAGCGGGTTTCATTATTAAGAAGCTGGGGCTGGATGCTCCTACAGGAGCAGACGAAGCCGTGCTGATGTTCACTTCCGGCTCTTCCGGAGAGCCTAAAGGCGTGCCTCTGACCCATCACAATCTTCTTTCCAACATCTCTCAATGTTCTTCCCGCATTACGCTGGAACCGCAAAGCAGGTTTCTGGGAAGCCTGCCTGTATTCCACTGCTTCGGCATCACCATCGGACTCTGGTATCCGATGATCGGCGGGTATGACATGGTCACCTACCCGTCCCCTCTTGAGGCTAAACGGCTGGGAGCCCTTATCAAGCAGTACGGAATCAGTCTAGTAGTCACTACGCCCACTTTCCTGCGCGGTTTTATGAAACGTTGCGAAACGGACACCTTTCAAACCGTCCGCTATCTAATCGTTGGCGCGGAAAAATTGCCGGAAGACCTTGCTACTGCTTTCCGGGAAAAATTCGGCGTCATTCCCTGCGAGGGCTACGGCCTGACGGAAGCATCTCCCGTCTGTTCCGTCAACTTCATTGATCCGGCGCCATCCAATGCCGCCGGAGACTTCATTCCCGGCATGAAGAAGAGTTCCGTAGGAGCCCTCCTTCCCGGACTCGCCATACGCATCACCAGCCCCCACACGGGACGCGTGGTCCCCATCACTACTCCCGGCATGATCTGGCTGAAAGGGCCGAATATCTTTCCCGGCTATCTGGGCGGCCCGGAAATCGACCGGGACATTTTCGTGGACGGCTGGCTAAAAACCGGAGACATAGGTTCCGCAGACGAATTCGGCTTCCTGAAGATTGAAGGACGCATTTCCCGCTTCTCCAAAATAGGCGGGGAAATGGTGCCTCATGAAGCCCTGGAAGCCGCCATTATGAACATTTGGAATCTGGATCCGGCGGACGAAGAACGACGGATAGCCGTCGTCACCATTCCGGATCCCGTAAAAGGGGAAGCCGTAGCCCTGCTCACCACCCTGGTGACGGATTACGTACACCAGGCTCGGACCCTCATCAGGCATGGCCTGATTGACCAGGGACTGCCGGCCCTCTGGTGCCCCAAGGAAATTATTCCCGTAGAGCGCATTCCGATGCTCCCATCCGGCAAACTGGATATCAAGCAATGCAGGATGCTGGCGTATGAAGCTCTGAACATTCCCTTTGAACCATAATTTATGGAATTCCCGGAGGAAACGCCCGCCGTGCCCAACCCCATCACGGTCAAACAGCTCGTTTACCGCCTGAGGGACACAGTCAGCATCGCCGTGGGTACCCAGTGGGTGGTGGGAGAACTGAGCAACGTCAGGCATCACACCAGCGGCCACGTTTATTTCACCCTGAAGGAGCAGGGAGCGGAAATTTTCTGCGCCTTTTTCAAGGCAGCGGCATCCAAATGTCCCATACGGCTCCAGGAAGGGATGAAAGTCCATGTCCTGGGCAGCGCCACCGTGTACCCGGACCGGGGACAGCTCCAGCTGGTCATCAGGCAGGTAAAAGCCGCGGGACAGGGAGATTTGCAGGCTCGCTTTCTGGAGTTGAAAGCAAAGCTCCAGCGCGAGGGGCTGTTTGACGCGGAACATAAAAAGAAGATTCCCACGTTCCCCCGCGCCATCGGCATCGTCACCTCCCCTACTGGCGCCGTCATCCAGGACATACGGCACGTATTGGAACGCCGTGCTCCGTGGGTGAAGGCTTATCTGCTGCCCGTACGCGTGCAGGGGACGGGAGCGGAGCACGAAATAGCGGCTGCCGTGCGCGCCTGGTCCGGAGCTCCCTCCAACGGCCTTCCCCCGTGGATGTGCTCATTGTAGGCCGCGGCGGCGGCTCCATTGAGGATTTGTGGAATTTCAATGAAGAAACGGTGGCGCGAGCCATTTACGAATGCACCGTTCCCGTGATTTCCGCAGTGGGTCATGACACGGACTTCACCATTGCGGATTTCGCAGCGGACCTGCGCGCGCCCACCCCCACCGCAGCTGCGGAGCTGGCCACGCCGGACGGACCTGAATGGCTCCGCAAACTGTCCAGAATGGAACAGGCTCTTCAGGCCTCCGCACAGCATTCCCTATTGCGTTCCAAGCTGAAACTGGATGTTTACCTGCGGGGGAAACTGTTGGATGCGTATTCCCTGCTCTCCCCTTATTCCCAGCGCCTGGACGATATGCAAGAAACCCTGCAAAATGCCGCAGCCACGCGAATTTTTCAGAGTACACTGAATATCAATAAATTGGAACACCATCTACAAATGCGCCACCCGGCCCACAGGAATCGGGAGCGCACGCAGCTTCTGGCTTCCCTTCAGGCCGGCTTATCTCATGCAGTCGCCGCCCGCATGGCGGATTTATCTTCACAACTTACTCTGATTCAGACGCGTCTTGAAGCTCACAGCCCGGAACAGACCCTTCGCCGCGGATATGCCCTGGTGGAAAACCAGGATAAGCAGCTTATCCGGCAAACAAACCAGGTGAAGGCAGGAGAAAAATTGAAAATCCGCGTTTCCGACGGTTGTTTTTATGTCAGGGATGACACACCGCAATAAACTGTCTACAAACATCTAGAGGTGCATTTTTTGCACTCAATCTAACAAATTGTGTTTTTTCTAGATTTTGCAGGAAATGGAACCTATCCTAATAGAAGCTTACCACTGCTTCTATTACCCGGTCCCACAACTCCTGTTTATATGCCTTGTAAAAACATCACCCGTTACACTTACGAAACAACGGCCTTTCAAGGCTACCGGTTGGCGATCTGTAAGAACAAGCGTTTATTCACCCGTTATTTCTCCGATTCTCAATACGGGGGCGCTGATGCGGCGCTTCAGGAAGCCATGAGGGTGAGAGATAATATTTTCAAACTTTTCGAACAGGGCAACCTTACGGTTAGCCAAATTTTCGCAAAATATACTGTGCGCTCTCGCCGTCAGTCCGCAGCTGACCGCCGTGAAAAAATGGTTCATGGGAAAAGGGCTCTCAGCCATGTGAGGCAGAAAGCCAAAGTCCGCAACTAAAGATTCTGCGGAAGCTGTTTTTCAGTTCTGGCTGAGGGTATGAATCATACCGGAAACGTTACATTTGCAAAAAGAGGCATATAATTTGTTGACAGGTGTGGAATCCGTATTCCCCTTTAGAATGCGGAATACCCGTCAATACAGGGAAACGGAACCTGCCCAAAGTTCTTTGATGATGCCATGGGAGGATTAAAGCGGCATTTCGCGTAAAAAGCCCCTTCAGCAATCACGCAACCGCCCGCAGGCATTCAAGCCCCCAACCGGAGCCTCCAGGAAACTTTGCGTCCCTCCGGTATGCCAATTGAGAACTTTGCCTTTTCCAAAAAAGGAAAGCCTGGCTGAGAGCAGGGGCGACTATCTGCGGCGGCGGCGCGAGGCGCGCCTCTCCGGCTCTTCTGCCGGAACTTCCCCTATTTTTCCCAGCACCCTGCGGGCCTCCGTGGTTCGCTTTTGCTTGAGACACACGCCAGCCCAGTTGCGGTGAATTTCATGGTAAAGCTCTCCCAACTGAATAGAGGCCAGATTGTTCCGGAGTTTCTCCTTATCTTCCGGAGTCAACGCATCCCACTCATCAATCAACTTTCCATATTGGGCCTCCGACAAAGCCCACTGTTCCCTGCCGGCGCTTATCTCCGCCTGAAGATTCAGAATGACCGGCTGAAGCGCCTGAACAAACGTGGTATTTTCACGGGCCACTTTCATTGCCTGCTCCAGATACTTCACAGCCTGATCGTAATCCCGCGCCTTCAGGAAAGCCGCGGCGATATTCACATCTTCATAAGCCCGTTTCACCAAAGCCTCTGCCTGGCTGTATTTTTCAAGTTGGGAACGCATGGACGCAATATCCTGGCTCAGGCTGGAGCCGCTCAAAATACGGGGAGCATCCACGCCAAGCGTCATGGCGGCACCTTCCGCACGGGACAACAGGCGGGAGGCCTCCCTCAAATTCCCCATCTGCATCCTTACCCGCGCCAGGGCAAGCATTGTCTCCGGCGTGCAGTCCATCTCCGTTTCAGCCGCACGGAAGCAGATCAGGGCTGCTTCCAGCTGGTCGGCCATGGCCTTCAATTCTTCCTGGGAATACTTCCGGCGCGCATTAAGCGGCATCTTCAGTTCATTCAGGATAATGCGGCCCATATCAGGATTGGCGGTCAGGCGGAATTTAGTAAGAAGCTCCCGGGCAATCGCGCTTCCTGTGCCGCTGGGCAACCCGGTAGCCTTGTCAGGCAGGGTATCCTGAAGCAACAGGATTTTTACCATGCTCTTCACATCCTCCGGCTTGTCAAGCATGCTCCTCATGACAGGAGAAACAGCCTGTTTGCACAACGCGGAAAAACGCTCAAACCTGGCCTGGTCATACGCATAACGGATTAATGGCTCCAGGCAAGCTAAATGGATGGAAACCTGGTCCTCCGGCGTATTTTTCAAAATCACTTCATAAAGCTTTTCCGCCACGGCATCATGCTTGCGGCGGGCGAATTCCTGCGCCCAGTTCAGGCTGACGCCCAGGAGGCGGATTTTGTCCTCCGCCTCCATAGAGGAAGAAGCGGCGAGCTTTTTTTCCAGGAGCGCAGCCAGCATAGGTTCGGATTCTTTCAACATGCCGCGCCGGTCCATTTCCACCGCCAAAAGCCATGCAAAGGAATCTCTGGCTTCGGGAGAATTCATCCATTCCACCTGCTTGTCCACGGAGGATGCCATCTGCGCCAGCTCTGCATCGGAGCCGTTCCAGGAAGCCAGCATATCCTGCAAATGCCCCATGGCCTGCGTCTGGCTGTGCACCTCATGGATGGTTGGCTTGAACCACCCTTCTATCGTAGGCCAGCACTGGATGTAGCCAAACCAGAGCCCTCCCAGGAGGACCAGAAAGAGGACCGGTTTCCAATAAGACTTTTTCTTGCGTGCGGGACGGTAGGGCTTACTGGAAAAATGGCGCTCGGAACTCATGCAGGCATTGAGCCAAAAAGACGGCACAAATCAAGCAAAATAAACGCCTCGCAACGTCTTACGAAGCCCCCGCATCCTATCTCCGTGAAGATCTGGACTTCACGGAGGTTCTGCGTCTGGGGGACGCCATGCGCACTCGGGGAAAACCGGATTCCTTCCAGCAGTCATCCGCTTTCTCCTTCATGCCCAGTTCGTCGTAACAGCGTCCAAGCTGTTTGTAATTTTCCGACCGCTGCTCCCCTTCCAGCATGGGAAGAACCGCCTCAAAAGCCTCTGCGGCCTCCTTCCATTGTTCTCCGTCGCACAGGGCGTACGCTTTGCACAGATAAGACTGCACCAGCAAATCTCTGCGTTCCGCCCCCTCCACGCATTTCAACAGGGAATCCACCGCTCCGGCATAAGCTATCAGGGCGCCTTCCCTGTCCCCTGCCATATCGCAGGCAAGCCCCAGGGAATAATATACGCGGCCCAGGGACAGAAGATCCGAGCCGAAATGGGACTTCCGCAACTGAAGAGCCTTTTCCAGATTCTCCCTGGCCTTACTCCCCTCCCCGGCATCCAGCCATGCCTTGCCCAGTCCTTCGCGTGACTGTGCGGAAATGATGGGAGAAGCCGAGCTGTTGGAAATGGCCTTTAAAAAATCCGCCCGGGCTTCCGGAGCGGCCTTGCGCAAGATGTTGACCCATCCCCTTTGATCATATAACCCGGTCCAAAAAGCATGGTCTGCCGGCAATACGCCGCGGGCAGCTCCTTCCGCCTGGTAAAGATAAGCCAGGGCTTCCTCATAATTCCCCTGCTCCGTAGAAATACGGGCCAGACCGCGCAGGGCATTGAGGCAGTCATTCAACAGGTAAGAGGCATTTTCCGAGCCGGAAAGTCCCTTTAAAAACAGTTCCCGGGCCTCCTCCTTCCTGCCGGCTTCCAACATGGCCTCCCCCATGCTGATGCTGGCCAGGGCCAGGTCTCCGGTGGTCTTGTCCGGCTGGGAACACAGGGCCAGAGCTTTCTTGAAATACTCGCGCGATTCCGGAATGCGTCCCGTAGTGCGCGCCAGCCTTCCCTGGGCGGCCAAAAGCCTGGACCTGACAGGGAGGGCATCCGGCCCCAGATGCGCGGCGGCATCCACCGCACGCTGGAGCAACATATTTGCCTGCTCATTCCTGTTCAGCATCTGGTCAATGGAACTCATGGTCTGAAGGGTCCGCACCAGCGGTTCGGTCATTCCTTCCTTCTCATATCCCTCCTCTGCGGTTTTCAAATAATCGTAGGCGGAAGTGTACTGGTGCTCCGCCAACAGGGCTTTTGCCACGGCATCCGCGCGCGGGGCCCATACCTGACAGCGTCCGGCGGCGTATCCCGCGTCAATTAATTCCCTGGCCGCAGGAAGAGCAAGAATGGCGCCGCCCCGGCTAATCAACTCGCGGGTAAGGCCCCAGGCCGTTTCTGTCCGCAGTTCCGGATCCCTGATCCATGCCAGGCGTTCCTCCCGGTTGTCCAGAATGCCGGCCAGGCTCTCGCGCGAGGCAAAGACATCCGCCATAAAGCGGGACAAATTCTGCATGGCCTTTTCATCGCTTTTCTGCACCACCACCGGCGGAGTGGTCAACATCCCTTCATCATAGCCGATGCGGTACGCCATATGGTACGTCAGAAACTCCAGCAGCATCACGAGAACGCACAGGCACAGGGCAATCAGCCACTTGGTACGCGGAGACAGAGGGGGCAAAGGAGAAGATGCCTGCATAACAGGTGCATAACGTTACCGGGCGTTCCCCGAATTTCAAGCTTTTTGCACGGGGAGCAATCCTCTGCCGTTTCTGACCGTGGATAAAAAAGAACCATCAACAGTCTGCCGGCCGTCATTGGGAACCGTATCAAAAGCCCCTCCCACCCGTTCTTTCCGGCTATGGACACCCCTATAACTCTGCCGGACGCCTCCGCCGGACCGGTTGGCTCATCCCTTATCCATCCCTGCGCTTTCGTTCGGACGCCCGGTACAACTGCCAGGCATTCCATAAATTATGCCACAGTACATAAAACGTGGGGCCAAGAGCGGCAATGGGGCTGGCATACGTCAAAGCCAGATAAATGGACAGGGTGGTATTCTTCTGGCCCAGCGCCTGGCTGCACTCCGCAGCGCGCGTGCGCCCCCCCAGCAAATGCCCCAGCCCGAAATTGAGCCCGCAAACCAGCAGGGCAATCACGCCGATCTGTTCCAAAACACGTTCCGAAATGCCCTCACGGGAGGAAATATCATAAGAAGCGTTTGCGGCTATCAAAACCAGAATCACCACCCAAATGCCAAAGGTGACGTCTTTCAACTTCCTGGGCCAGGCAATCGCGCGCGGATAAAAACGCCGCGCCGCCAGCGCCAGGGCCAGGGGAAGCAACATGACCAGGGAAATATTCTGGGCCACGTTCAGGTAAATCTCAAAACCGCCCCGCCCCACAACCGCCGGCAGGATGAAAGGCAGCAGGGCGCAGATAATACCGTTAATCAGCAAAAGGGCGGTCAGCATAAACTCCACGCTGCCGCCCAGCAGCCCCATCACCACGGGAGCCGCCGTGGCTGTAGGCATGATGCCTACGAAAAAAGCGGCCTGAGCCAGATACCCATCCCCAAAAACAAGGCGGCACACACCCCATGCCGCCAGGGCGACCATGAGATTAGCCCCCGTCAGGAGCCAGTGAGCCCGTTCCGGCTTCATGCGTTTGAAGCGGATGCCCAGAAAGGTTACGAACAGCATCACAATCAGCATCCACTTGAACGTCCAGCTGTACACATGCAGACCGGGCATCATGTACCCCGCGATGAAGGCCGCCACAATGGCAAATGTGCGGATGAGGGACTTGAACATGCGGAATGCGGTGAAACGATTACGCGGGATTTCCGAGCAAATGGATGAATCCGCCCCTCCCGCGGACGCTCCATCCCAACGAATCTCGCCAACAAATCGGCAAGCCGGCTATCATGCTCTCAACAGCCGGCGCCACTCCACCCCCATGATGCCGGGAAACGCCCCTACCGCCATATCCGGCAACAAGGAGACCTGCTGCAATTGGCAACCGTTCCCTGATTCCCCGCTGTTGCATCATGGAGAGAATTGAAAAAAATCCGGGATTACCGGTCCACACGGGCGGCGCGCACCTGAATGGAGTGGTTATGGGCGTCCAGCCCCTCCACCCGGGCGAACTCTGCCACATACGGGGCGGAGTTCAGCACGGCATTCCGGTCCATGCGCACCACGCTGGTGCGGCGCTGGAACTGATCCGCCCGCAAGCCGGAAAAAGACTTGCCGGCGCCGCCGGTAGGCAGCGTATGGCTGGGGCCCGCCAAAAAATCCCCGCAGGCTACAGTAGAAAGGGAGCCAGCGTAAATGGCTCCCGCCGTCCTGATGCCATCCAGCACGGCTTCTTCATCCCGCGTGACGAGCACCAAATGCTCCGGCGCAAAGGCATTAACCAGTTCCACCCCTTCCTGAATGGAAGAAACCAGAAAACCGTAGGCATGCTTGTCCAGCACCTCCCGGATGATGGACCCGCGGCTCAGCAGGGCAGCCTGGCGTTCCACTTCCGCCTCCACCTGCTCCAATAACGCTTCCGATGTGGTGACAAAAACAACTACGCTGTCCGGGCCATGCTCGCCCTGCGCCAGCAGGTCGGCAGCAAGGAACTCCGCATCCGCAGTATCATCCGCCAGCACCATTACTTCACTGGGGCCGGGCAGCAAATCAATGGCAACAGCCCCCACCAACTGACGCTTGGCCTCCACTACAAAACGGTTGCCGGGGCCAAAAATCTTCTCCACCGGTTGCACGCTCTCCGTCCCCAGCGCAAGGGCGGCTATCGCCTGGGCGCCCCCTATCTTGACAATCTCCGTTGCGCCGGAGGCTTTCAGCGCATACAAAAGCGCGGGATTCACCCGGCCGTCCGGCCCGCAGGGCGTGGCGGCCACAATCTCCCGCACGCCGGCGGCCTGAGCAAAACCGCCCGTCATGATGGAAGTGGACACCAGAGGTGCTTTACCTCCGGGGATATAAATGCCCACTCGGTCGTACGGAAGGAACCGCTCCGCTACCTCCACGCCCTGCGCATTCACGCCGGACCAGTCCCGCCTGCGGCTGCGGTCTGAAAAATAATGGATGTTTGCCAGAGAAACGGCAATGGCCTCCTTCACAGACTTCTCCACCATGGCCTCCGCTTCCGCCAGTTCTGCCTCCGTTACGAACAGGGAGGAAGAATCCAGATGCGCTTTGTCAAATCTGGCGGCATAATCAAACAGGGCTTCATCTCCGCGCGCGGAAACATCCCGGATAATAGCGTTCACGGTATCCCTTACGGAATCCTCCGGGAGTGCGCGGCGGTTCATCCGGCGCTTCATCTCGTCAAAGCAGGTATCGGAAGGACGGTAAATTTTCATAAAAGGTCTCTACAGAAAAACGGGAAGGGAGTTTCACAATCTTTAAGCACGCAGTCAAGCCTTCTGTCCTCTTTGATTTCCGACGGAACTTCACGGCGCCTCCGGACAAAAAATCAAAAGACCAAACCATTCTCCCTTGACCGACACCAAAAATAGGCCTAGCCTTTCTTCCGCAAACATTTGGCCAAACGGCCCACTGTCATGAACATTCACGAATATCAAGCAAAACAACTCTTTGAGCGTTTTGGCGTGGCAACCCCCAAGGGCATTGCCGCCTCCACAGCTCAGGAAGCAGCACAAACGGCCCGGAACATGGGCCTCTCCCAATACGTAGTTAAGGCACAGGTACACGCTGGCGGCCGTGGTAAAGGCACCTTCAAGAACGGCTTTAAGGGAGGCGTCCACGTCGTCAAGTCCGTGGAGGAAGTGGAAGAAGTTGCCGGCAAAATGCTCAACCAGGTTCTGGTCACCAAGCAAACCGGGGAAGCCGGCAAGCTGGTCAGCAAAATCATGGTGGCGGAAGCCGTAGATCTCAAAAAGGAATGCTACTTCGCCATTCTTCAGGACCGCGCCCGGGAATGCCCCGTTATCGTGGCCAGTACGGAAGGCGGCATGGACATTGAAGAAGTGGCCGCCACCCGCCCGGAAGCCATTATCCGCGAACACATTAACCCGGCGCTGGGCATCCTGCCTTTCCAGGCTCTCAAAATCGCCGTGGCGCTGGGACTGACCGGCCCCCTGCTCCGCCAGGCCACCAAGCTTATCACCAACGTTTACAAGCTTTTCACCGCTCTGGACTGCTCCCTGGTGGAAATCAACCCCCTGGTAGTCACCACGGATGACCGCGTGTGCGCCCTGGACGCCAAATTCAATTTTGACGACAACGCCCTGTACCGCCACCCGGAAATCATGGAAATGCGGGATGAAACGGAAGAAGACCCCCGTGAAGTGGAAGCCGGCAAGTACGATCTGAACTACATCGGCCTGGACGGCAACATCGGCTGCATGGTGAACGGCGCCGGCCTGGCCATGGCCACGATGGACATCATCAAATACTACGGTGGAGAACCCGCCAACTTCCTGGACGTGGGCGGTTCCGCCACGGAGGAAATGGTAACCAACGCGTTCCGCATCCTCACCAGCGATAAAAATGTGAAGGCCCTTCTGGTCAATATCTTCGGCGGCATCATGCGCTGTGACGTCATCGCCCAGGGCATTGTGGCCGCGGCGAAAAACATCGACATGAAAATCCCGCTCGTCGTCCGCCTGGAAGGCACCAACGTGGAAATCGGCAAGAAAATCCTCGCAGACAGCGGCATCGCCATCATCCCTGCCGACAACCTGGACGAAGCCGCCCAGAAAGCGGTGGCAGCAGTCAAATAACCCTCACTATTTATTACGACAATGACATCTCTCATTGACAAAAACACCCGTCTGGTCGTGCAAGGCATCACCGGCAGCGCCGGCGCATTCCACGCCAAAAACTGCATGGACTTCGGCACCAACGTCGTCGCCGGCGTGACCCCCGGCAAGGGCGGCCAGCTCTTTGAAGGCAAGGTCCCCGTCTTCGATACTGTAGCGGAAGCCAAAAAGGCCACGGACTGCAACGCCTCCATGATCTTCGTTCCCCCGCCCTTCGCTGCGGACGCCATCATGGAAGCCGCGGACGCGGGCGTGAAGCTCATCGTCTGCATCACGGAAGGCATCCCGGTGCAGGACATGCAGAAGGTGAAAACTTTCCTGAAGGACAAGGACGTAACTCTCATCGGCCCGAACTGCCCCGGAATCGTCAATCCCTCCGCTAACTGCAAGATCGGCATCATGCCGGCCTACATCTTCAAACCCGGCAGAATCGGCATTGTCTCCCGTTCCGGCACGCTTACTTATGAAGCCGTCTGGCAGGTAACCAACATGGGCTTGGGCCAGAGCATGTGCATCGGCATCGGCGGCGACCCCGTCCACGGCATGACCCAGCAGCAGGCCGTGCAATTCTTCACGGAAGACCCGAACACAGACGCCTTCATCATGATTGGCGAAATCGGCGGTTCCGAAGAAGAAGAAGCCGCTGAATGGATCAAGAACAACTGCAAAAAACCTGTTGCTGCGTTCATCGCTGGAGCCACGGCTCCCAAGGGCCGCCGCATGGGTCATGCAGGAGCCATTGTTGCCGGAGGCAAAGGTACTGCCGCCGCCAAGCAGGAAGCCCTGAAGAACGCCGGTATTGTGGTTGCCAAAACCCCGGCTCAAATGGGCGCCGCCCTGGCGGAAGCCATGAAAAACAAGGGGATGTAATCCCCTCTCTTTCACCTTTTCATATCCAGCGCCTTCCTTTGCCGGAAGGCGCTTTTTTATAGTAAAACGGAGTTGATTACATAAGCGGATTTTGTCTGAATAGCAACAGAGGCAATTCCCTCCGCCCAGCAGGTCGAAACCTCTGTAACCGAAATATTCTTTTATTTGATCTTTCTGTTGATAATTAATAAATTGAACTGAATAACCCACATCCGCGGATTCAGTTCGGCGGAACCGCTCCTCTTCATTTTTCCCCATAAGGGAAAGAAAGATAACCGGGCAAAAGCCAACCCCGCGGATTTCTCCGTGTCACCCCTTCATAAACAGGCATTGGTTTCTTCATCGTGCCAGACAGCATTCCATGCCTTCCATCCGTGCCTCCGTTCGGCGTAATATCCAAAAGCCGCTCAACTCTGATTTCCACAACTTCCAATAAAATCCGGGAAGCCCAACGCGGCATGTGAATAATAGCCTCCTGCACCCACAAACGGTCGCCAACTTTCCCGTAGGGACATTCAATCCACGGGATAAAAATATCTGAAAAACTTTCCGCTTCCTTCCTCGGAAACAGCCAGCCGCAAGCCGGACTTTTCCATGAATGCTAGAATCTCCCACCCTCTTTCTTTCAAAGCTTCAGGGAGATCATTAAACTGGTTCAGACCACACATGCGGCGGGTTTGATTTTTGTACTCTCCAAATGCTGGCTAGGCATTCTAACCGGCGTTTTGGTCCCAAGTTATTCAAATTTGATAAATATAAAATAAGACAGTCAGATCAGCGAATAATTCCCCACCATTTAATCCCCCTGATTTGCAAAGAAAAAAGCCTGCACCATGGAGATGCAGGCTCTTCAAAAAAGAAAGGTTTTGGCGGAGCGGGAGGGATTCGAACCCTCGGTACCGGTTTTGCCAGTACGTTCCTTTAGCAAAGGAGTGCTTTCAGCCTCTCAGCCACCGCTCCGTCTTGGGTAATGTGTGGAGAAGAAACTACACGCTTCCCAAAATGAAGTCAATACATAAATAATACAGTCAAAAATATCGATCAAGCAATCCTTTTGATTCTACTGGATTGGGATAGACAGCTATTCATTTGATTGTTCCATTCGGGCAAAAAAACAATCTCCTTGAAAGAGAAAAAAATACACATAACTCCATATCAATAAATATATTATTGAAATAAATATCCGTTTTTTCCGGAAAATATATTCAGCATAGCATGAACGCCATTTTCCGGAAACGGCGCACACCTGATTGGAAAAATAATAGGAAAGACCAATTCAAACCCCGCAATGCTCGGCAATGACTTCCAGGAAATCATCCAGGTAACGAGCAACTTTCTGCTCTCCAATGCCGTGAACATTCATAGCGCCACGGCGGGTGGTAGGTTTCAACCTGGCCAGACCTTCCAGCGTAGAATTGTGAAACACGGCATAAGCCGGAATCCCGGCCTCCCGAGCCAGTTCATTCCTCAGTTCCTTCAACTTCAAAAACAAATCCTCGTCAAACTCTCCCAGGGCAGCCAAATTTCCTGTAGCCCGAACTCTGGCCTGCTCCATAGATACGGATATTTTTCCCCGGCGGGCAAAAGGCCAAACCAAAGATGCCTTCTTGCGCCCCATCATCACTTCATTGCCTTTCGGACTCAGGGTAATCAGGGGACGGTCCGCCTCTCCGCTCATTTTGGTCAATCCCGCCATCTGCATGGCACGGAACAACTGGCGGATATCGTCCTCGCTCCATCGGGAAAGGATGCCATAGGTACTCAGCCGGACCAGGGATGTTCTTAACAACTCCTGGGTTTTCGCCCCTTTGAGCATCTGAATAATCTTCGTCTTGCCCCATCTTCCCTGCCATGAACCATCAGCCAGACGCACGGACGCGCGCGCAATCCCGCTCAATGCCTGCCGCACCACCAAGGTCTCTTCCTCTCCCAGAGATTGACCTTCCTCAACGCCCAGCGTCAGACACTGATCACAGCGGCCGCACGGAACCCCATCTTCCTCCCCGAAATAATTCAAAATCCATTGCTGCCGGCATCCGGAGGAATAAGCGAATTCCGTCATTGCCTTCAGTTTCTCCCGGTCCCTCACTTCCTTTTCCCTCAGGGCGTCTCCATCCAGAGGAATTTTCAAACCGCTTATGGAAGGATCCGTTACTCTGGTAAGCTTCACGCGTTGCCCCGGAACATCATGACGGCTAATCGCTCCATTGCGTATAAGCACGGATAAAGCTGCCCCCACCTGCATGGCATTACGGCATTTGAGACGCTCCGCCATTTCCTCCAGAGACCACATGACATCGTGGGTTTCCGCACTGCAATGCTTCCTGAGCAACTCGTACAGCTCCACAATCAATGGAATTCCCGGATTGACTCCTTCAATAAAAAATTCCTGGGTCCGCAAATCCGCATGGTTGAACAAAAGTTCGCAATACGCTTCATTCCCGTCTCGTCCGGCTCGGCCAGCCTCCTGATAATAGGCCTCCACGCTGCCGGGAATTTCAAAATGAGCCACAAACCTGACGTCCGCCCGGTCAATGCCCATGCCAAACGCATTTGTGGCAATAACAATATCCGCATGACGGTTCATGAAAGCGTTCTGGGCCTCCTCCCTCTGCTCATCCGTCATGCCGGCGTGATAGGCAGTCACGCTCAATCCAAGATCGGATAGAGCCTCATATACCTGCTCCACTTTTTTGCGGGTGGAGCAATAAATAATGCCCGTCTTGTGACGCTTCACCAATTCATACAACCTCTTGTATTTGTCTTTGTGTGTATCGCACGCAGTAATGCGGAAATGCAGATTTTCCCGCGCAAATCCGCGCACAATCGTCACCGGGTCATCCAGCCCCAGATGTTTCAGAATATCTTCCCGCACCCGCGGCGTAGCCGTGGCGGTCAGCGCAGCCACCTGAGGCCGCCCCAGCATCTCAACAGCTCTTCCCAGCTTCAGATAATCCGGGCGGAAATCGTGCCCCCACTGGCTCAGGCAATGCGCTTCATCCACAGCCACCATATTTACATCCACCTCCGCCAGAGCATGCATGAACCCTTCATGACCAAAACGTTCCGGAGCCACATACACCAGCTTGAACGCTCCCTTCCTCATTCCGTCCAAACGTTCCTTTTGCTCAGGAAAACTCAGGGAACTGTTAATCATGGTGGCGGGAATCCCCCTGGCGGCAAGAGCATCCACCTGATCTTTCATTAAAGAGATTAGAGGGCTGACAACCAGGCAAACCCCGTCCCGGCACAAGGAAGGAAGCTGGTAACACAGGGATTTTCCTCCTCCCGTGGGCATCACTACCAATACATTGCGGCCTTCCATAATGGAAGCCACTACTTGATCCTGGCCCTCTCTCAAGACGGAAAAGCCGAAGAACTTCTTCAATGCCTCCATCGGCGACCTGATCACCTTGAACTCGCTCATTTCCTCCGTTTAGTGTGCCACAGGCCATTCCATGACGCAACGCCTTTCCCCTCTTTCTCCATCCCGCAGTCAACGGTTCCTTTTCTGAAAATTTATTTTCCCGAAAAGAGAAAAATGAATTTTTTTCTCAAATCATCTTACAAACATCTTGACTTTCCCGAAGAAAAATCTATATTTCTCTCACCGCTTATGCGGTAAACGACGCAAGTCAAAGCGCCCGTAGCTCAATTGGATAGAGCGTCTGACTACGGATCAGAAGGTTTGGGGTTCGAATCCCTACGGGCGTGCCACTTGCATCACTACCAGCAAATAAAATGATTCCTGCCTGAACATCACGGCGGGATTTTTTGTCTCTGCTGGTAAATACATATGGGGGCGCCATGGTTTCGACTGGAAGTCTGCGGTGCTGGCTGCATGTGAAGGTTAATCGGCTGGCCTTCTAAAAAGCCGATTAAAAAAATAAATGCAGAGTCTAACGACCTTGCTCTGGCTGCTTAATTAGTTCAGCCGCGTCAGAACCTCAACGCCTGCTAGAGGGGACGACGAAGAGACAGCAGGCTGGTGCAATGCGGGGTTGCCGCGCAACGCACGAGACTTCCACAGGCAACTAGCGAGCTTGCCTAGTTGACGCATGGCGAAGCAGCCGCGAAAGCAGCAATATGCGTCTGAACATGGAGATGCCGTCATCAATGGCCTTCAGGACACGGGTTCGACTCCCGTCGCCTCCACCATTTCAAAACAACCGCAAGCGTTTGAAAAATAACGCTTGCGGTTTTTGTTTTTATAAAACTGCAAGATAAACTGCAGTACATGATAACGGCTTTTAGAAACAATGTGCTGTAATTTGTACGCAGGAATACTCCTTTCTCCCAGTCAGTAGGCGGAAAAGGATGTGGAGGAAGCATCCTTGATAAGGAACAAGCTATTTCATCTATTCACCCCCTCTTACATTGCCATGCTCTAAATCCGCTGCATCACATATCCCCCAGCCAGCCGCCATCATGCAGTCAGTCCTACCTTATTTGCTGATATCCTTATTATTTTCTGATGGTAAAATACTTGAAGAATGATATGGAGGCAAAATCCACCAGCATGAACTGTGCATAATTAACAGGGGTAAAAATACGGCGGCCTCCAAGGCTATTGACAGCCTCAATCGTCAGCAGAACAGCTTCACCAAACTCAACGGCCTCATCATCTCCTGCGGAATGATTCAGCACAGAGGTATTTCCCAGCCTTGCCCATACTTGGACAGCTTGCCAGTCCTCTTCCATGTCCTCAATGACGGCTACAGCCGCGCCCAAAGCCGGGGCCTGGTTGGCCGGTATGTCATTCTGTTTATAGCGGTCTATACGGGTATATCCATCCGAATCCTGGTAGATGGCTGTCAGCGTGAATTCCCGCCAGTTGCCGGGCTTGGAAAACTGTATTTGTATCTCTCTCATGGTATGATTACGCTAATCGGTTGATTTCAATAACGGAGGCACAGAACACCACTTCCCTGAAAATCTGCTCCCGCTCACGGAAAATGTCATCCTGTGTAAAACGTCCTGATTGAGCCCACGCTCCTGTCCGGTATGCTGGCAAGAGTTGATAAAAATATTCCAAGCCGACAGTATGTATTTTATATGGAAAACTCCTCTCATCAAACAACTCGCAGGAATTTCCTGAATCAATTAGGTCTGGCGGCGGCAGGAATGGCGACGGGCGATACAGCCCTTTCCGCCACACAATATGGTTCCGGCATTCCTAAAAATTCCGTACCGGATATTACTCCCGACAATTCCGCCAAAAGAGTGATCATGATTTCCCTGGACGGGATTTGTCTGGAAGGTTTTCAAAAGGCGCATGCTCCCTCCTTAAAAGGAATGATGTCACAGGGAGCTTTCTCTCTGGATACGAGGGTTGTGATGCCCTCCGTCACTTTGCCTAACTGGACCAGTCACTTAACCGGAAGCGGCCCGGAACAGCACGGTGTCTTCAATAATAACTGGACGCTGGCGAATTCCTCCTACCCCGCCGTACGGAAAGACGAAGACGGATATTATCCCTCCGTATTTCAGGCCATGAAAAAATGCCAGCCTTCCTGTAAAACAGCTTTTTATTATAATTGGAAACCTCTCGCCTATCCGTTCAACGAAAAATATCTGGATGAAATCAAGTATCTGAAAGACGATGCCTATATCCCCAATTACAACCAGGCTTTTCAATTCATCATGAAACACCGCTACATCCCCACTGTGGTTTTCCTCTATTCCGTTCATACAGATCATGCGGGACACAAGTACGGATGGATGTCCAATGAATATCTTCAATCTATTGAAGAGGCGGATCAGCAAATTGGAATCTTTTTTCAGAAATTGAGGCAGGAAGACTTATTCAACGATACGCATTTTTTATTTTTGACGGATCATGGGGGAATCGGAAAAGGCCACGGGGGTACGAGCGCAGCGGAAATGATAGTTCCATGGGGAATTTCAGGCCCGGGCATTAAGAGGGATTTTCTGATCACCGAACCGAACAGCACCACCAATACCGCTCCCATGATTCTTCATTTATTCGGAGGAAAGCCACTACCGGAATGGGCGGGGAAAATCATTGAAAGCGTGTTCCCATCATAACCCAGCGCCTTGCTTCTTCTGATGCAATTTGCCGTCTCTTCACGGAAAAACAAAAAACATGCCTGCCGCTGGCATTCCCTGCCGGAGTTGAACCGAGCCTTTGCCGTTGGAGAGACGGCCTTCCTGACCGCTAGAAGAAGGGAACATGACAGCCGGAATAAAACGGCCTGCTTCCCACAAGCCGCTACAGCTTGCATAGCACTTCCCCGGAAAGAGTCAATGATTTTCACCGTATTTTTTCTCCTTTTTAATCAAACAAGGAATTCCAACAGGAGGCTATCAGCCGCCTCAAAGCGCAACAGAACCTGTTCAGGCGTGTTGTTTCCAAAGACATGGAGACAAGCTTATCCCAACCAGACCATCAGCTTTCTGATGTTTTCCAACCATCCTTTTTTCAACCGTTGTAACGGCGCAAGATAGTTGCGATATGCGGGACAGGTTGTTGCGATATTTCGCCACTTGCGGCTAGGAAAAGCCCCTTTCCGGAAGCCTGAAAAGAGGTGAAAAAAACGCCTGAAAACGGGTGAATTCGCGTGACTTTTACCCCCGAATTTGCTATAAAAAACTCACCGCAAGGAAGGTGAATCCGTACCATCACCCGGGGCTATTGCCGCCGCTGCCATCAGCTTTATTTTGGCGTTGCAAAGGGAGTGCATAATTTCCGCCCTGCGCTCACGCGGCACTCCATAAGGCCGGGGGTTGCCTGTCGTCACCATCCGGAACATCCGGGCGTATAAATCAGGGGAAGCCTCGGCGCTGTGCCAGCACCAGCAGGACCAGCGGGAATTCTCCGATTCCCCGCGCCGCCAGGGCGCTTCAATCCGGCATGCCTCCCGTCCGTATTCTTCAATCATGGTCTGGGCATACGTTAAATCCTCCGGGGCTGAATCCGGTAAATGGCGCTCCTGAAGAACGTCGGCCAAATGGACGGCCACATGGGCGCGCACGGCATAGCAGCATCCATAGGTTAAATGCCGATCGTCCCCGGAAGAGTACCACAGGCATTCCGGATGGGCTGCCATCCATTGCAGCCAGTCCCCATCTAAAAGCGCCGTGTCGGAATCCAGCTTGACCAAGATGTCGTCAGGGGAGGCATTCACCGCCATAGAACGCAGAACCCCCACAATGGCGCCAGGACCTCGCAAATTCCCGCCGCGCATCCAGGATGTCTGGTCATAGACGGCTCCCAGCTTTTCCAGGGCCTCCACCGTCCCGGCATCCACTGGGGCGTGGCAATCATCCAGCACCCGCACCAGGGCAGACGGGCAGGCCATCCGGGCGCACCTGGCCGCCGCTACGGCTTCCGGGGCGTCTTCCTTATACGTGAATATGTGAATTCTGATCATAAAAAACTACGGTCCCCACGGATAATACGTGCCGCCCCCTACGGGAAGCTGAATGGTGCCCAGGGCGTACTGGATTACCTCGTCGCCTTTAATGACGGCCAGAGGGAAGGAATAATAAAACAGCCGGGACGGCCTTGCTCCGTCTATGGATGTAAGCATGAAGGGGTCCACCGTCCCCGCGGAGGAAATGACGGCCATGCCCGTGATTTCCTCGTTTTCATTCAGAATCAAATTCAGCCAGACTTCCCCTTCCATCATCGGCAAATCCTTGCTTGCCGGGGCATCTCCCAGCACGCGGCCATTCAGCATGATTTTCCCGGGCGTGATGGTGGCTCCCGTCTTCTGGCCGTCTTCATCGTATTCCAGCTGAACGCGGAATCCGTAGTCATTCGGCTCCGGCGTCGCGGATGACCAGATAACCTCTCCGCGGGGGCTGACGGTCGGGGCCTTGGGGCTGATGCGGGCGTTGGAATCGTAAGTCAGGGACAGGGCGGGATTGTCCTGCACCTGATCCTGGTTGTCCCGGTCATCCATAGCGGCCTGGTTGCTGTAAAGCTGCTGCTGTCGGTCAATCATGCTTTGCAGGCTCAAATGGTCGGGAACTCCCGTGGATATATACGTGTTGCCTGCGGATAAATCCACCGTGACGCCCTGAATGACCGTCCGCATGTCCAGCCAGGCCGGGTTGGCCCCTGCAATCGACAAGCGCCGCCCCAGCAGCAGGTCCGGACGGATGGCCGCCAGGGCGTCCACGCTTCCGGCCCAGGGTGCCACGCGGGTCATTTGGTAATAGGCGGCCAGGACGGGCCTGTAATTTGGCCAGTCCGCTTCGCCGCTCCCGCTGCCTCCGGACGGAGGCGGGAATGCAGAACCGTCCTCCGGGCCGATTGTCCCCTGGCGGTCCACCTTGTAATGCCGTTTCCGGGTGTTGGTGGTAACGCCGCGCCAGGTCAGCCAGTTGTAATACCTCGTCACCTTGTCCCCGTTAATCGTCACGGTTTTTTTACGCGGAAAGAGCAGCTCAAAACCTTTTTTTGGAGGGGAATCTATGTAAACGTATTGCTTGAAAATCACCTCACACCATTTGATGGTTGTGCAGGCTTCGCTTAAAGAGCCGGAAACAAGTTCGTATCTGGTGGCGGTCGTGCTGTAGTTCCTGGCATCCTGCCCTTCCACGGCGGGCGTCTCCCGCTGGATCGTCCCGAACTGTGCCCCGGGAACCTTCGCCAGTTCCGGAATCTTTTTTGTCCACCATTCCCGGGCGTCCTCCGGCCCGGTCGGCATCTTTTCGCCCAGAACCATCATTTCCGGCTTGGCAAAATTGTATTGGGGGCCATCCACGCCATCCTCGTCGGTGTCGTCCGGGTCATCCCCCGTTCGCGGGTCGGACAGTTGCACGATCGTGCAGCCTTCCTGGTGCAAGTCCGCCCCGGCTGGGTGAACAACCGTGGACGTGGCGTACTTGCCCCGCGTCATCACCACCCCCACCGCGGGGGGCACCAGGTCCACCCGTTCCGTCAGCTGGATTTTTGACAATCTGTGCGTGATCCGGTCCAGCGTCACCGGGTCCAGGCGGTCCCCGTCCGCAATGTGCAGCACGGGGCTGGCTCCGGAATAATCAAACCAGGCCACCATGCCGGGCCGGGAACTTAGGAATTTGCGCAGCAGGGAGGCGTGCTTGTCACAGGCGACATCCGTGTCCCATATCCAGGCGGAATCATCCACATCCAGCACATAATCCGTCACCAGCGCCCCGTGGGTGCGGGCGTTGTCCAGCACCGTCCGGAGGGCCGCCGCGATCTTGATGCGCCGTTTGACCGACGCCCCGGAGGATAGGCCGGAAAACGCCGCAAACGAGAAAGCAATCCTGCCCGCCCCGATGCCGGAGCCGAAAAACGTCGTGCCCTCCATCGGCTTCCAGTGGTCGCAAATTTCCACCTGCCACACGTAGCCGGACGCGGACAAGGCGGCATCACACTTGCGCACGGTGCCGTCCAGCACCGTCACGCCGTCCCACGCCACCCGCACGCGCTCTTTATAAGAGAAGGGGGCGGCATCCATCATTTCCCGGCCCAGCTGGAAAGACACCTGGGCCGCCGTAAAATTCCTCCATTGCCAGCTGCATGACTGGCTGGCCAGTCCCGTCAATTCTACTGTTCTAATGTCCATACCCCCGCTGTGAATCAATCTTGTTCAGGCGGCTTTTCAGCTCCGCCACTTCCGCGTTCAGCTTTTGCGCCGTTTCCTGGCTCCTGGAATACCTGCCTAGTATCTCCCGCACCAGCTCCACCATGCCGTGAATCGCGGGCGTTTCGTCCTGGCCGCGGTCGTTGCCAAGAAGCATTTTCAGCTGGCTGGCCAGCTGGGCACGCTCGCCCTTGTCCACCTGTCCGTCCTGTAATGTTTTGCGCACAACGTCCTCCACCTGGTAAAGGATTTCATAGTCGGAACTTCCGGCCAGATCCCCCGCTTTCTGAACAGCCCCCTCCCGGTATTTCCGCATCCATTCCGTCAGTTCCATTGCTGCCATGCTTTTGGCCTGGATGTCTTCAGGCAGGGCGGTTACTTTCCGGGCGGCTTCTTCCAGGCCCTTGATTTTCTGTTCCTGGTTTTCCTGTGTCTTTTTAGCGGTCAGGATGTCATTCATGGACTTCCAGGCTTGTTCCGCGGCTTTCACCATGCCCCGGTCGGCGTCGGAATTGTAAGCATTGCCGAATTTTTCTTTCAGGGCTTTTAAGAATTCTTCCGTCCAGTTGGAGTCACTCTCGTCCCGCTTGTCCCATAACTTCCGGTCCTTGTTGCGCAAGCGGCCAATCGTGTCCCGGAACCTGGTGGCGTTCTCCTGGGCCTTTTTATTACCCTCCGCATACTTGTCCGCAAATCCAGAGAAGGAATCTAGGCTTGCTTCCAGTGTTTCCACAGCCGTGTTCATGGCCGTTTTGGTAGCGTCCAGTTCTTTCTTACGCGCTTCCGCGGCTTTGGATAGAGCTTCCGCCGCCGTCCGGGAAATTGTAGCATCCCGCCGCTGGTTATCCTGCCAGGCATCCGTCTTTCTCGTTTCCGTTTGCACGTCGGAATCAGCCTTTGCCTGGACGCCCTGCACAGTCAGAACATTATTCAGCCGTTCTTTGGCAACCTTTACAGATTCATCCAGAGCTTCCTGGTCTTTTATTAGTTCTGATAATGCTTTTGATCTATTATCTATTACATCTTTAGCAATTTTCAAACTATCCGCATAAGACATATACAAGGCATCCCCGGACTTTCCGCGCACGTCGCCCAGCAACCCCGTATTTTTGATGCCTTCCATCATATTGTTCAAGGCGGCTTCCTGCTGCTGTTTTTCTGCAATCAGCCGGGCCATCATTTCTCCATTGGTGGCGGATGGCATGCTGGCATCTTTCCGCATGCCATCCATTAAGGCCTGTACATGCTTCAGGGTTTCTTCATCCTGATTCTTTTTCTGCTGTAATCCGGCCACCAGTGGGATGCCCACGCCGCCCAGCATGGCCGCTTTAGCCATTTCTTTCGGCGCGTCTGCAATTTCCTTTTCCAGCTTCTTCTTTTTGGCTGCCAGTTCCTGCCATTGTTTCAGGGCCGCTTCCGCATTCTTGAAAGCGTTCGCCTGCTTGTAAAAATCCTCCGTCTTCAGGTCTCGCACGCCTGCCGCTGCCGGGCTGGATTGGGTAAGCTCCTGCATGCGCCTGATCTGTTCCGCCTTGGCTTCGGCCAGCGCTTCGGCTTTTTTCACGGCATTTTCCGCCTGCTTCCGTTCGATAGCCCGGCGTTCTCCGGCGTCTTTGGCGTCGATGGCCGCCAGGGCGTCCCGGGCCTGGCTTTCGGTCATTTCCCCGCGGATCTGTTTTTGCCTGATGATGCTGCGGTTCTTCTCGTTTTCGATGGCCAGCAGCTGGGCCTGCATTTCCAGGTTCCGGCTCGCCTTTTCGTCCAGGGCTTCGATCGTCCTTTTGCGGGCGTCGTAAGCGTCATTGATCTGCTTGACCAGGTCATGTTCCTTCTTCAGCGCCTGTTCCTGGTTCAACCTCCCCAGTTCGGCGCTCATGCCCGCCTGCCAGGCTTCCACCTTCGCTTTCCCCTTCGCCAGCACGTCCGCAAGTTGCGCGGAAACTTTTTTAGCGCCCAGGCCAAACGCATCATTCAGGGCATTTCCGGCAGCCCGGCCCAGCCCCCAGGCTTCCTTGCCCAGGTTGAGGACATTGGTGGCGTTTTGCAGGCCGCCTTTGAACTTGCGCCATTCCTGCATTTTATCACCCGCCCAGGTTTGAACCTGTCCGGGAAATTTGGATAAGGCGTCAATGCTGCGCTGTAGCCATCCGGACTGCTGCTTGACGGCATCCGCAGCATGGCCCACCGTTTTGTCCGCGCCCTGGACCGTTGCGCCCAGCGCGTCCAGTCCGTCAATCCTCACAGTCCAGTCATTAGGCGTTGCCGCCTGTGTCTCCGGATAAGCAGGCACGGCCCCCGTCTGCCCCCCCACGCCTCCGGATGGAAGCGCCGGAACAGACTTGACCGCCCGGGACAATTCATCCATGCCCTTGCGTACCTGGTCCAGCGTCCCCTCCGGCTTGGTAGATGCGGCCAGGCTCTTGGCCAGCGTGGCGTCCATCCTGGCCAGCAGCGCGGCAATCTGGTCCAGCCGCGCCATCATCCATTCATTCCCGCCTTCCCGGGCGGAGGGGACAGGAAGGGGGGAATGATCCGGGGCAGCAGCCCCGCGGGCCACCTCTTCCACGGCTTTGGACACCCGGGCAATTCCGGACTGCATTTCTTCCAGGGCCTTGTCCGTCCGTCCCTGGGCGGACGTTCCGCTGGCCGCCACTCCTTCCGCGCGGGCGATCGTTCCGGCCAGACGGTCCAGTCCCTCCACCTGTATGGTCATCTTGCCAGGGGCGGATGCCCCGGAGAATGCCCGGGCATCCGCCACGGTTCCCACCCCTCCGGAAATAAGTTCCCGCGGCAGCCCCCTGGCTGCCGTGGAAAGATCGTCCACCCCCTTGCGCACCTGGTTAATCCCGCTCATGTCCGCCCGGGTGCCAAGCGTCAGGGATATGTCAATATTGTTGTTCATCAGTTGATTTCTCCGGTCAGGGCAAATTTGAATTCTACGGCCTGCCAGGCTGCCCCGCGCAAGTCCACCCCGTACCAGTGTTCACTGGTCAGGGGGTACGGGCGGGGAGGGTCCACGGTGGCGGCGTATTTCCTCACGCGCTGGGGGCGGCCCTGGTAATAGCAGGTCAGCCAGGTGACGCGCCCCAGCGGGTGCAGCGTGAACAATTCCTGGACGTCCAGGCCCCAGGCACGGGCCGCCGCCGCTGTCGGGAACGGATGGGCCACTGTGAAAGACAGCTGCATCAGGGCGTTGCCCCGCGCCCGCTGAAGCATCCAGGAACTGCCCAGCACGCCGTCCCGCTGCACCTGGACGGAGGCCGTAACGTCCACCGGAGCCGCCATAAGATCCCCCTGTTTGCAGAGCGTGACCGCATCCAGGCCGTCCGGACGATAAATCACCGTGTCTGTGGATTCATAGGCCATCATCAGGAATCAGGATTGAGTGAAATAGCGGAAAAACGCCACGGCGGCGGGGTCCGTGAGGACAAAGGAGGGGTATTCAATCGCCGTGAATAATTTTCGGCCACCCTGGGCGTTAATGGCTTCGACTGTAAGGATTACTACTTCCTTGGTCTGGTAAGATCCGGCATCACCACGCGAAAACCGTAATACCCAGTTGCGCCGCGCCCACACCTGGGACGCCTGCCAATCCTCGCCCAGCCCCACCAGTGCGGCAACGACGGCGGCCATGGCCGGGGCCTGATCCGCTGGAATTTCATTAGGGGCGTAGCGGGCTGTCCGGGTGTACCCTTCCTTGTCCGGGTAAATGGCCGTCAGAGTGAATTCCTGCCATGTTCCAGGCTTCGGAAACTGAATTTGTATTTCTGCGTCGTTCATTATTAGAGAGGTATGTTAATGTCCACAAAATCAGCCGTTTCTTCGGCTTCAATATCGTTTCTTGCCAATGCTTCCAGCGCGTAATAAACGGGATTGATGTTGCCGGGCTGGTAGAGGGTGCGCACCGCAGACCCCACCTGCATGTACACATCCCCGCTCGCGCTCCCCGGCAAATCAGTAACTATCGAACTAATCCCTAAGCCCGTTTCAAAGGCATTAACGCCGCGCACCACCGCGATTTTATGCAGCTGCACCGTCTGCCCTCCGCCCGTCAGCAAATAGAGGCTGCCGTACGAAATATATTCGCTCTCGAATTTGTACTGGGTTCGTTGATGATAGATAATTTTATTAACGATTGAAGGTATAGGCTCGTTATGCGTCGCGGGCACAAAACTTGTAGTAGTTTTCACCCTCCACCCTGCCGCCTCGGAAAGAGCGTAAATCTCACGCACCTTGACCACGTAGCCCCCGCGGGTCGCATCCCGTACATTATCAAATGTGATGTCCAGAATTTCGCCGCTGTTGTGGGCCAGATTATTGCCAGGGATAATACTGTACGATCCCTGGGTTAAATCAGATCTTGTCGTTTTGCTGCCTCGTCCGATGCCTATGGTAATTTTGCCTGCGCCGGGTATGCGCCACGGAATGGAGAATCCCGCAAAGTTGGAATAATTATGTTGACCGTTAGGCCCTGTGAAGGGAAAGACAATCGTGCTGTGAGTCCCGGCAGGCACTCTAACCTGCGCATACTGGCCGGGAATGAGAACGGTAATTGCCGCCGTCCCTGTCGCCGTAATGCTGCCCGTGTTGAGGTAGGCGTGCTGGGAAAAAATGTCCGTCACTCCGGCCAAGCCTGCGGCATGCAGGCGGTTGACTGCGCCCGTATCGGTCGGCGCCCCCACAGCAAGAGGGATGTTGACGCCGCCGTTGGCGTTGACGGCCCCGTCAAACGTGCCTCCCGCAGCAGTGATATTGCCGGCCAGCGTCATGTTGCCTGCATCATCCACCTGCGGTATGGCCGCCAGAGCATTAGCCGCCGCTGTTGCAGAGTTGGCCGCATTGGTGGCGGAGGTTGCGGCATCGGAGGCAGACGTGGACGCGGCAGCGGCGGACTGGCCTGCCGTCCGCGCCGCAGCCTCGGCGGTCGCGGATGATTGGCGCACATCCCGCCCCAGGCTGTCCAGTTGTCGCGCGGTGGCCAGCTCTATTCCTCCCAGGGTGATGCCGTCGTCATAGTCCACCACCACGGTCATCAAGGGAGCCATCGTACCATTCACGGCGGGCGGGTTGGACACCTCCGTGATCAAACCGCGTCCGGGGACGGAAGGGGTCAGGACAGCGTGCATGCCCAGCGCGTAGGGCGTCATCTCCGTCCCCTCGCACACCTGGATGATGATTTTGTCTCCGCGCTGCAATGTAACGCCCGGCGTAAATACCCACGTGGCCGTCTGGCCGCTGGACAGGTTGGACACATAGGCGGAGGTCCCAATCAGGCTGTAAGCGCCGTCCGTCAGCCGCCAAATCCGCAGGCAATACTGATTCAGGGCGGGGTCGGTGAAAAAATACACGGTGGAAATACTCGTCAGGCGGCAGCTGTCGGGCAGATGCCCCGCCAGTATCTCGTCTCCCCAAGTGAATGCGTAGCCTCCGACGATGGTCCAGGTGTCGGCGGCATCTCCGCTGGACAAGGTGGATTGCCCGGTCACCGCTTCCAATTCCACGCCCGCATCCTTGAGCGCGGCCGGCAGTTGTGCGGCCAGGGCGTCGGCTACCAGTTCGGACCAGTCGGCCAGCACATCCTCCGGAGGGATAACATCCGCCGGCAAGATGTCTTGGCGCACGGTTACCCTGATCAGGGAGGAGGTGCGCTGGGAACCATCACCGGCTATGAGGACCACCTCACCGATCAGGTCGATGCTCGCGGCGCTGTTCATTGCCGCAATCAACTGGGTCGTGTTGACCGACAGGCTCCCGACATAAGCCGGCCCCAGGGCATCATCGACCGGCTCCAGATTGGTGGCGGCCAGCACCAGGGAATCGTCCCCCAGGGATTTTTTCACGGCCAGCACGGGCACCTCGTCAGAATTCGAGGGGTTGCCGGGGCCGTCCGTCAGGACGATGCGCAGCGGCATCTTGTCGCCCCGCACCAGGGCCATGTCAGTCAGCGGCACCTGGCCCGCCGTCGTCAGGGCCAGCGTGTTAGCATCTATGTATATAATCATGATTGGAAAGATGGAAGGGGGAAAGCGGAGCCGCCCCAGCCGGACGGCTCCTGGATGGGCGCAGGGTTAATCCGCCGCCAGCTTGGCCAGCGCCAGGCTCGTGAACGTAGCCAGGGGGGAATTCTTGATGGATAGCTCAAACTCGCACGTCACCGGATCGGACGCGAAATTCGGGCTGTTGGTGAGGGATAAATCCCCCATCACGCAGAAATGGGCCAGCTTTTCGGCGTTATTGCCGGAGTTGCGCAGTTCTCCATACACCCAGCAACGGATGTTGCCGGAGGATGAAAACGGCGCGGCTTCCTGGTCATCTTCCAGGCAGCCCGCCACGCCGAACGCCAGCTGGATCGCTTCAGGCGTCACCTCCTGCGTCGTGAACTTCAGCTTGGACTGCTGGGCGATCGACAAATCGCGCATTTCATAAAATCCCGCGTCGTTCACGCCTTCCACCGTCGCCGTCTTCTTCTGGCGTTCGCTGGTAGCCGTCTTGATCTTACCCAGGGTCAGCCACGGTCCGGGCTTTTCCGGGGTGGGAGCGTCGGGCTTGGCCCCTTCTCCCACCGTGTTTCCTGCGGTGACGGTTTCCCCGAATTTTGCAATGCGGATGATCATGCCTCCGATCAAATTATCGACAAATCTTTTTTCGTATGCCATGTGCTTGGTTTGGTTAATAGTTAATTGTTAATGGTTCGTCGTTCCGGCTCCGGTCCGTTAAAATACCCGGCAGCCGGCTTTTGCCTGTTCGAGCGCCGCAGCCTGGTCGGGCGTGACGTTCACCACCACTCCGGCCAGGTAGGTCATGCCGCTGATGTTGGTGCCCGTCCTGGTCACGCGCACTTTCACCAGTTGCGGCTTGGCCTGGCTGCTGACGCCTGCTTCCCCCGCGGCGGATGCCGGGGCCGTCTGTTCTTTTTCTGTCTTTGCCATGTTGTTGCTATGGGTTCAGGGTTTCTCGGATCGAGAGGAAAATCACTCTGCCGTCCACGTTCTTCAGGTCCGGCACTTGTTCCGTGCTTAGTTCTGTAATTTCCGCCACCCAGGGGGCTGTCCCGGCCAGCTCGTCGTTGTGCGGGGACCATTTGCGCAGCCGCCGCAGCACGGCGGCGGTCAGGGCGGACAAGCGGCGGATCGTGGGGTCAGCCCCCACTTGCCCGGTCGTCATGACCAGGATGGCTGCCGTGGCGACAATCACGCCGGGGTCCGGCATGTCCACACCCTTCCAGGGCGGCGGCTGGGGTGCCTGGGGCATGACCGCGATGGCCGCATCATACTGCGCCACGGCCAGGGCAAGGTTGTTCACTTGGTCGCTGGCGTCAAACGGGGCGGGCATCACGTAATTGGCCAGTTCTTTTTTTCCGGCCAGGCGGTCGATCACCGCCTGGGCAAACACGTATTCGGGGCCGTCCGGTAGTTCGTTGTTCATCGTTTCGTTCGGTTGGAAATTCTAGTTGCCAGGGTGTCCACGGCGGAGGATTTCACGGTGTCGGTCAGTTCCTGATCCGACGGCAGAACGGTGCGGTCGGGGTCGTGCGTCACGGATTTAAGGAGCAGCCCCAGCGGCGTTATTTTCTGCTTCCAGCCCTTGTACATGCGCTTGCGTTCCTGGACGCGGGCCAGGTAGGGCATGCGGCTTTTGACGTTGTACAAGACCATGATTTCCTCCTGGGGAATTCCGGCCTCGGCCAGCGTGATCCGCCGCTTGCGCAAAGGGGAATCCGGCCCTGGGACAAGCAGGCTTTTGGTGGGGCGGCCCGTCACGGGGGAGATGCGGCCAGTCGCCCGGACCGTGCCGCCCAGCAGGTGCAGGCGCACCCCCGTATGGCTTACCGTCACGCGGGCCGTGCGGCCCTCCATGTGGCTTTCCGTGGCTTCCGCCGCCCCGGCCCAGTAGTTCCGCGATCCGGTCTGCTGGGATCGGTCGATAAAATGATTCTTCAGCAGGTCGCGCAAATCGTCCCCGGCGTGCCGGGTCATGGCCTGCAAATCCTCCGGCGTGACCATCCTGGCCAGGGCAACGGACATATCCAGGTTCACTTGCAGACTAATCATGCCCGGCCTCCTTCCATGATTGCCTTGTCCCCGCGGATGCTCACTTGCACATCCAGGTTGCGGCTGATCCAGTCGCGCAAATCCTGATCCACTCCTTTCATGCTCGCTTCGGCGCTGCTGAAATCTTCCTGCCCGGCTGCCGCCGCATCCTGCAACCCGTCCGCCGATACGGACTTCACACCCATCCCGCTATTAAAGTCAAAAGGCGGGTAGCCCGTCCCCCACCGGGACAGCAGCTGCCAAATCCGGCTATTCACCAGGGCGCGCTTTCCTTCGGCATCCACGCCCAGCCGTTCCGCGGGGGAAAGCTGCGCATACGCATCTTTCCAGCGCGTGTCCCAGTCCCGCGGTTCTTTCCTGGTTCCCACCCGGACCAGCTGCCAGGCGTGGGGCCTGTCGTCGGCCAGCAGGTTTTCTTTCCAGGCATAGTTCCGCGCCTGGGCCACTGTCTGGTCAAAAATCAAATTCTGGCGTCCGGGTGTCGTCATGTCCCGGATCGTCCCCTCAGCATCCTCCGGGGCCTCATAATTGTAAAATTTAAGTACCGCCTGCAAAAACTCGCGGGCGGAAGCATTCAGCCATTCGCCGTTCAAAATTTTCCGGGATCCGTCCCGGATTGCCTGAACCGTCTGAAGATGGTTGCAGCCAGCCGAAAAAACAGCACGCTGCGTGAATTCCCGGCCCATTTGTTCCAGCTGGGCGGAATTCAAGTTGGTCGGCATCAGCCGCTTTCCCATCAGTATTTCTTCGGCGCTTGGCATCCTATTAACTATTCGCTTTTAACTGTTCACTGCCCGCATGCGCGGGCCTTACATCACCCCGCCGTGGCGGCTCATGCCCCACCGGATCGGCCTTCCGGAATAGTGCGGGCTGGGGGTCTTGTCGCTGGCGTCATCGGTGATCACGTAGCTGCCGGAGGATAATTCCTTCAGCACGTCATTGGCGTGCTGCCACTCCGCTTTCCGCTCGTCCGTCATGGCCAGGGCAAACCGGACCAGGACGCGGTAACGGACAATGGCCCCGGCTTCCGCCATCAGTTCCGCGGGGATGCAGTCAGGGCTTCCCTGTAACCTGGTGCGGCCTCCGGAGGCAATGCGGCTGCGGATGGTGGCCGCCGTCTCGGCCAGGATGCCGGGAATGGGATCGGGCTGCACCTGGGCGCGGTCGCGCGTTACGCTGGCCAGTTCCCCGGCGTTCAGTACCTGGTTCAGGATGGTTTCAGTTAGGGGCGTCCACATGGTTTTTCTTCTGGTTGTAAGTTCCGGGGGCGGCGTTGCGCCCCCGGAACAGTCCTCGTCAATCGGTCATTCCTGGTTACGATACTTCGATGCGTGCGGCGGCTGCCGGATTGGTCACTTTCCGGTGAGTGGACCAGTACATCATGTCCACCACTTCCAGCGTCCGTTCTTCGGACAGGATTTCCGGGCCGGAAGGTTCCAGCGTGAAATCCTTGGCTGCTGACATGTCGTTGCGCGTCGGCGCGTCCTGGGAGTAGAACATGAAAATGTCCGATCCCATAATGCCCTGCATCTTGCCGGACTTCCCGCGTGCTGCGGGCTGGTAGGGCATGGATGCCAGGGACACGTCAATGTCCGGGAACACCAGCATGTTCTTCAGGGTGTCCAGGCTGGCAGTCAGTTCCAACCCCTGAAGGCGATTAAGGAAGAACGGATGATTCTTCATGACCACCCAGGCTTTCAGCCCCAGGATCAAATGCGTCGGCTTGCGCCCGATGGCCGCCTGGATCGTCAGGGCCAGGTTATCCAGTTCCTGGATGATGTTGGCTTTCTGCCCGGCGGTACTCGTCCAGTTGCCGCTTCCAGCCGTGACTGGCACCCCGGCTTTCCAGATGGTGACGGCTTCAACTTCCCTCGTGACCAGCTGGGAGCTGATCAAATCCTGAAGGTTGCTTTCCCGTTCATCATCCCCTCCGCCGTCCTGTTCCATGTCGAATTTCCAACTGCCGACCTCCAATGCGTGGGGCTTGCAGTTGTAAAAATCGTCCGTGGCGTTGGTGTCTATCCGCGTAGGAGAATTCCCCCTGGACAGGGCCGTTTTATAAACGCGGAACGCGTTGTCGATGTCCCGCTTCTTGTAACTCCCCACGGCGGTTTTCACCCCCACGGTTGGGAACAATTTGCGGCTGATGCTGTCCGCCTCGTCCGCATAAGCGGCCTGGCACAGCTCGGTCAAATAACCGTTGTAGCTTGCAGCGTTCTGAAACATATAATGTTAGTATCTATTGCTTATTGTTGGTTGTTGAGTGCGTCAGTCCCCGGCAGAAGACGCCAGCACGGTCGGGAGGGTCAAGTAGGATTCCAGGAGCTGCCCCCCGGTTCCCGGCTCGCAGGCCACGGCCACCAGGGTTCCGGTATCTCCGGCCTTGGCGGTGCCTCCGTCGTCCAGGACAAGCCTGGTTCCCTCTTCCACGCTGCCGGGGGATTCGCTCAACCGCACCCCCACGATCCCCTGATGGGCGGGCAGGAGGTAATCCGTGTCTTCTCCTTCGTCTCCGCCGACGTGGACCACGCCCAGGGGGATGTCGGATTTATCGCACAAGACCAACTTGCCCGATGTGTCTTTCTTCACGAAGCAGCCTTCGCATTTGCGGAGGTCCACGCCGCTTTCCGCCCTCATGACGGCTTGTTGATGGATAATTGCCATGTTGTTTACTGGTTAAAAGTTAATAGCTGGTGCGGCTTACTTCTGCCTCAGGCGGGATTTAGCCATGTTTTTCGCCTTCCAAAACGAGCAGGTGCGCCCGGCGTTGCGTTCCTGTGCCTGGATTTCTTTAGCCGTGTTGGTCAGCAACCTGCCGCGTTCCGCATCCATGCTCACGGTTCCCTTGGTAGCCTTCGTCGCCGGACGGAATCCGGGGCGGGCATATCTCGGAGCAGTGGCGGGAGGTGCACCGCCGCCCTTGCGGTTGATCAGCAGATTGATCATCTTAATACCCAGGTCGCGATTGGTCAGCAGTTCGTCCTTCAGGTCTTTCCGTGCCTCATCGGGCAGGTCCTTCAGTTCTTCGCTGTTGAGCAGCGTTTCCGCTTCCGCTTCCGCGGCTTCCTGTTCGGCGGCCATCAGGGCGTCGAGTGTTGCCAGTATCTGGTCCAGCCCGGCGTCTTCCGGCAGTCCCAGCTTGGCGGCGATTTTTTTCAATTCTTCCATGTTGTTGTCTTGTTGGTTTGTGTTGTCGTTGAGCGGCGCGGCCTGACTGTTGGTGATCGGGCGCTGGCCGGGGTTGTTGGGCTGGTTGGTTAGGGCCAGCCCGACGAGTTGCAGGGGGCGGAGGCGTCCGCCGCCCAGGTCCGCGCACAGCTCCACGCTGTACACGGTCGAAAAATGTTTGTAGATGCGGTCCCGGACCAGGGGGAGGCCCAGCGGCGTCCATTCGATACGGGCGCACAGTTGCAGCCCTTCCGCCGTTGGCAGGGCGGCAAGCTCGCGCACCCAGCCGTAAGCCCGGCTATCCCGCGGCCCGGTGACGGCAACGGACACATGTTCCACGTCGGTCAGCAGCCCTTCTTCCGGGACGCCTGCTTCCACGATGGCCCGCACGGCCTCATCGTCGATGACCTGGATATATTTTTTCCCGTCCGCTGTCTGCTGGGGATGTTCCCCCCAGCGTTCGATGTTGTACCAGCCGTCCCCCGGGTTTTCCCAGGGCTGCAAATCCTCTAAGGTAATGGTCTTCATCTTTGTTGACATTCTGCGTGCGTTGGTTATGGTGTTGTTACGGTGATGCGCGGCCTGGGGGCCATCCGTTAAGGCCGCGTTAGCCCGTGCGGGGAGATGGCCCTCCCGTCCGTACTTCTTTTATCTCTTGTATTTCAGGGTTCCCTTTCTCATCTTTTCGGCTCCATTCAGTCGGCGGCTGTGGAAAAAGCTTCTCACCTGGCCATCCTTGCCCGTGATAAATCCGCTCATGGCAAATTTCCCGGCGTCATCCTTGTACACGCGCAGGTAGGTCTTCTGGCCGTTGTGGGATTCCCACACTTCGTGCGGGTTTTTCACGGCCCGGACAGCTTCAGATAAACGCCGCAATCTCCGGTTCTGTTCCTCGGGCGTTTTGGGGGGCTGGGTGCTTTCCCAGTGATCCAGGACGCCCTTGCTGAAATGCACGTCCTGCCCGTCGATGGACCGGGCCATAAATCCACGCGTCAGGGCTTTCCGCGCTCTTCCCGGGTGGCTGTGGCTGCTGGCCGGGTCGGGGGTCAGGGCGGACAATTTTTCCAGTCCCAGGCTTTTGGCCGTTCCGGTTTGGCCGATGGCCTCATGCTGCCCGCGCCCCCGCTTGTCCCAGCCCTTCTTGGCCCCTTCGCTGGTGCCGTAGTTGGCCAGCAGGTTTCCCTGGTCTTCGTTTTGGGGCGTATTTGCGTTTTGCCGGGGGGCTGCCGGGGTGCTTTCCTGCTTTTCCGGGTCATTGCCCACTTCCAGCCCTGCGGCGCGTTTCATGGCCGTTTCCAGCTTCCGGGCATCATTCCGGATCATGGCCGGGTTCGGCTGTGCGTTGAGCAGCTTTTCCAGCAGGGCAAGTTCCTGGGCCGTCAGGGGGGCGTTGTTCCTGGTCTGCTCAATCTGTGCGGGGATGTGTTGCCAGTTTCCGCGGCTGTTGGCCAGCAGGGGGAAGGAGGGTTGTTCCTGGGACGGCTGCGGCGCCCGGTACGTGACCGTATAGCCGGACGCCTCGCTTACTTCTTCCTCGTCGGCAATATATCCCGCGGCGGCCAATTTCGTGATGTTGTCCACCTGCTTGCCTACGTCTTCGGCTTCTTCGTATTCCAGCGTCCAGTAGGCCAGATGCGGCCTTCCCGGGAAATGGCGGTCCAGCAGGCGGCGGCTCATTTGGCGGTTGAAGCTTTCGGAGATTTCCGCGCCTTCGCCCGCCGCCAACATGCGGAATGTTTCCTGGTGGGCGTTGCCCGCCAGCGTCCCGCTGCCGGATTCCGCCAGCACGGTCAGCTCGCCGCCCGTGCCGCGGCGCACAATCTGCTTGTCGCACCACTCGCAGCGCTGTTTGAAGGTGTCCCCTCCGCGGGCCGTCGTTTCCACAGTCTTGATGTCCCCTCCGTCCGGGTAGCCGCCGCGCCCGTCCCCGATCATCTCTTCGGCGATGCGGTCATATTCCCGTGCCTGTTCGTCAGAAGTGTTTGGCGGGTATTTGAAGAAGATGGCCGGGTTGCCGAACACGTCAATGAATCCGTCCCACCCGTCCAGGGCATGGGCCTTGGCGCAGATGGCGAACATGGCGGGCAGGTCCACGGGCCGGAGGCATTCACGGATGATCAGGCGGCTTTCATCCACGGCTTCCAGCTTGGCGCATGACCTGTCGGCGGATTCGTTGTAATACCAGGCCCCGCCCTTGACAGGCCGGGCCATCAGCCACTGGTCCACGGGTTCCATCCTGATTCTGCCGCCTCCGGCCACGGGTTCCAGGTGCGCGTACCCGCGGAAGGTAGCCGATCCCATGAACCGCACCGCATCCCTCAAGTTGTCGATCTTGCCGTAATATTCCGCCAGGCATTGCTGCTGCTCGTCGGCCAGCGTTTGCAAGTCCGGGTTGTTGCCGATGGCTTTGGCATCCACCTTCACGTCGTCAGTCATTTCCGCCAGGGCGGAGGCGCGGCGGTCCAGGACCGTGCCCAGCATGTCGTCCGTTTCTTCCAGGGCGGCCCAGCACAGCATCACGTCGGCATACTGGCCTTTCCGGTACAATTCATAGAGGGCGCGGGCTTCCTGCGGCGTCAGGAATGGCAGCGGGTTCCGGCCTTCCTTTTGAGAGCGTCGGGACAAAAAGCCGATCAGCCTGATCATGCCAGTCCGGAAATTCCCTGGCCTGCCAATCATCCTGTTCACAAATTGCGGTAAAATGTTCATCGTGTTAAAATCTCCTGGTCCTGATGCCGCCCCAGCGGCGGGTGCCGGAGGCCCGGTTACTGCTCTTCCTGCTCTTGCCCTGGCGGGACTTGTGCCGCCAGGATGACGGGCTGCATGATTCCAGCCCGGTCCCGACGTGGCCCCAGTAGGAAAGCTTGCCGCTGTCAAATGTGTCCGCGTGGTTGCCCTGCGCGTCCACATCGGCCTCGAACCGTGCGCCGTTGCGCGTCACCAGGCGGTGGTCCGTTTCCAGCCATTTGCCCGGAGGCATGGCAATGAGAGCGTCTTCCAGGGCGGAGCAATACGCGGCCCCCATTGCCGTCTTGGCGTCGGATTTTTCGCCGCAGTAGCGGACAACCTGCTGCCCGTAAAACCCCACCACCCGGACTAGGCCGGACAGGTCTTTAGCCAGTTCCCGCGCCAGGAATTTTTCATTGCTGGTGTCCACCACCAGCACGCCACGCTGCTCGCGAGGCACGGCCCCAATGACCAGTTCCAGGATGCCCAGCATGACGGCGTAGTGCTCCGTCTTCCACCTGACCACCAGCCGCTGCCAATATATGCGGTCCCAGTATTCCGTGGCCGTCAGGCTGGACGGGTTGGACTTCTTGCCCTCCGTGCTGGCTACGTCCAGCCCGAAACACACTTTTCCGGCGCACAGGGATTCCGCCCAGTTCGGGGAGATGGCTTCACGGATCGCGATCATGCGCACACCTCCTCCCCGGCCAGGTCCAGGCCCGTGCAATGGCCCAGGCCCATGTTTTGCGCCCGGTTCAGCCAGCCCAGCGGGATGGCTGCCGTGCCGCCCTGAATAAACTTCAGGCCATAGTTGCGATCCACCGACGCGCGGTCCAGGCTGTGCGCCCTGAATTCTTCGTAGGGCACCACCTTGCCGGACAGCGGATCATAGAGCGGCAGCCCGGCCAGTTCGGCGTCCAGAGCGTCCACACGGTGGACCGGGTAGCCCTGTTCCGTCTTGTACCAGTTCCCGGCGGCGTTCGGTTCAAATGTCCGCAGGCCCGGGTTCAGCAGGTCGTAGGTGTAATGCGTATCGTCCGCGGGCGGCGTGCTGAACAGCCAGAACAGGAATTCCGGGTTGCGTGAGATGATCGGTTCCACCGCGTCCCATACGCCTTTGAAGTCCGGCCAGAAGCCGATTTCATCTCCGAACACGTCACCCGTCCAGCCCCGGGCCGTGTCGGGATTGGGAGCGAGGATCTTCGTGCGGCTGTACGCCGTCCGCGTGTGGTAAATCCTGACCTGGGCCGCCTGCTTGTCCATCAGTTCCGCCAGATCATCCACATTCAAGAGTTCTTTGGTGCCCGTGTCGATGACGTTGCCGCCCAGCTGCTTGCCCAGCCTGTCCTGGCAAGCCTTCAGGGCGCCCAGGGCGTCGTGCCAGATGGTTGCCTCCTTCTCCACGATTTCCTTTCCGGTCGCAATGGATGCGCTCACAAAAAAGCAATTCCGCCAGGGCTTTTCAATCATGCGGTCGATGGCCTTGCTGGCAATCGTGTAGGACTTGCCGCCCTGCCGCCGCCACATGAAAAAGCAGATGCGGAAAGCCACGCAGAACGCGGCGTCCTGAAAGGCCAGCAGGTTGACTGCCCGGAAATTGTCAGGATGATGGGGCATCTACAAATTCGGGGGTGACTGTTTTCCGCTGGCCAAACAGCAGGGCGCGCAGCCTGGCCAGTTTGCTTTCGTTGGTTTCGTTGCTGCCGACAATCGCCTGGACTTCCGGACTGGTGGCCTTGTCCAGCAGCGCCTGGGCGGCCAGCATTTGCCATTTGTCAATGTCCAGTTTCAGCCGCTGGGCTTCCATTTGGGCCTTTTGTCCGGCCAGCACCATGCCGTAAAGGCGTTGCAAATCCGCGGCGGATTTTTTGCCCGGGCGCGTAATGACTTCGTAGCAGGTTTGCAGTACGGCGGCATGGGTGGCCTTCGTGACGTTGCCCCGCTTGATTTTGGCAAGCTGGGCGGCATTGTGGTCTTCCGCCGCCCATATCCGGGGCAGCAGGTGCAGCTTGTAGTACTCGCTGATGCTTTGCAGGGACAGCCGCACGCCTCCCTCCGCCAGAATGGCCTGTACATCCTTCAGGGTGGCGTTGGCGGCAAGGGCGTCGTCCACGGCTTGCCGCAATTCCTCCGGCAAGTTGTGGATAGTGCTGTCCGGCCTGGGCTTGCGCATGGGTGTAGGGGGGTTACTGGTTGCTAAGTTCAGCTTGTCCGGCATCCGTAATGCGCCAGCGCATTTCTCCCGTGATCTTGTTGGAGATGCCCGTGATCAGGCGCAGCGCGTCCAGTTCCTTCAGTTCGGTTTCAATTTCCGCGCGGGACGGGGACGGCACCACTTGCAGCTGCACCCGGCAGCGTATGTCATCTTCACGGCGCAGCAGTCCGGCGGGGACATGGGCCAGGTCCCGCAGGATGGCCAGTCTGATTTCGGCGGTTCGGTTCATTTCTTGTTCGGTGGGGTCAGGGTTTTCAGCATGCCGATGATTTCATGCAGGTCTCTGCCTTGTTCGTTGAGGCGGTCATATATGTCTCCCAGGTCTTCTTTCCGGTCATTTTTTATGTCTCGGATTTCTCGTTCCAGCCGGGCAATATCCTCTTTGGTGGCGTATTCGTTGGCCTTGCGGACATTGAGGGGATCATTGGACAAGGATATTTTGCGAGCCTTACCCATCACGTAGCCACCCCCGCCAATAGCGCCAGCCCCCACAAGGGTGCTTATTATCTGGCCAACCGCTCCGGCATCTATCGTGCTCGCTTCCGCCAATAGCTGCATCATCATTTCAATAATTCGGCAAGGGTGGACGTGCCCTGGGTATAGGCACGATGCAGGGCGGTTGTGGCGATTTCTCCCAGCTGGATATGGCCGGGGTCGTAGATGGTGCGGAAGTCTCCGCCCCATACCAGGCCCGCCTGGCGGGTCGCTTCGGCAAGCGGCGCGTAAATGGATTTTGGGCCTTCGCTGGGGGACCAGATGTCCTGTCCGTCTTCAAACAGGCAAAAGTCCGCGGCCAGTCCAAAATTGTGCATGCTCTGGCCGCCCCTGGCCCGGGTGACGCGGGGGCGCTTGTTATATAGCGCGTCCTGTTCGTCGTAGGTCCGGACGCCGCAAATGATTTTCCAATCGGCCTGCTGCCGCATGGCTACGATCACCTGGCGCACCCGCATGGCGGCCAGTGGCTGCAAGGTCCATAGGTAAGACTCGGAGCGGCTGTCCACCTGGCCGTATCTGGCTTGCAGCTGGCTGTGGCTGGTTTCCCACTGCGTAGCGGCTTCACGGGTCAACGGGCCAGTCATACCATCTAAGGCCCCACGGTAAAACCCGGCAAACTTCAGTGCTCGCTGCCAGGACAGCGTGTTCATTTTCAATTCGGCGTACTTCATGATGCTTTCCTTTCTTCACTGTTACTTATTAACTATTTTCCTTTCTGCACCACGGGCGGGGCGATCACCACTTCCGGCACGCTCTGATTCCACAGCAGCTTTCTTTCCCCCGGTCAATCACCAGGGAGGAACCGCCGCGGACAATCACCGCCTGCCCTTCGGACAGGCTCACGCTGGTGGATGCGGGGGCCTCGCTGCTACAGGAGCCGCCCAGCAGCACCATCAGCGCGCCGATGGTCAGCAGCACGTTGCGCTTGATGGTTCCGGGCTTGGCCGGATTGGATGTCCCGGCCCCGGCTATGGACGAATTTGCCAGGTCGTTCTCGCCTGGCACCAGGGGCCGGAACTCCAATTCATTTCCGCCTCCATCGCCGGAGGCGGTATCGCTATCATCGCTGTCGGATGAAATTTGATGCTTCCCGTAAGTTACAAACCGCAGCAGGACATTCACGCCGCCCAGGGCGGTCACAAAGTCCACAGGGTTGTTTTCCAGCCACTCGCGGACGGACGGCAGGAGCAGGGACAGGAGGGCGGCAAGGTTGATCCAAAACGTCCGGGACAAGTACCAGGGCGTGGTCGTCTTTTTCGTTTGCTGGGGCGTAGTTGCCCCGGCGTCTCCCGACGCGAGGGCTTCATTCCCATGATTACCACGATTCAGTTCATCTCCGTTTTTTGTTCCGCCAAAATCTTGCTTGTTAGTCATGCGGGCACTCTAGCCCAGGCTCCGCATTCTTTATGTGGCATTTGTGGCAAATGTGGCGTTTGTGGCAAATGTGCTAAAAAAAGTTGAAGGTGGATTGCATCATCTTCCCGCGCTGGATGGCTTCTGCCCGCGCTGCCGCCGCCATATCCCGCACTTGCCCCTCCCACAATAGCTTTTTTACGCCTCCGGGCACGGCAGGCCAGGCGTACAAGTCCCCCCTCAATATCATGCGCCGCACTGTTTCCCGGCTTACCTTTAATATGCGGGCAGCTTCGGCAACGCTACATTCCGGCCCATTAGCCCAGCGGCGCAAATTTTCGTCCATGTGTCCATATTACCACACGCTTAACGGTTTTTCAGGAGCAGGGACGCAAAAAGCCCCATGCTGGATTTTCAGCATGGGGCTTTGCCGGGAAAGTCTGATACTGCAAGCCTTTTGGACCGTCTGACCAGTTGTTCCGCTTCGGTTTGGTTTCAATCCGCGCATCCGCAGGGATGCGAAAAGTTACAGGGGGAATTCGTCTTCAAATGATACCGTGTCACTTCATCCCCTGGCCGTCTTCGGTTCGGGTTCCGGGGTGACAACCCTTCGGGCGGTGGCCTGGATGGGCCTGGATACCGGGACGGCTCCCACATGATCCGCCAGCCCTCCCGGGGGAATCGTCCCCGGGATTGCGTGCGGTTCATAGGTTTCCAATCCTGTTTCTTCCGCCAGCTTTCGGGCGGCGGCCCGGCCCCGGTTGATCACCGTATAATTCAGATGGCGGATGTGTTCAGGCTTGGCATGTCTCTGTAGCTGGTCATAGACATTCTTTCCCGTGCAGGGCAGATGCAGCTGGTCCCTCACCACTTCCGCCAGATAGTCCGGCCCGGTTTCAAACCGTTGCATGCTGTCCCGGAGCAGGTGCAATTCCTTGTCCATTTCCGTGTAGGTGTTGTCCCTGATAGCTGCTTTCCCCAGATAAGCGGCAAAACGATTGTAAATCAGCGTATAATCCTTTTGTGTTGCGCGGGTGAAAGAATCCGTGTGTCCGGTGGCTTTCCAGGTCTCGTCGTGCCGCCATTCTTCCAGGGACGGCACCGGGCAGCCGTATGCTTGCAGCTGTTTGTAAGCTCGGACGGCCAGCTGGGCCAAAACGGCCTTTTGGCGTTTAGTGAGTGGCTTATTGCTCATTATCAGATTGTTGTTCGGGATTTTGTAGAGCCTTGATCAGTTGTTGCCGCTGCTTGGGCGTCAGATAGACAAGAGTGGCTGTTGCTCCTCCTCTATCAGTGCCCGTCCAGATAGCCAGCAGGGTCTGGAATCCATAGTCTTTAACCTCAATCTTAGTCATCCCTGGTACTCCTCTCTACGTAAAAAGTCTCCACCTGTTTGATCTCCAAACCCAGCTTGGCGAGCTTGTGAGGCTTGACATGCTGGCGGATTGCATCCTTGTCAGGAGTCACCTTGGTGACCAGGTACGCCTTGCGGCGCGTAGTCTTGAGCAGGGCGACAATCTTGTCCCACGTCCAGCCCTTGGCGGGCTTGAGGGAGGGCTGCCCCAGACGATAACCATAGGTGGTCAGAGCAGTGGTGCCGGATTTGCGGCCCTTGGAAAACAGCTCGTCCCTGCGGGGGGATGCCCATTGCTCGGCCAGTTTGGTGAGCCGGTCAATCTCCCTGGTCAGCTCGCTGATTTTGGGGTCGTGATCCGTGAGCACTTGCTGCATGGCGGCCTCCTTGGCGGCCTGCAAGGTATCCAGCTCGACGCCCTTGCGGGCGATGTCGTCCAGGGTCTGACAAAATTCAGCCTTGTCCTTAATAACCTGCTGGTCGGTTGCTTTAGTGGTTGTGCGTATCTTTCCCATTGTTATGTTGTTTGTTGAGTTGTTTCGTCTGGCGGAGCTTGCGGACCAGCATGGCCACCACGTCCGTCCATTTCAGTCCGGGGGTATTGTGAAGCCAGGAGTAAAATTTCTCGGCGTCCACGGGCACCCACTGGACGCCCAGTTCTCCCAGTTGCACCCCGATTTCCCGGCAGCGCGGGTCATAGGTCACGTGGTAGTCATGATTCCCCGGGAACCGTCCTAGTTCCAAGTTAATCTGAAAGCAGATTGTTTCCTGTTCGATGTTATTCATGGATGTTGGTTTCCGGTTTGTGTTCTTCCTCCCTTCTGGTTCCCCAGGTGCAGCCGTCCTTCTCCGGGTCCACGTACCAGTGCCCATCCGTTCCCAGGAGGTCGCATTCATGCTGCTTCCCCGGTTGGCGGAGATGGGGCCGGGAGGGTCGGCATCGTTTACAATCCCGGCACATGGTCCAATGTTCCGCCGCCCGCAGGATGTTCCCGGCGTCTCGGATGGTGTAATATGTGAAACTTCCCTGGGAGCCGTGCCACTCCCTCATGCTGGTTTCATGGCGGCGTGCGTCAGATTCGTTGGCGTAAGTGAAATACCTTGCCCCCGCACCGGGTATGATCGCCACGGATATGTACCGGGCGGCCTCCCAATAAAATGTGTTCTGCATCATTGTTTGTCCTCCCGGTTGCGATTGATGGCATCGGCCATGATTTCACCGATGGCGTCAGCGTTTCGGTTAATCACTTCTTTGAGTGTCGCAAAGACGCGGAAGGCTGGCGTTTCGTAGGCGGTTGCCCGCACGGTGTTCCAGTAAACAGCCAGTCCAAGTTTGTCGTTGTCCGTGGCAACGTCTTCGATGTGGAGGACAAAGTGGCCGCCTTTGGGGGCCGGCTTGACATTGGGGGCTTGCTGCCCCCTGTCCTGTTGATGGTTGGTGTTGGTGCTGTACATGATGGTGGTGTTGATTGTTAGTCTTGGTATCTGTCGTCTTCCAGGTCTTCAATGCCGCGTCCGGCAACCCATCTTTCCGCGTCCGGGTCATAAGCCAGGAATTCAGGTTCCCCCACCCTGGGCAGCCTGCCATAAGGCAGGCCGCCTTCGCCTTTGACAAGGTGGCGGATGATGTTATGGGCGGACAAGAGCCGTTGCGTTATGGCTGTTTTCGGGTCGCTGCCATCCGGCATGGGATTGTTCCAGAAGAGCATCCCATAGGCGCGGGACATGTCCGCATCCGCCTGGCTGATGATGTGTTGCTGGGGGGCCGGGAATTGGGTCATCCAGTCGTCTCCTTGCGTATAGGTGAGATACAGGCGTTCCAATTCCTCCGCCCATGTTTTTGCTTTGCCGTACCACACAGACTCCGCGGCATAACTGTGGGGCGTGTCCATCAGGGCATGCCAGCCCAGCAGGCAGGTCATGCCGATTTCCGACAAGTCCTGTAGCAGTTGCGGATCGCGCAGGTTGTTCGGCGTTGAGGCAGTCACCCACGGGTGGTTCTGCGGTGGTGTCGTGGTATCTTGATTCATAGTATTTAGAGGGTTACACGTCATCCGGCATGTTGCCGTCTTCCATGTCTTGCAGCTTCTTGATGGCTCCCAGGTAATAATCCCAGGTCACGGGCACACCCGCGTTTTTAGCGGCTATCCGGGCCAGGTTCATGCGCTTGGTGATGACGCCGTACCCGCTGTCCTGGGCGGCGGCTTCGACGGAGGCCCGCAGGCCCGCGTCCGGTTCCGGGAATCCGTAAAATTCCCATACCTGGCGCAAGTCTTCCGTGCTGATGGCGGAGGGGAGGCGGTACACCCGGCAGGCGTTGCGTTTGGACAGCTGTTTCAGCATGTCGGACCAGACCGGGCTTTCTTCCATTGCCGCCTCAAATTCGGGGGTGGCCGTCAGCAGCAGTCCGCAGCCGGACATGTCCCGCAGTTCCCGCACCTGCTCCACGCCTTTCATTCCCATCTTGTCGCTGCGCAAAACATGGTGAATTTCGTCGATGATTAGTAAATGATCAGGGGTCAGGTAGCGCAGGATGCGGTCGATCATATCTTCCGGTTTCAGCGTCGTTCCCGCTCCGATCTGCTTGGCAATCCGGTAGAGCAGCCGCGTAGGACTGGCTGACACGGGGCAGCGCACCAGCACCACCTTGTCCGGATGCCTCCGGGCGTACTCCTTCACGGCTTCGGTCTTGCCCCACTGCGTCGGTCCGATCATCACCGCCGCGTAATGGTAGCGCCGTGTAAATTCGGCAAGATCCATCGTATAACGGGCAAGTTTTGTTTCCACAAATGGCAAATCTTCGCCCGCCTGATCTACAGTTAGCCGGGCGCGGAGTGCGGCCAGGGCCAGCAGATGCGGTTCCGCATTGGCTTCGTAGGTGCCTTTTAGTATGGAGCGCATCGTCTTGGCAGACACTCCGGCCTGGGCTGCCATATCGCCCAGGGTCCAGTTGTGTTCTGCGGCGTAGGAGATAAGCCAGGCTAGTGTCTGCTTCGTTTCCTGGGGGTATGGCCCGCTGGTAACGGCGGGAAAAAAGCGCCGCGGGTCGCTGTCGTTTTTTGTATATGTTATTCTGTCCATAGTATTTATAAAAATGAAATTTTCGGATGGCTTTCTTTTTGGGGGGATGCCGTTTCCGGTATTTCCGTTTCCGGCAACAGGCTGATACCGGGCAGTTTTTTCACGGCGGCCAGGGCGGCGGCATCCGTGCCTTCGGCGTTCAGCAGCCCTTGCACCGTAATGGGCGCCCCCTTCGCCACCTGGCGGTTGTACAGGCGTGTTCCGACGATGGCCGCTTCTTTCCGGGCGTGGTGGACGCGCGTTTCCTGCAAGGCTGCCGCCGTGGCTTTCTTCTTCCTTCCCATAGCCGCCCGCACCTGGTCCTCGTCATAATAGGGGACACGTTGCTGTAACGTGCTCATACCAAGACAGCGCCCTTTTCCATCAATGATGTACAAGTGCTGATCGTCAAACATGTTGAGCATCACCCATACATCCATGCCGCTGGGCAGGATGCGCTGATACCCTTCCGGCGTGACGATGCTGGCCGGGTAGTACAGGCGGTCCATGCTTACCGCCTTGTTTTGCAGGACGATGTAGGATCCTTTCACCACCGTTTTCACGGCCAGGTCACGGGATAGCAAATCCACGATTTCCCATTGCGTCGCTTTCCGCAGCGGAGGCTGGTGCTGTAGTTTCAGGTTCCAGGCTTCCGCGGGGGAAAGGCGGCGGGAACTGACCAGCCTTTCCGGATCGCGGGCGGCCATGTTCAGCAGCGTGTGGCGGTCCGCTTCCGGTATGCTGTCCGTCAGCGTGATCCAGTCGCCGTCCGTGGACAGGCGCACCATCGGCACCACCAGCCCCATCCGTTCCCATCCTTCCAGGGCGTGGTCGGTCCGATCGTTAAAGGCATCGTACACGCGCCAGGCTATATCGGTTGTAAGTTGTTCAAAGGTTGGCATCAGATGCCGCAGCGTGGCGGCCCGGTCCGGATCCCTGATTTCCAGATAGCCCTGCTTTTTCAGCAGCGCCTTTTGCTCCTTCATCAGGCCAGCCAGCCATTCCGGCTCTGTCCGGTCATGGCCGGACGGAGCGGGCAGGCAGGAACTCCATATATTGGCCGTCAGGTTCCACACGGATTCCAGGTGCGCCTTGCCGCGGGGATTGCCGCCCTGGCGGCCTTCATACCCCCGGAGCAATGCCTGGGTTTTCCCTTCCATGCCGGAGCGGTGGACCTTCACCGCGCCGTCAAACAGGTCCAGCAAGACCTGCTCCATGTGCGCCCGGATGGCTGCCGTTCCGTTTTCCACCACAAGGATGGTTCCCCGGGACGTATTGATGCCGACATTTGCCAGCAGCCCCGCCACAAACATGCGCATGTAGCGTTCCGTCAATCCGGCGTGCGTCCCGTCCTGGCGCATCATCCGGGGCATCATGCCCCAGTGCACCATTTTTCCGGTGGCAATATCCAGGCATCCCAGCTGCAAGGGGCGCACAATCTGCTTGCCGCAGATAACGTGCGCATCCACCCAGTTATCGTCGGACACGTAGTATTCCCCGGCCTCCATGCCTACGCGGGTAGTCAGCACCATCGGCAGCAGAGGGGCCGCTGCCTTGATGCCTTCCCGCATCACCCTGGCTTCCAGGGCAGCTGGTTTAATTCGCATCAGGTTTTTTTTGGACCAGCCAACGGGGATTTGAGGATGGCCGGGCCAGCCTTCGTACCCAGGAATGACTTCGGATTTTTTGCGCCAGATGTCCAGCAGCAGCGGGTAAGCCTGGCCGCCGTTGCGTTGGCAGCGCGTTTGCAGTTCCGTCCAGTAAGCGACAAATCCCGGATGCTTCACCCGTGCCCGGGTGGGACGCATCCCGGCCATCCTCAAATCGGCAAGGGCCAGCAGACTGCCGCTTGTTTGCCACGCCAGGAATTTGCGTTGGACGGACTGCCAGGACATGGGATGTCCGGCATCGGCCATCGCCTGGGCCGCCAGCTTGTAAGCGGCCATCTTGTTTGGAGCCGCGGCGATTTCACGGCAGGCTGCATGCAGCTTGCGCACCTTCAGCCGCTCTTCCGTGGGCAGGGCGTCCCAGCCGGGCAGCCCTTCAATGGTGGACAATTCGTTCATTTTCCTTCCTTGATAACTTTCTGAAAATCACTCAACAGGATACAAAATGCCTCCCGGTCGTTTCCGGGCAAATACCTGTGCAAATCCGCTTCCAGGAATTCAGCCATCAGCGTTGCAATGTGGTGGGCGTCCTTGACGGCCACCTGCTTCTTCTGTTCCCTCAATTCTTCTTCCGGCTGCACGGCTGCCACCGCGGCCATCATGGCCTGTTCCGGGCTTACGGGGGAGGAGGCACGGCCTTTCCCCCGGTTTTTCAAGATGGTTTCGTGCTGGGCCAGACGCGCGGCTTGGGCGGCGCTCTTGCTGCCGTCTTTCACCACTTGCAGATTCAGCATCATTTGCCGGGGGGTAACGGCGTTCCCGGTGGCTTTTTTCACCAGTTCCGGCAGGGTTTCCACAGCTTCGCCGTCCAGGCCCATGTCCAGCGCAGGCCGTTCGTCCTGCCCCAGTCGTGCCGCTGCTTCCTGGTAGCAGCGCATGTAGCGGCGAGCAGTCCTTTCTGTGAAATCTAAATGTGCTTGTTCTCCAAATCGGACACATGTGTCCGATTTCGTGTTGTTTTCTTTCTTAAACAGTTGTCCCCACTCACCGTGAACGGTAGCGGCCTTCAAATCTTTCAACAGCCTGCCAAGCCGCAGCACGGCCAGCACGGCATTCTTTCCAGCCACAACGGCCATTTCCGCCTGGGCGGTGGCGTACTGGTGCAGGCGGTTCGCCTCACTCACCCCCAGGGCAATCCGGGTTGCTTCCGGGATGCTCAATTCACATTTTTTCATGGTCCGCAAATTCTTTCAATAGGGCTTCTTTCAGTTTCAGTCTTGCGCGGGCTTCAATCCCCTGGATGGTCTGCGGGGACACGTCCAGACAATCGGCTATTTGTTGCAGCGTCAGCGGCCCCTTTTCCGGCAGCCCCGCCCAGCGGCGGAACTGGGGACGGCTAAGCAATGCCAGCACCACGTTTTTTTCAAGGGGCGTCAATTTTTCATCCTTCATCGGGTAATACGGGCAAAACAGCCGTTCGGGGGTCTTTTCTTCCTTCCCTTACTTGCCGGGCTTCATCGTCCAGGCAGTAAACCCCGCACCAGGCTGCCACTCCGGCCATCGCCGCTAGCACGGCAATTTCCAGCAATCGGGTCAGGACGACTTTGACGATGTGAAACAAGACGATCATTTTTTTATATTTTTCCTAAGCTCCAGTTTTTTGTGTGGTAGCTTGACAACCTTTGCCATCAGCCGCTTGCTGGACCTCTCTCCAGAGAGAACCAAATTAAGATGTACTCGGTGCACCCCCAGATAATTGGCTGCCTCCTGAATAGTCCACCCTTGTCCATAAAGCCATTGCTTGTTTATAGTTTCTTGTTTTACCTCATTCATGATGTTAGGTTGCGTTGTGTAACGCGTAACCGTGTTACTCGTTACATGAAAATAACCAATAGTGCTCATTTCATGCAAGAAAAAAATGAACAATGTTGTTCTTTTTCTGAGAGGCTAAATTCTATTCTCAAGAGTAAAGGTATAAAGAAGAAAGACTTAGCAATGAAATTAGGAGTAGAACCTAATGCCATATCCCGCTACAGCAGGGGCCACCATTTACCCAGCAGTTCCGAATTATACCGCATTTCGAGAATACTGGGTGTATCTATGGATTGGCTTATGGGGGCCACTGAGGAAGAAATGAACAAAAATGTTGATTATTGGCGCAATAAATATTTGCAAGCAGAGCAAGAGCTTGTGAAGCTGAGAGATGCTCTTAAACTATTGGTCAATAATGTCAGTAAATAGCATCATTGAGAAAAAACGATGAAGACGTGGCAAATATATACGCTTATGGGTTTTGTTGGATGCATGGTTTCCCTACAAGCATGGAACACCTATATCTTAAGTCAGCACAAAGCCGAAAAAACATCCACAAAATCAGTGGATAATAAAAAGAGAAAAGTAACTTATCGTGAATACTGTTGGAAAAGTATTCCAAAATCTGAATTGTCTGAACAAAAAGCTTTGAAAGAGGCGCTTGATATAGCCAGAAGTGGAAAACTTGATTTTACGACCGCTATGGACAACCTTCATAGTTTTCTTTCTGAGTTTATGCACGATGAAGAGTATGTAGGAACCCTATGTGAGACGGAAGACTCTGTAATTATAATTACAAAAAAAAATGAAACTAAATATTTTAATCCTAATGACCCTGATTACATTGATCCTGATGATCCTTTTGGGACATCATCTCCTGAAAAGAAACAATAGTTCCCTTACACATTTCTTCCTCCTCTGTTGATCTTCATTGTTTCTCGGCTAAATTTGCCACTCCTCTATCCCATCTCAAAAAAAATTCCTTGCGCTCCTTAAAAAGAGCCGTGCATAAGCTATGCTTATGCCCCTATGACCAACACTCAAACAATGATTCAAGGGGATTGCCTGGACCTTATGATGGGTATGCCGGATGCGGCTTTTGATGCCATTATCACCGATCCCCCTTATTCTAGCGGCAATTCGGTAATGAACAGCAAGTCTGATCCAAGAGACAAATACAATCTAAGTCAGGCTTTTCCTTCATTCCGTAATGATTCACATGATCAGCGTATTCACATGCTTTGGACGATTCACTGGCTTTCTCTTGCACTTCGGATCACACGTCCCGGTGGATGGCTGATGCTCTTTTCTGATTGGCGACAGCTCCCACTTGTCAGTGATGCCATGCAATTAACTGGGTGGACCTGGCGCGGGGTTGTCGTATGGGATAAAACGGAGGGATGCCGCCCTAATCCCGGTATGTTCCGTCAACAGTGTGAGTATATATTATATGCCACCAATGGCAGCCGCATGCCTGGGCCACGTTGTTTCCCTACTGGTATTTTCCGCGCTTCTATTCCATCTCGAAAAAATAGGCATCACATGACGGGCAAGCCCGTTGCTCTAATGGAACATCTCATGACGGTTCTGCCTGCGCAATCCAAGATTCTTGACCCGTTCGCCGGGTCAGGTTCTACGCTGGCAGCGGCGCAAAATTTGGGACATGCCGCAACCGGGATTGAACTATCTCCGGAATATTATCGGATCGCCTGTAATCGGCTTGGCCTTGCTTTGGCATCGTAATATTAACAGCCCCTCTTCGGAGGGGCTTTTCATATCGCAACAACCTGTCCCGCTTCGGTAGTTTCATGTTCCTTCATCGCAACTACCCGTCTCTTCTTTCCATCGCCGTAATCCCACGCCATTGCTAGCTTTCAGGCTATTTCACCCCTAATTCACCCTATTTCAACTATACTGTCCCTTTTCACCGTTGCCCGCCCATACGCATAAGATAAGGGGAAGGATTGCGCCTGTTTTTTCTATGAAGGACAATAAAGCGCACGGCCTCCACTGCCAGCCCCGCCTCTCTCCTGAATTTTGACCGTATTTTTGCGCACGAACTGGTTCATGACCTCCAGACACACGGCATGGACTGCAAACAGCAACATTTTTTCACTGGCAGTACATTGCTTCCCTGAAAAATCGTCCGTCTTAACCTCTCCCATTCCATCCCCCTGCCGTCTTTCATGACGAATTGTTCACTCAGCCCTTCTGGCTCCTTTCCCACCTTCATGGCAATCATCCCACGTAACCAACATGAGCAGGCCATTCAGCATTTAATAATTCAAGGCGCGGGCATTCTCTCCTTCCGGGTGATCGTACCGCATCAAAAGACATTTTATGGTGCGCCCTGCCGCTAAGGTGTTGTTCATTTTTCCTCTTTTATTTCCGGCAAAACCACAGGTTCACCCAAAAAACGAGGTTCACGACTCCAAACCCACAAGTCCAGCATCATCCATACGCGGGCCGCACGCTCCCTGAACCAGCTTTTCATACGGGAACGGCGGTTGGGAACATCCGGCGCGCTGACGGCCCAGGCATCCATCCCCTCATGCGCCGCGATTGCCAGGGCGCGTTCATTGTGAAATTCCTGAGAAACAACAATCATCGCCGAAACACCAAAAATTTCCTTCATCCTCACGACAGAATCCAGAGTCCGCAACCCAGCAAAATCACATACAATTCGCTCCTCTGGGACGCCACGATCCACCAGTGCCTGTTTCATCCATTCCGGTTCATTGTAAGCATGAGAACTATTATCTCCGGAAACAATGAAAACCGTTGCCTTTCCGTTCTTCCAAAGTTCCGAGGCCGTATCCATCCTGTTATGGAAATACCCGTTAGGGGCGCCCATGAATGTCGGGGAGCATCCTAACACAAGAACAGGAGCACGAACGGGGACATCCCTGGAATGCTCAACAATCCTGCCCCCTGAAACGGAATCAATGTACCATTCCGCGACAACGCACATCACAACCGCTGCCGCAAGAATGCCTCCTGCTATTTTCAACGCCAACAGCATTCCCTTTTTTCCAGGGAACCATGAACCATCTGATTTTCCCGACCGGAAGATACCCAACAACTTCATACTCCGTATTTCCATTTCAGCCAGCAAATAATGATTGGAGCCAAACAAAAAAGGCCCGCAAACAGCGGGCTTTTTATTTATGTGCATTTACTCCCGGCAAAGTACCCCCGACCGGACTCGAACCGGTACGTCCTTGCGGACAACAGATTTTAAGTCTGCAGCGTCTACCATTCCGCCACGAGGGCATTGACCGGACGGCACTCTACAGGAATGCCGCCGGGATTCAAGCACGAATCCCTTCCGATTTTTAAATATTAATCACGGACTTCCACCACCATGCTGATTTCCACCGCTACATTGAGCGGCAGAGCGGATACGCCTACCGCCGTGCGGCTGTGGCGGCCAATTTCTCCAAAGGCTTCCACCAGCAGGTCGGACGCGCCATTCAGCACCTTGGGATGGTCATAAAAATCCGGTCCGGCATTCACAAATCCGTTCACGGCCACGATTCTGGATACTTTTTCCAGAGAACCCACCGCCTGCACGATGACGGCCAGACGGTTCAACATAGCGGCGCGCGCAGCGGCCTGCCCTTCTTCCACCGTCAAATCCTGCCCTACTTTGCCAAAGTATTTGTCGTCCCCGTTCACGGAAATGCCGCCGGAGAGGTGAAGCAGGTTGCCCGTGCGTACGCATTGCACATAGGAGCCTACGGGAGCGGGAGCATCGTAAATGGCGTACCCAAGGTCGGAAAGTCGTTGACGTATTTTATCCATATAGAGCATTTGACAGAAGTTGAATTGAAAGGATACACCGGAAATATTTGCATTTCCAGATGCCTTTCATGACATTTTGAACAATTTTCGGTCTGTTTGCACGTAAAATGATTGCCATCCCCCTCATTTAGTTGCTATTGAAACAACCCGTACATGATGACCGACGAAACTCCCTTCACAGACCCCAAGCAGCAGATTCCGGATCTTTCCGGCTTGGCCGACTTTCAATTTGGTCCGGCCTGGGCGAGACCTGGAGCCCGTCAGGAACGGCCTGCATCCTACACGGAACGCAGATTCGGTGACAGGCAGGGAGGCGACCGCCGCCCGCGGCGCGACAGCCGCGAAGGACGCCAGCCCCGGGGGGAACGTCGTGTTGACGGCCAAAGCGGCGAAAGAAGGTTTAACCGGGAAGACCGCACGCGCGGCTCCTTCCGCAACCGCCGCGATCAGACGCCCCGCTCCGCCGTGGCGGAACCGACGGAAGGTCTGCGCGTGGAGCTGCGCCCCGTGGATTCCGGGCTGGCCGCCTTGCACCAGGAAGTACAGAAACACCGCCGCACCATTTCCCTGCTGGATCTTGCCAAGGTTGTCATGGGCTCCTACGACCGTTATGACCTGGTATTCATGAAGCAGGAAAACGGCCCGGATCTGTATCATTGCAAGCATGGAGACGGCGCTTGCTTTATTTCCCGGCAGGAGGCCGTCAAACACCTCTGGCAGTCCTCTTGGATGCCCAAGTATTACGAATCCGTAGAACAGGAAGTGGAAGCTCCAAAAGGAGATTTCAAAGCCATTGCCAAATGTTCCCTGAACAACGAGCTGGTAGGCCCCGTCAACTGGCACGGCTACCAGTCCGCCCTGATGAATCTGCATCGCACCAAATTTGCCAATATGCCTTTTGAGGCTTTCCGTTCCAAGATTGTGACGGACAAGAGCGAAGAAGCTGTCCAAGCATGGCAGGCATCCGTTTCCAAACGCACCGCCTGGAAGCCCCTTCGGGAAGGAGCCTCCGAGGCGCTTCTGGAATCCCCTGCCGCGGTAGAACAGGATTTCGAATCCAACCATTTTGACGAATGCTATGACGTTACGGATAAGGTGTTCGTCAACGGCGCCGTGAAGAAAAACCACCTCTCCCCCGGTCTGTGGGCGCACCTGATCCAATTATCCGGCACCACCCGCCGCCATCCCAGCATGCTGATTCCAAACCTTTGCCACGGGTTAGCCCGGCATCATATGCCTATTTTCAAGTGGAAAGGCAACCATTACACCGGCCCGGCGCGCCCCAAGGCCATGGAAGAAGGCACCGTCTTATCAGATTCCCTGATGTCCATTGCCACCTGGGCGGCCAATAATCCCGGCAAAGGCGTCGACGTCATGCTTAAAGAGCTGGCCCCCGTCCCGGAACAGGAAAAGGCCACGGAAGAGGAAGTAGCCCAGGCCATGGAAAAACAGCAGAATTTGGTCCGCGACCTGCTCTGGCTGTCTGAACAGGGCTATATCCTAGTTTTCTCCAATAACACCGTCAGCCGCCCAAAAACTGTTTCCGCCCAGGCGACTTCTCCCAAGAAGACCCCCAAGGAAAAACGGAAACCGGAAGAGAAGGGACAGGACGCGCCGGCAACGGACTCCGCTGCACCAGAAAAACAGACGGCTGCCTCTCCTTCCGGGGAAATGCCCGCCCAGGAGGAAGCATCTGAAAAAAACAGCGTGATTATGGAACCTGAAGAGCTGCCCCCTGTTCCGACGGAAGAACTCCCTGAAGATAATATTCCGGAGGAGGTTTCCGCAAAAGCCTGACGCCTTCCCTTATATCTCCCTTCCCGTCATACAGTCCGCAGGATTATCTTGATTCTGCGGACTTTGTTTTGTAGAAGTGGGAAAAATCAACAGGATTTTATAATATGATCAGTACAACAATGGCAGCTGCTCTTAATGAGCAAATCAAATGGGAAATGTATTCAGCCAACCTTTACCTGGCCATGTCCGCCTATCTTCAGGATGCCGGTTTGACGGGTTTTTCCCACTGGATGCGCATTCAATATCAGGAAGAAACCGCTCATGCGCTGAAATTTTATGATTTCCTTCTTTCCCGCGGAGGTCAGGTTACAATGCTTTCCATAGACGCGCCGGATGCGAACTGGTCCAATATTCTTGAAATTTTTGAAGAAACGCTGTCCCACGAACAGGAGGTCACGCGCCGCATCAACCAACTGGTGCACCTTGCCAAAGAAGAGCGGGATTTCGCCACGGATATTTTCCTGCAATGGTTTGTCACCGAACAGGTGGAAGAGGAAGAAACCGTCAAGGACATCATCAGCAAATTGCGCATGATCAAGGGAGAAGGACAGGGAATGCTGCTTCTGGACAAAGACCTGTCAGCCCGCACCTTTACGCCGCCTCCCGCCAACTAATCATTACTATTGTTCTCCGACTCCGCCCATTCTCTGAAAAAGAGTTCCAGAGAGAACTTGCCGGAGAATGGCGGAGAAATAAAATACCTTGCGGATACAGGCATAAGATTGGCGGCATGCAATGATGTTGCCGGTAATAATGCTTTATTCCATGATTTTCTGCCTGCAATGATGCAAGCAGCCGGTGTTGCTGTATTGCCGGGCTGAAAAACGGCAAGCAGCGCCGTCTTTCTTTTTCAGGAAATAGACCAGCGGATCACACAATTTTCCGTTGTGCGGAATCATGAGGAATGTCCAGAATATGAACATGGACGGCGTAGCTGGCCTTTTACGCACCGTTCCGGTAGAAAATGCTGCGTCCTTTGTAATAGCGCATTAACGAGTGCGGGTGATGTGCCCGGACCTTTCATTTCTACTGCTCCGTTTTCAAAAATAGGCCGTTCCAGATAATAGGAGCCTTTCAGGTAATCTCTTAGAAACCCGGCAGTCTTTTTTCGTCTCCCTGAACACTTCCCCTATTACTTCCGCCAGCCTTTGACTTTTGGGGAAGAAGCATTTTTCTCTCTCAAAAGCGGAGCATAACACTCAAGCTGGCCCCGTGACAGCGCTTGTTCCATCAGTGCGGCTTTGGGTATTTCCATTTGACCTTTTCTCCCCCTTCAAGACCGTTTAAAAAGGTTTTATCATGTCTTTACGCGCCAACGCGCGTCATAGGTCAATATCACCGCAAAGCCCCCCCTGCGGCAGGAAGGAGACCATGAAAGGAAGGTTTCGACGGCAAACTTCCTTTCCCTAATCTTCCGGTAGGCACGCAGAGGTTCCAAGCCTGCCTCAAGGACAGGAAAATATTGCTTCCTGCTGTATAAAATTTTCTTCCGGCAAGCCTTTATTTCCCATGAAAATCCTCTGCACAAGAGCTCTCTCCAATCCAGGCTTGTCATGCCGCAACGCCTCTTTATGCCAGATTTGCTTCGGATTCCCGGAAGTTTTATAAAAACTACCGTTTATCAATAGTTTACATCTATTTTCAACATGTTATTCACATTCTATATTCAAAATATATCCATTCTATTAACAGTCAACATATTGTATTCCAAATACCATCAAAATGCTTATTATCCGCAAATGTAAAATTTTAATAAAAATTTATATTTTTGACTTGCCCGCAGAAGGACGCGGCGGTAGGTTGGCCGAACCGCCGGCGAGTCTCCGGGCGGGTATCGCTATCAATCCTCCCATACATTCACAACAATCATGAGTTCCATTTCTGAAGAAGCAAACAAGCTGGCGGATTTCATCCTGTTCACGCAACGTTCCTGCATTCTGAATCTTTCTTCAGAATTGAATGAGGGCAAGGTTTCCTACCCCCAGTTTTTCCTGCTGACTTATCTGGCCAGCGAAGATTTTCTGAGCATGTCCAGCATTGCCCTGAAAATGGGGCATTCTACCGCGGCCGCTACCGGGATGGTGGATAAATTACAGGAAATGGGCTACCTGAAACGCATGAGCGCGGCCAAAGACCGCCGCAAAATCATGGTCGCCATCACTCAGGAAGGGCGCGACCTGGTGGGACGCATGCGCCAGAATATCGTTCGGGATCTGGCCGCCCTGATGGCTGGAGCGGATCCGGACGCACGCCAGACGCTTGCCGATACCGGAAAATCCATCAGAAAGCGCCGTTTGGCCTGATTTCCGATTGTTTCCTTTCCCAGCCCTTACGAAAAAACCGTTCCTCTGTTCCGGGAAAAGCCTTTTTCTTTTCCTTTTTTTAAAAAGGTTTCTGGGGAGATTGTTTTTGCCTGAACTGTAGCATCGTGTTAAATACTGGCCGTCACGAATGCAACAGACCATGGATCTCCATACCTATTTACGCAATTTTCCAGACGCCCAGGGCCGCTTTGGCGAATACGGCGGCGTTTACCTGCCGGACGAGCTGGTTCCCGCCTTTGAAGAAATTACGGAAGCCTACCAGACGATAGCCCACTCCGCCCAGTTCATTAATGAACTGCGGCGCATCCGTAAACAGTTTCAGGGGCGCCCCACCCCGGTTTACCACTGCGAGCGCCTTTCCCGCCATCTGGGCACCGCTCAAATTTACCTGAAGAGAGAAGACCTGAACCATACAGGCGCCCACAAGCTCAACCATTGCATGGGGGAAGGCCTCCTGGCCAAATACATGGGCAAGAAGCGCATTATCGCGGAGACGGGCGCCGGCCAGCACGGCGTGGCGCTGGCTACGGCCGCCGCCTTCTTCGGCCTGGAATGTGAAATCCACATGGGTGCGGTAGATATCGCCAAACAGGCTCCGAACGTCACCCGCATGAAAATTCTGGGCGCCAAGGTGGTGCCTGTCACGCACGGCCTCCAAAGCCTGAAGGAAGCCGTGGATTCCGCTTTTGAATCTTACCTGAACAGTTACCAGGATTCCATTTACTGCATCGGTTCCGTGGTTGGCCCCCATCCCTTCCCTCAAATGGTGCGTGATTTCCAAATGTGCATCGGCGTGGAAGCCCGGGAACAATTCCTGGAAATGACGGGGCTTCTGCCGGACGCTGTCTGCGCCTGCGTGGGCGGCGGCAGCAATTCCATGGGCATGTTTACCGCCTTCCTGGGAGATCCGCTGGATATTTATGGCGTAGAACCCCTCGGCAAAGGCCCCAGGCTTGGGGATCATTCCGCCTCCATCTCCTATGGAAGCAAGGGAGTACTGCACGGTTTTGAGAGCATCATGCTTCAGGATGAAGACGGCAATCCGGGACCGGTCCATTCCGTAGCCAGCGGTCTGGATTATCCTTCCGTAGGGCCGGAGCATGCCTATCTGCACGACATCGGTCGCGTTAACTATGTCACCGCCACAGACGAGGAAGCCGTGGACGCCTTCTTCAAACTTTCCCGTTACGAAGGGATCATTCCCGCTCTGGAAAGCTCCCACGCTATCGCGTATGCCATGAAGTGGGCCCGGGAAAACAGAGGCGGCGCCATTCTGGTAAACTGCTCCGGACGCGGAGACAAGGATGTGGATTACGTCGTAGAGCATTACGGTTATGGGGAAGACCGCCAGTTCCCCTCCTGATTGCCTGCCTTTCCCCATTTTCGGCGGATGAAGGACGCTGTCATCCTTCATCCGCCAGGCTCTTACCGCCTCCACGCCTTCTTTTCATGAAAGAATTGTCCCGTCTGGTTCACCGGAGTTTTCACATTATTCCACGTCAGGAAGATTTCCGCCCCCTGGTTTTGGGGGCCTCCGGCCGTACGATCGTCCGCATCCATGTTGGCGGCCGCACATGCATCGGCATCCAGTGGGGAAATGACCGTGCGGACAATGATTCCTTCATTCCCGCAGCCCGGCATCTGCACGCCCACGGTGTCAACGTTCCGGAAATTTACGATTACGAACCTCTCGACCCCGGCTGCGGAGTTGCCTTGGTGGAAGACCTGGGAGACGCCAACCTGCTGGCTTTCCGGAAAGAACCCTGGCCTTCCCTGCGCCTGCGTTACATCCGGGCTATGGAACAATTCCATCTGCTTCACTCCTGCCCGTTTCCGGAGGAATTCCCCCTCCAGCCCGCTTTTGACGAGGCTCTGTACCTCTGGGAACAGTCCTATTTCGCCGAACATTTCCTAGGCGCCCATCTGGGGCTGGAAACGGCTTCTTTCCTGAACCATCCCGCCCTGAAAGAGCAGGCGCAGTTTCTGGCTGACCTTCCGGAATGCCCCGTCCACCGGGACAGCCAGTCCCAGAACGTGCATATCCACGCAGGAAAAACATGGCTGATTGATTTTCAAGGCATGCGCGGCGGACGTCCGGAATATGATCTGGCTTCCCTGGTCTATGACGGCTACGCCCGTCTGGAACCGGAACAAACGGATGAATTGCTCAGGGAGTGGGAAAATATCTCCGCTCACTCCATAGATCACCGCATTTTCCGCGCCTGCGCCCTCCAGCGGATTATGCAGATGCTGGGCGCTTACGCCAATATCGGCCACAACCAGGGGAAAACCTGGTATCTGGATCAGATTCCCGCCGGGCTGGGACACCTGCGGAGGCTTCTGCCAGGCTCCACGCTTGCAGAACCGCTGGCTGCTATGCTAGCATGATTTTTCCCAGCCCTTCTGATGAAGCTTCCCCCCAAATTCCTGCTTGTCCTGTCCCTGTTCCAGATTTCCCTGGGGCTGGGCTGGATTCTGGGGTATGCGCTTCTTTCTCCTACCATTTTCTGTTATGAACAGGCGGCGGAACGTTTGCTGGCAGGGGAATACCAAACCGTTCGCCCGGAAGGTCTGAACACGGAAAGCAGCATCGTCCTCCAGCCCTACGATTATTTCAACAAAGGGCAGACATCCCAGCTCCCCGTGGTTTCCCTGCACCGGGAATCATCACTGAACAGTTTTGCCGCCTATCCTCCCAATCCCATGGATTACACGGTGCTGTTCCGGCACCTGTATGAACAGGGAGCCAGGAATGTTTACGTGATGTCACCCATGACCTGGGAAGAAAAGCCGGACAACATCGTCAAAGCCGCCGTGGGATATGAACTGGACCGCTTCCGCCACAAGGCTCTGGGACGGCAGATGAGCGAGTCCTCCCGCCATGCCCCTCTCCCGCCGAATTGGAAAGACCTGGTTATTCCCGCCCCTAACATCGCAGGAAAGACGGACCAGTTCCCGCGCGCGGACAGGTTCGTAGGGGAACCTCCGCAAATAACCGCGTCAGCCCCCTTCCTGGGAAGCGTTGTGGAAAATAACGAGCTGTTTTCCCCTTCTCCGGAAAACAGGGTCTCCCCGCCTCTGTTCATCCGCTGGGGGGGAGATATCATTCCCACTCTTCCCCTGGTCGCCGCTCTGAATGCGCTGGATCTGAAACCCGGTGACATCAGAATCATTCCTGGGGACACTCTTTTTCTAGGCGGCAAACGCTCCATTCCATTAGATAAATACGGCCGCATCCCTCTGGCAGCAAACAGCAGCCCCACCATTCTGGACACCAAGGAAGTGATCGTCCCCGTCATGTCCGGCCTGCGTCCGCCGGATACCACTGCCGTCAGAAAACTGCTTTCCTCTGCGGACGCGGTACTCGTTTCCGAACCCTCCGCCCTTTCCGACACGCCGGACGCGCAATCCCTTCTGGCGGCTCAGACTGTCCGCAGCATCATGGGAGCGCTTGCCCCTGCCCCTGCCATTCTGATACCCGTAGCCCCCGCCTGGGTACAGTGGATCATCGTGCTGGACGTCCTGCTTCTGTCAGTATGGGCTTTGCGTTTTCAACGCAGAGGGCGCTTCATCACCTGGAGTCTCTGTATCCTGTTCGTTCCCTTCATCGCATGGTATCTGTTTTCCGCTCATGATCTATGGTTCCCGGTCATGACTCCCGTAACGGCGATACTGTGCGTAGCCTTGGCGTGCAGCCTGTTCCCCCAGCTCTCCTCCCCCTCCCGCGATGCTGAGGATGAAGACGAGGAAGACGACGGCACTCCATCGTCGGCAGGCAGCGGCGCCGGCCATGTACTGCCCCAGGACAACCTGTACCAGGAACCCAACGAAGTACCTATTCCCCATCACTCCAAAAGAGAACGCTCCGACTCATGACACAGCGTAAGCATATCCTCTTCGTCTGCACCGGCAACACCTGCCGCAGCCCCATGGCGGAAGGCCTGTTCCGAAAACTTTCCTCGCGCCATCCGGAATGGCAAGCCGGTTCCGCTGGAACTGCCGCATGGCCCGGTCAGGAGGCCAGCCCGGAGACGCTTCACGTCCTTCGGGAACATGGCGTCAACCTTTCCAGCCATGAAAGCCGTCCTGTTACGGATGAACTGATGAAAAACGCCACAGATGTCTATGCCATGACGGAGAGCCACCTGGCTGCCCTGCTTGCCAATTTCCCCGAATATGCGGATAAAGTCAGGCTGGTCACCTGCTACACGGACAGCCGCGGCATCGCCGATCCCATCGGCTGCGGACAGGCGGCCTACAACAAGGTAGCGCAGCAACTGACCACAGCCATTCAGGCCATCATCACCCGGATGGCACAACAGGAGTAACTCCTCTTTGACTCCTTCCTCCCTGTCATGGCTCCCTCTTCCATACACATTAATCTGTCCTGCCAGGAACTGGTGCTGGAAAAATCCGGAAAAATCCTGCTCCGCTGCCCCGTCTCCAGCGGGAAAGCGGGTGCAGGCTATGAAGAAGGTTCCGGGAAAACCCCCACAGGACATCTCCGCATCTGCAAAAAAATCGGGGACGGAGAACCGGAGGATACTATTTTCATCTCACGCCTTCCGGCAGGCCGCTATCCCTCCGCCATCCCGAAAAGTATGGATGAACATTCCGACTTCATCCTGACCCGCATTCTGTGGCTGGATGGACTGGAACCGCACAACGCCAATACCCGGAGCCGTTATATTTACATCCACGGCACCAACGATACGGAACTGCTGGGCACCCCGGCTTCCCATGGCTGCATACGCCTTTCCCCCAGGGATATGCTGGCGCTTTTTGCTCTGGCGGAAGAAGGAATGGACGTGTTCATTCAATGTTAATCCGTTCTTTTTTAGACACAATCTAAAAAAGTTATTCGCGGAAAAGGAAAATAATTGAACAAAGGCTCTCTTGGGATGTATAAAGTATGAAGGTATCGGTATTTGGCTGCCGTCTTCCTGTTCCATAAACATCCACTCATCCCCAATCAATCATGGACGATCCGGTCTTATTATCCCGTCTCCAATTCGCCATTACGATCATGTTCCACTACATCTTCCCGCCGATGACCATCGGCCTGGGGGTGGTTCTGGTCGCCTTGGAAGGCCTCTGGCTGAAAACGAAAAATGACCTCTACCACAAGCAGGCCAAATTCTGGACCAGAATCTTCGGCATTATCTTTGCCCTTGGCGTAGCCTCCGGCATCGTGATGGAATTCCAGTTCGGCACCAACTGGGCGGATTATTCCCGCTGCGTAGGCGACATCTTCGGCAGTCCTCTGGCGGCAGAAGGCATTTTCGCCTTCTTCCTGGAATCAGGCTTTCTGGCCATCCTGCTTTTCGGCTGGGACAAGGTGGGTCCCAAAATGCACTTTCTTTCCTCCTGCATGGTCGCTCTCGGCGCCCATTTCAGCGCCATCTGGATCATTGTGGCCAACTCCTGGATGCAGACGCCCGCCGGATACAAGCTGGTGGAAGTAAACGGAAAAATCCAGGCCCATATCACCAGCTTCTATGACGTTGTTTTCAATCCATCCACCGTGGACCGCCTGACGCACGCGCTCTCCGGCTGCTGGCTGGCGGGAGCCACTCTCGTCCTCAGCGTCTCCGCCTGGTATATTTTGAAAAAACGCTTCACCGGAGGGTCAGAAAAAAGTTTTAAGGTGGCATTGGTCATCGGTCTCATCGGCGTGGCCGGCATGGGCATCACGGGAGATTCCAGCGCACGAGAAGTCTCCATCCATCAACCCGCCAAATTCGCAGCCATGGAAGGCGTCATGGAATCCGGCGCTCCCCAGGCTCTCCATCTCATCGGCTGGATGAACCCGTCCACCCATGAAGTGACGGGCATCTCCATCCCATACTTGCTCACCCTCCTGACCCATCATGACCTGGACACGGCCATCACCGGCATGAACGGCATCCCGCAGGACGAACGCCCTCCCATCCTGCCCGTCTTTTACTCCTTCCATCTCATGATCCTGATCGGCTGCGCCCTGGCGGCCCTGTTTCTGGTGGGCCTGTGGGGCTGGAAAAAGGGCTGGCTCTTCCAGAAGAGCTGGCTGCTCTGGTGCTTCGTTTTCTCCGTACTGGGCCCGCAAATAGCCAACCAGGCGGGCTGGGCCGTAGCGGAACTGGGGCGCCAGCCATGGATTGTGTACGGCATCCTGAGAACGGAACACGCCGTATCCCCCACCCTCACCGCGGCGGAAGCCCTTTCCTCCCTGGGTATGTTCTTTATCATTTATGCCCTGCTGCTGGCCCTCTTCCTCTATCAAATCACCCATAAAATTCACAAAGGTCCGGATCAGGAAACTGAGGAAGACGACGGCGCCGGGGAAGGCAAACTCCAGGTTCCTTTTGTCAAAGACTAATCTTCACCCCTCTTTTAAAACCATGTTGGACAATCTCACTCTCGCAGACCTGCAAATCATCTGGTTCATCCTCGTCGGCGTGCTTTTCTCCGGATACGCCATTCTGGACGGCTTTGACCTGGGAACCGGCGCCCTTCAGCTTTTCATCAAGGGCGATGAAAACAGAAGACTCACACTAAATGCCGTGGGCCCCGTATGGGACGGAAACGAAGTCTGGCTCATCACGGGCGGAGGCGCCCTCTTCGCCGCCTTTCCATACGTGTACGCCTCCGTCTTCTCCGGGTTTTACCTGGCCTTCATGCTCTTGCTCCTCACCCTTATCTTCCGCGCCGTGTCCATTGAATTCAGAAGCAAGCAGCCCATGAAATGGTGGCGCAGGGGATGGGATACCACCTTCTCCATCAGCAGTCTTCTGGCGGCCCTGCTCATCGGCGTAGCCATGGGGAACGTTACCAAAGGCATTCCTCTGGATGAGCAGGGAAACTTCACCGGAACATTCCTCAGCCTGCTGAATCCTTATTCCGTTCTTCTGGGGCTGACGACGGTCGCCCTGTTCTCCATGCACGGGGGAATCTACCTGCTAATGAAAACCCAGGGCAGCCTTCAGGAACAAATCAGGAAACTGCTCAGACCCTGCGTCATCATCTTCACTGTCCTGATCATCCTGCACGGGGCTGCCACCCTGCTGTATGTTCCGCACGTAGCGGCGGCCCTGGAACGCTCCCCCTGGATTTACGGCATCGCCGCCCTGGCGGTCATTTCCATCGCGTCCATCTGGCTCTTCATCCACAGAAACCGTCCGGGCTGGGCCTTCGTCGCCTCCTGCTCCACCATGGGCTGCATGATGGCTCTCTTCGGGACAGCGATGTTCCCCAACCTGCTTTACTCCATGCCCAACCCGGAACACTCCCTGACGCTCGCCAACGGCTCATCCACGCGGGAAAGCCTGGTCGTGATGACATACATAGCCATCATGGGCGTGCCGCTCGTTCTGGCTTATTCCGCCGCCATTTACTGGGTCTTCCGTGGAAAAGTTCAGCTCAACGAACACAGTTATTGACGCCCTGCGGGCAAAAATAGCGATCAGAGAACTGAAAACGCCCCGTACCATCCGCTCTGCCGCATGCATGCCTCCATCTTCTCCAAACTCCCTCCGGAGGAAATTACGGCGCTCCATCAATCATGGAAAAACGATCCCCTGTCCGTAGATCCTCTCTGGGCAGCCTGGTTCGAGGGCTACGAACTGGGGAGCGGAGAAGCCCTCGGAAAAAAAGAAAACACAGGGACCGATGCGGACACGTCCCTTTATACCGTTCCTCCGGAAAGCGCGGAAGGCCGCGGGCGCATCAGCCTGCTCATCCGGGCCTACCGGGTCATGGGACACCAATGCGCCCGCTTCAATCCGCTGGAGCCGCCGGACCGGCCCCGTTCCCCTGTCAATCCGGAAGATATGGGATTCCGAGAAGAGGATCTGGACCAGCCCGTCAACATCGGCACCTTCATGGACGGAGGAACGTTCACTCTCCGTGAAATCATCAATCGGCTGCAAAAAATCTATTGTGGAGCCATCGGATTTGAATACCACCACATAGACAATCTGGAAATCCGCTCCTGGATTGAAGAAAAAATCCAGCTCCGGGCAAACGGCGTGGATTATGGCCCGGAAGTCCGGAGAGAAGCCTTCTTCCATCTCTGCAGGGCGGAACTGTTTGAGGAATTCCTGGGCAAGCGCTTCATGGGGAAAAAACGCTTCTCCCTGGAAGGAGGGGAAGGAGCCATCGTCCTGCTGGACGCCATGATCAAGCGCTGCCCCGTCGCCGGAGTATCCCACATTGAAATGGGCATGGCCCACCGCGGAAGGCTGAATGTGCTGGCCAACATCCTCCACAAACCGCTGAAAACCATCTTCCACGAATTCACGCCGGACTACCTGCCGGAATCCCCCATCGGCAGGAGCGACGTCAAATACCACCTCGGCTACGCCGCCACGCGCCACGTGGACGGGCATGACCTCCACATCCGCCTCTCCTCCAACCCCAGCCATCTGGAAGCCGTGTATCCCGTGGTGGAAGGCAGAGCCAGGGCCATGCAGCACAACCTGCAAGACGCGGAACGCAAGCATGTGCTGCCGCTCGTCCTGCACGGAGACGCCGCTTTCTCTGGGCAGGGAATCGTGGCGGAAGTGCTCAATCTTTCCCTGCTGAAAGGCTACCGCACGGGCGGCACCGTGCATCTCGTCATCAACAACCAGATCGGCTTCACCACCGGCCCGGACGAAGCCCGCTCCTCTCGCTACGCTACGGACGTGGCCCAGATGCTCCAGTCCCCCATCCTGCATATCAACGGAGAAAGCCCGGAAGACCTGGTATGGGCGGCGGACTTCGCGCTCCAGTTCCGCCAGAAATTCGGAAGGGACATCATTCTGGACATGTACTGTTACCGCCGTCTGGGCCACAATGAAACGGATCAGGCCGCCTTTACCGCGCCCATGCAGACCAAGCGGATTGAGGCGCGTCCCACCGCCGCAGCCCTGTACGGAACGGCGCTCAGGGAACGCGGGGAATTGACGGAACAGCAGGAGCGGGACATCAGGAAAGACCTTTGGGAGGGCATGGAACAGGCCTACCTGCAAATGAAGGAAAATTCCGCGGACTATCTCCTGCCCGCCACCGCGCAGGATGCGGATGAAACGCCCATCCCGCGTACCAGCATACGGACGGGAATCAGCCCGGAGTTGTTCCAGCGCATCGGAAATATCCTTACGGAACTGCCGGACGGCTTCACGCCTCACCCCACGCTGGAAAAACGCTTCCTGGCTCGCCGCAGGGAGGCCTTCCGGGAAGGCGAACCGCTGGACTGGGCCATGGCGGAATCCCTGGCCTGGGGCAGCCTGCTCGCGGAAAACCACACCGTGCGCCTGTCCGGCCAAGACTGCCAGCGCGGCACCTTCTCCCAGCGGCACGCCGTCCTGCATGACTTCAATGACGGCTCCCTGTACACTCCTCTGGAAAAGCTGAACCACGGCACTACCGCGTTCCGCATTTACAACTCCTCTCTGTCGGAAGCCTCCGTGCTGGGCTTTGAATACGGCTACGCGCTGGACAGCCCGGACGCTCTGGTCATGTGGGAGGCCCAGTTCGGGGACTTCGCCAACGGAGCACAGGTTATTGTGGACCAGTTCATTGCGGCCGCGGAGGCCAAATGGCGCCAGAAAAACCGCATGGTGCTGCTGCTGCCCCACGGCTATGAAGGGGCGGGCTCGGAACACTCCAGCGCCCGCATGGAACGCTATCTCCAGCTTTGCGCGGACGACAACATGCAGGTCATCAACCCCACCACCCCGGCCCAATACTTCCACGCCCTGCGCCGCCAGGTGCACCGAAATCTGCACAAGCCCCTGATCGTCTTCACGCCCAAAAGTCTGCTCTCCCGTCCGGAGGCCGTCTCCCCGCACCGGGAATTTCTGGCCCCCTCCCGTTTCCGCGAAGTGCTCCCGGACCCGGACGCTCCCGCGCCGGATCAGGTGACGCGCGCCGTCTTTTGCACCGGGAAAGTTTATTATGACCTGGCCGCCTACCGGAAGGAACGGAATATTGCAGACACGGTAATCATCCGTCTGGAACAAATCTATCCTCTGGCCCGGGAACAGCTCACCTTCCTGCTGGCACCCTACCAGAAAGTGCGCGACTTCGTCTGGTGCCAGGAGGAACCCTCCAACATGGGGGCCTGGGGCCACCTGCGGAACAGGCTGGGGCGCCTCTTCGCCACCTCCTTCCGCTATGCGGGACGGCCGCCCATGGCCTGCCCTGCGGAAGGAGCCAAGGCCCTGCACGCCGCCGCGCAAAAAAGACTTCTCGCCGCTGCCTTCGGGCCGCGGGCGCAATCCTGAACCCATCTTCTTCCCATGAGCGACATCCTGACTCCCAACTTTGGAGAATCCGTCACCTCCGCCACCGTAGCCGCGTGGCACAAGAACGCCGGCGATCCGGTAGCCAAAGGCGATACGCTGGTGACGCTGGAAACGGACAAGGTTTCCACGGATCTGGAGGCGGAAGAAAGCGGCGTACTGGAAATCCTCGTTCCGGAAGGGGAAGAAGCCCTTATCGGCGCAGTTCTTGGCCGCATTTCTTCCGCTGACGGAACCGCAGCCGCACCGGAAAGGGAAGCTCCGCTCATACCGCTTGAGCCGAAAAAAACGACCTCGCCGGAAACACGGAAGGCCCCCGTTTCCGCGCCTTCCGCCCCAGCTGCGGAATTTCCGGGACAAAAGCCACACGGGAAAGTCCCCCTCCCGGAACAGATTCCTGCCGGAGAGGACAGGGAGGCAGAAAAGGAAATTGCTCCGCGCTTCATCAGAAAACCCATGAGTCCGCTGCGCCGCACCATCGCGGCCCGTCTGATGGAGGCCCAGCGCCAGGCGGCCATCCTCACCACGTTCAACGAATGCGACATGTCCTCCGTGATGGAACTCCGCAAACAATTCCATGCAGAATTCCGGGAACGGCACGGAACCAAGCTTGGTTTCATGAGCTTCTTTATCAAGGCAGTAGTCAAGGCCTTGCAGGAAGTGCCCCAGGTCAACGCCAGAATTGACGGCGCGGACATCGTGGAAAACCTGTACTATGACATCTCTGTAGCCATTGGCACGGACAAGGGTCTCGTCGTCCCCGTGCTGCGGGACTGTGACCGGAAAACGTTTCCGGAGCTGGAACAGGAACTCGCCGTCCTGACGGAAAAAGCACGTAGCGGAAACCTGTCCATGCAGGACCTGCAAGGCGGATGCTTTACCATTTCCAACGGCGGCACGTATGGATCGCTTCTTTCCACCCCGATTCTGAACCCTCCCCAAAGCGGCATTCTGGGCATGCACACCATTCAGGAACGCCCCGTGGTCCGGGACGGCCAAATCGTCGTCCGGCCCATGATGTACCTGGCCCTTTCCTACGACCACCGCCTGGTGGACGGCAAGCAGGCCGTGCAATTTCTCGTTGCCGTCAAAAACGCCGTGGAAAATCCAGTATTCGAGTTATGAGGAGCCGCAGGGAAAAAGTCTAAATAACAAGAAGAAAAAAACAAATATCTTTTTTAATTTTCCAAGTATTCAGGAAATGAATCCCCCAGGTCTTTTGTCAAGAGGCGCTTTTCAAGGGAAGGGGAAAATTTTTAGGGAGGGGGATTCTTCAAGCTCTTTATAAAAAATACACCCTCCGCTTGACGAACTGGATAGTTGAAGCATATATAAAATACGGATTATTTGTAACAGAGAAATGTGCCATATTTGAATCGATTGAACTAATCAGCAAATCGCAATTAAAAAATCAATCACTCTAAAACCGCTGTATTTTCAAAAAATTTCGCCTGTTGCGCCCAGTCTTTTATTTACTTCCGCTTTTCCCTTTATGATTCTAAAAATTCATAAATGGCATAATAAGAAAAAATAATTTCAATGAGTGTTAAGCATGGTTTTTGATTATAAGAAAGAATACAAGGAATTTTACATGCCGAAGAACAAACCGGCAATAGTTACTATTCCTAAAATGAATTACATAGCAGTTCGTGGCAAGGGAAATCCCAATGATGAGGGTGGAGAATACCAACGCTCCATTGAACTACTTTACGGAATTGCCTATACTATCAAAATGAGCTATAAGAGTTCTCGCAAGATTAAAGGCTTTTTTGAGTATATTGTCCCGCCTCTTGAAGGCTTTTGGTGGCAAAATGGTAGCGATGGAATGGACTATGGCCATAAAGAAAATTTTAAATTTATTTCTATTATCCGTTTACCAGACTTTGTGACTAAGGAAGATCTTGAGTGGGCAATCGAGGAAGCAACCAAAAAGAAAAAGAAGGACTTTTCAACGGTGGATTTTCTTACCTATGAAGAAGGCGATTGCGTTCAATGCATTGCACCTCGGCTCTTATGATAACGAACCCGAAACCATCCGCCAGATGGAAGAATACGCAAATGCCAATGGATATGAGATCGATATTACCGATACTCGTTATCATCACGAAATTTATCTTTCCGATCCACGCAAATGTGATGTGGGCAAACTGAAAACTGTCATCAGACACCCGGTAAAGAGAAAACAGAAAATATTGGAGAAGAAATAAATGCGAGGAGTTATCTATACGTTATAAATATATTTTCCCCATAAATTAGTGTCAAACAACTTCCCATTCATCACGCAAACAAAAAACGAAAACAGAGGCTGAAGCGGAACTGTTTCGGAACTGTTTCCAAAATCTTCTTGCCCTTTCTTTTCCGTACTTCAATGCGGCATGAGCCGTTTTGGATTACTCCCGCTCCGTTTTCGCGGTTGTCTGCCCACTCGTGCCGCAAATGGCCCTGTTGCCTGTGGTTTCCAGGTTATCCCCGTTCCTTGATGATATAAACAAGCAAACCGCGACTTTCCAAAACTTGCAGTCAATCTACTACATTGACTATCAATCCTGCTTAGAGCCTGTCTGATAAACTTACGGGAATTGTTGACGCTGCCGCCCTCATCAACAAGCTTATCCTTGAACGTCTTTTTTCAACGCAGATTGTCATTCACCCGTTTGCATGACAAAGGAATGAATGGAAGAACCCCGGATGGGGCTCTTCCATTGAAAACCGTTACATGTGGATGGCGATTCCCTCGGAAGCCAGCATGGATTCATGGATGGCCTCAGACAGCGTGGGATGGGCGAAAATGGTGGCGTGGATGTCCTCGTCCGTCAGTTCCGCCTGAATGCTGATGCCCAGCGCGGCAATCAGTTCCGTGGCTTCCGGCCCCACGATGTGGGCGCCCAGGAGTTCTCCGTTTTTGGCGCCGTACAGGGTTTTTACGAAACCGTCCGGTTCTCCGGCGGCTACAGCCTTGCCAATGGCCTGGAAGGGGAATTTCCCCACCTTGTATTCCACGCCCGCCTCTTTGAGAGCGCGTTCCGTTTTACCTACGGAAGCCACTTGCGGGTAGCAATATGTGCAGCTCGGGAAAAAGCCCACCTGTCTGGGCTGATAGTCCGGATTAAACATGCCTTCTACTGCCTGCACAGCTTCAAAAGAAGCCGTATGCGCCAGCAGCACGCCGCCGATCACATCGCCTGCCGCATACACGCCGGGAATGGAAGTTGCATAACGGTCATTCACCTTGATGAATCCCTTTTCCGTCAGCTCCAGGTCCAGGCCGGGCGCGGCGGGAACAACCGGCTTCACGCCGATGGCCACCAGGCAGACATCCGCCGTGATTTCCTCTTCCTGTCCCCTGCTGTTTTTCACGCTGGCCTTGACCTGTCCGTCACAGGTTTCCGCAACGGATTCTACGGAAGCTCCCGTCATCACTTTGATGCCCTGCTTCTTGAATGCCC